>CAMTDY010000183.1 GCA_947070915.1 uncultured Roseburia sp.
CACAGAATATAACTCTGTATCAGATACGGTTACTGTCATGACCTTTCTGGTATACAGGTCAGGGGTTTGCGCAGGCGTCTCTGTCGGCTTTGGCGTCGCCTGTGGTGTGGATTGAGGAGAGGCCGCTGGTGTATTCTGAGGCACTGGCTGAGGTGTCACCTGAGGCGCACTGGTGGGCTGCAGACTTACAGATGGTTTATGTATGAATGTCTTTTTACAGCTCACACTGATCACTCCTATCTTCCTGGATGGCTTTTTGGAACCCTTCTTTAATTTCTGCATCACCGTGATCTTAGCCCTGCCCGGCTTTTTAGCCGTTATCACACCTTTTGAACTGACCGCCGCGATCTTCTTAGAAGAGGACCGGAAGGTATAGGCTGCTTTTTTATTTTTATTCTTGATGGTGATCTTTTTCTTCTGTCCCACATTCAATGTAAGTTTTTTAAATGTTAAAGATGGTTTTTTGGCTGCATTTACCAATTGGCAGTTCCCCAGGATCAGCCCGGACACCAGCACCAGACACAGTAGTTTTTTCTTCATATTCTCACACCTTTCATCAACTCAACAAAGCAAATAATAAAATGACAGTTACCTTACACAGATATACACCCAGTACCCGATATAGAGAAGAACCATACAGGCGCCTTCGGCGCGGTTCACACGCTCTTTCGTCCAGGTAAAGATCCAGACGATCAGACTCATCAGGATCAAAAGCACGACATCGACAAGATTCTCTGTGATCACAGCAATGGGACTGATGGCGGTACTGATGCCCAGCACAAAAAGAATATTAAAAATATTGGAACCGATGACATTTCCCAGCGCCATGTCCACCTGCTTTTTTCTCGCCGCCACCACTGACGTAACAAGTTCCGGAAGGCTTGTCCCGATGGCACAGATCGTCAGCCCTACCAGCGTCGGGCTCATGCCAAAATCCGTGGCAATCTTAGAGGCGGATTTTACGACAAAATCTCCGCCAAAAGCGATCGCCGCAGCGCCACCCACAATAAACAGAATACTTTTCCACACCGGAATGATCGCATATTCTTCCCCTTCGTCTTCTGCGCCCTGCCCCGCCGCTCTGGCTCTCAAGGCAGACATCACCATATAAAATAAAAACAGAAGAAAGATCACAAGAAAGATCCATCCGTCCACCCGCCCCAGTTCCATCCCAAAATATCCCAGAGCCCCCAGCAGAATGGCACATAGGATGGAAAATGTAATATCGCGGTTACGGGTTTGGGCTTTGACAATCAGAGGCGCAAATAAAGCACACACACCACAGACCACCATCAGATTAAATATATTAGATCCCAGTACATTGCTGACCGCCAGAGAATTCTCTCCTGTCAACGAGGCATTGATGCTGACAGAGCACTCCGGCAGGCTCGTTCCCATCGCCACGATGGTCATCCCGACAATGAGGGATGGAACCCTGAGTTTTCTTGCGATACTGGCGCTTCCCTCCACAAAAAAATCTGCACCCTTGATCAGAAGTACGAAACCTGCGATTAATAGTAAAAATGTAGGGATTAATGCTGCCATAAATTATTTCCTCCAAGTCATTTTAGTCCGACCATCTGCCGATTTAATCTATTGTTTTCAATTACTTCATAATTTTATAAAAAAAATGTGTTATTGTCAATAAATACCGTTGCAGGTCTGGGTATTATGAGCCATTCCTGTATATCCTATCATTGAAAGGAGCGATTTATTATGCCATTCTTTTATCCTTATTTTGATCCCACCTACATCTTTGTCATCGCAGGAGTACTGATCAGTCTTGCAGCTTCTGCCAATGTAAATGGAAGTTTTCGCAAATACAGCCAGGTTTTCAGCCAGAGAGGGATCCGCGCCGAACAGGCTGCCGAAATGATCCTTCGCAACGCCGGGATTCAGGATGTATCCATTCAACGCATATCCGGAAATCTGACCGATCATTATGATCCACGGTCAAAGATCCTGCGGTTGTCCGATTCCGTCTACGGCTCATCTTCTGTTTCTGCCATCGGTGTGGCCGCCCACGAATGCGGCCATGCGATACAGCATGCCAGAGGGTATGCTCCCCTTGCGATCCGAAGCGCCATCGTACCAGTGGTAAATTTTGCCTCCCGCATCTCCATGCCTTTGATCCTGTTCGGTCTGATCCTGGGCTATGTCCAGCTGGCTCAGATCGGTGTGATCCTCTTTTCTGCCGTTCTTATCTTTCAGCTGGTGACGCTGCCGGTGGAATTTAATGCCTCCCGGAGAGCGCTGAACATTCTGGAGGATACCAATATTCTTTATGGAGATGAAAACACAGGAGCCAGACGGGTTCTCCGTGCTGCTGCTCTTACTTATGTAGCTTCTGCTCTCGCCACGGCCCTGCAGCTGTTCCGGCTGATCCTGCTCACAAACCGGAGACGGGATTAATACCATATAGAGATTATTCTCACATTACCTTCACGTATACGAAAAGAATTCCAATCCCCCTTTTGAGAGGGAAATCGGAATTCTTTTTAATTTATACATTATTTTCTGCCAATGGGATCAATCCCCGATCACTCTTCTCGCACAATATGGCGTACGGTAACCAATGTTGCTGGTGGTGATCCCTGTAGTCGGATTGCTGGCATGTACGACCCTGCCGCCGCCGATGCAGATTGCCACATGGTTTACATGTCCATTCCGGGCATAAAAGATAAGATCTCCCGCCCTGGCACTGGATACACTGATCTTCTTTCCTACACCGGACTGCTCACTGGAGGTTCTCGGCAGACTGATTCCAAACTTACGGAATACCGCCTGGGAGAAGCCAGAACAGTCCGTACCGTGTGTCAGACTGGAACCACCGTACACATATGGATTTCCTACAAACTGCAATGCATAGGAGGCAATGGTAGAACCATCGCCGCTTCCAATGGTACCGCTGGAATTGTTGCTGCCCCCTCCGGAAGATTTATTTGAGGAATCCGAATGATTTGACTTTCCAGCAGATCCCTTATTGGAAGATCCGCCGCGACCAGATTTGTTACTTGAACTTCCACCGCCTGAATTTCCATTTGAGTTGCTGGAGTTACCAGAGCTACTGGAGTTACCAGAACTGCTGGAATTACTGGAAGGCTGTGATGGCTGCTGAGCCATATCCTCTCTCGCTGCCGCTGCTGCCGCTGCCGCCTTTTTCCTTGCTTCTTCACGCTCTTCTTCAATGGAAACCGCTTTTTTAAATTTGACGGAAACCTTTACATACTCTTTGGAAACAAACCCCTTTGTGTCCCCGTCGACCATGATCTTTACCCATTCTTTATCCTCACGGAGAACTTCAAAACTCTCTTCTCCGGATACGAGGGTAAGTACTGCACACTCTGTATTTTTTGCCTCCCGGACTTTCAACGTCTCTGTATCCACAGTGGCGATCTTGGTTCCAAATTTATCTACCAGCTTTTCAGCACTGAACCCAATGGCAAGATAATCTGATTTAATGTAACCCTGTACCTGCCCAGACTTGATCTTCACCCAGTCCCCGGTCCGTTTCAGGATCGTAGCCGCACTTCCCCGGTACAGCTTTCCTAACACTTTACTATCTGTATTCGGTTTTTTACGGACATTTACATAATCTGCCGCCACCGATATGCCGACCTTATCATATTCTGATTTTGGTTTTGGTGTTGCCGACGGTGTTGGCTCTGCTGCCACTGCGCCATCGGAAACAGCAGGTGCATTTGGATCTGTGCCCGGTGCTGCGGGAGCATTCTGTGCTGGATCATCCGGAAACGCCACAATCGCCTCTGGATCCGAAGCAGCACCCGCCGACTGGGTATCTACAAACTGCTGTAAGGTATAGGACATACCCGCCAGTTCTTTTTCCGTACACATCGTAGTAGTCATCGATGTAATGTGATTTACCATTACCCCGGCAGTCAAACATATGCCTGCCCCTAAGAAGATTTTAAGGATTCTTCCTCTCCGCATGTTATTCCCTCCAGTATGTACTCTATCAGATTATCAATCTCTCCTAAAGTTCTTCTTCATATTTTTTAAGAATTTATTACAAAAATATTACATCTCGGATTTAAGTATATCAACATAATACTGCCTTGTCAAGAAAATTACCAATTTGCCGACATTCCTCATTCTTCCAGTAAATTAATTTTTCTATTTTTCAACGATCGCCTCGATCTCGATCAGTACATCTTTGGGAAGACGTGCCACTTCCACACAGGAGCGCGCCGGAAAATCCTTTGTAAAATATTTCGCATAGATCTCATTTACCAGGGCAAAATCATCCATATTTTTAATGAAAACCGTAGTTTTTACCGTATTCTCAATGCTGGCTCCGGAAGCCTTGATCAGCGCCGCCAGATTGCCGATCGCCTGCTCTGCCTGCGCTTCAATACCGCCCTCCACAAGTTCTCCTGTCTCCGGAATGATCGGGATCACACCGGATGTAAAGATCAAACCGTTTACTTCAACCGCCTGGGAATATGGACCAATCGCTGCTGGAGCCTGTTTTGTAGCTATTATTTTTTTCATGTTCGTCACCTGAACCCTTTCCTGCCGTTTTCAACTATCTTTCTCAATTATTATATAATACATTTCTAAGATATGACAAGTTATTTTTCTAAGAATCCACTAGTATTTCCGTAAAAAATTTTGTATAATTAAAATATCGGTTATGAATTATTTAAGAATTTGTTCTAAATTGATAGAAAGGCATGGTGATTTTCAATGAAAACAGTAATCACGATTAGCAGACAGTACGGAAGCGGAGGACGCGAGATCGGGAAAAAACTGGCGGATCAGCTGGGAATTCCCTTTTACGATAACGAGATCATTTCCAGGGCTGCCAAAGATACCGGATTCTCGGAAGCTGCCTTCGAGTCCGTGGAGGACAAGGCAACAAACAGCCTTCTTTACTCCATTGCCATGGGTATGAATGTTTTTACCAGTCAGGACACCGGTTTTGCCGGACTTTCTTTAGATGACCGGATCTTTCTAGCCCAGTCCAATGTGATCCGGAAAGTAGCAGAGGAAGGTGCCTGTGTGATCGTTGGAAGATGCGCTGACTACATTTTGAAAGATTTGGACGATATAATAAATGTATTCATTAGTGCTGACCTTGATTTCCGTATCCAGCGCTCCATCGAGATCGACCAGCTCTCACCAGAACACGCCGCTGAGACCGTATCCAAAAAGGATAAAAGCAGAGGAAACTATTACCGCTATCACGCTGGAGAGCGATGGGATAATCTTTTCAACTACGACCTGGCGCTCCGCAGTGACCGCATCGGCATTGACAAGACGGTAGAATGTATTAAAAATTATGTACAATCTATCTTAAATTAAATGAATTAAAATCCATGGTGACCGCATCGGCATTGACAAGACGGTAGAATGTATTAAAAATTATGTACAATC
>CAMTDY010000184.1 GCA_947070915.1 uncultured Roseburia sp.
GAGTAGACTTGCATTCGGAGGTGTGGCGATGATATCAAATCAGATACTGCAGAATACCGTAGATGGTATTAAGGGGATTACAAAAAATGATATTTGTATAATGGATACAGAGGGAAATGCACTGGCTTCGACTTCAGATGAGGTATCCCGTTTTGTGGAGGAAGGTAAGAATTTTGTTCAATCGCCGGCAGACAGCCAGGCGATGAATGGGTTTCAGTTTTTTAAGATCTATGATGAGACCCAGCTGGAGTATGTAGTGGTCATACAGGGGGATTCGGAGGAAGTCTACACCATAGGAAAGATCCTTGTGTTCCAGATCCAGAGCCTTTTGGTGGCTTACAAGGAAAGATATGATAAGGATAATTTTATAAAAAATCTACTTCTGGATAATCTGCTTATGGTGGATATCTTTAACCGCGCCAAAAAGCTTCATATAGAAATGAATGCCAGAAGAGTTGCATTTATTATTGAGACCAATAAGGAGAAAGACAGCGGCGCCCTCGAAACGGTGCGGAGCATGTTTGCCTCCCATACCAAAGATTTTATCACTGCAGTAGATGAGAAAAATATCATTCTTGTCAAGGAGATCGGCCAGAAGGAAAAGATTGAAGACCTGGAGAAGACAGCAGAGGTGATCGTAGATATGCTGAATACGGAGGCCATGTCCAGGGTGCATGTGGCATTTGGCACCATCGTAAAAGATCTGAAAGAGGTTTCCAGATCCTATAAAGAGGCAAAGATGGCCCTGGACGTAGGGAAGATCTTCTATAGTGATAAAAAGGTTATCGCCTATAGCAATCTCGGCATCGGCCGTCTGATCTACCAGCTTCCCATGCCTCTGTGTAAAATGTTTATAAAAGAAATATTTTCTGATAAGACGCCGGATGAGTTCGATGAGGAGACACTGAGTACCATCAACAAATTTTTTGAGAACAACCTGAACGTCTCGGAGACATCAAGACAGCTCTACATACATCGGAATACACTGGTTTACCGGCTGGATAAGCTGCAGAAGAGCACCGGGCTTGACCTTCGGGTATTTGATGATGCGATCACCTTCAAGATTGCCCTTATGGTAGTAAAGTATATGAATTATCTGGAAACGATAGATTATTAACCGGGGAGGTTTAGCATGGATACGAATAAACCGTTGCCGATCATTGCGCTGGATGCCGTGAGCAAACAGTACCAGACCGGTGTCGATGCGCTGAAGGATGTCTCACTCCGCATTGAACAGGGGGAGTTTGTTTTTGTAGTGGGGAAGAGTGGTTCCGGCAAATCTACATTTATCAAGCTGCTTTTAAAAGAGCTGGACCCCACATCCGGGAAATTGTATATCGCAGGACGTCTTGTAAATAAACTGAGGCGCAAGCAGGTGCCCCTGTACCGCAGAAATATTGGTGTGGTATTTCAGGATTTCCGTCTTTTAAAGGATCGTACTGTTTTTGAAAATGTGGCATTTGCCCAGAGGATCCTTGGGAGAAATAAACGGGAGATCATCCGGAATGTGTCCACCATGCTCACCATTGTGGGACTGACGGAAAAAGCCGACGCCTATCCTCATGAACTTTCCGGGGGAGAGCAGCAGCGGGTGGCGATCGCCAGGGCGCTGGTCAACCAGCCTACCATACTCCTTGCCGATGAGCCTACGGGAAATCTGGATCCACAGAATGCCTGGGAGATCATGATGCTTCTACAGGAAGTAAACAAAATGGGCACTACAGTTGTAGTTGTGACGCATAATAATGATGTTGTGGATATCATGCAGAAACGGGTGGTGACACTGGAAGAGGGCCATGTGATCCGGGATGATAAAAAAGGTGGATATGAATATGAGAGGGATTAGTGTATTTTTTTACAGCGTAAGACAGGGAATTAAGAGCATGAGAAAAAACCGTATGTTTACGCTGGCATCCATTGGTACGATGGCGGCCTGCCTGTTTTTGTTTGGAATGTTCTATTTCATTGTCAGTAATTTTAATCATATGGTCAAAGAGGTGGAGACCTCTGTGGGTGTAACGGTTTTTTTTGAAGAGGACATTTCCCAGGAGCAGATTGATTCTATCGGGGAGGCGATCAAGGCCAGGGATGAGGTGGATCATATGGAGTTTATCTCAGCGGAGAAAGCCTGGGAGCAGTTTGTAAAAGAGAATTTTAAGGATAACCCGGAGCTAGTGAAGAGTTTTGGAACTGATAATCCGCTGAAAGATTCTGCTTCCTGGCAGGTCTTTATCAAAGATATTTCCGCCCAGGAGGAAGTGGCGGCTTATATTGAGACCATTGAAGGCGTCAGGCTGGTTAAGCGTTCCGACGACACGGCAAAAGGACTGGAAAATGCGAATAAACTTATTAGTTATGTGTCGATTGCCATTATTTTGATCCTCCTGGCGGTATCGATCTTTTTGATCAATTCCACGATTTCCACTGGGATCACTGTGCGGCGGGCTGAAATTGGCATTATGCGTCTTATGGGGGCCTCGGATTTTTTTATCCGTGCGCCATTTATCGTGGAAGGTGTGGTGATCGGGATCATTGGAGCCAGTATCCCGCTGGTGATACTGATCGTCAGCTATGACTCCATTATCAATTATATCAATAATAAGTTTAACCTGATCTCTGGCTGGCTGACTTTTCTGGAGGCGGCACAGATCTTCCGCATATTGATTCCGATATGTCTGCTGGTCGGCATAGGGGTAGGATTTCTGGGAAGTTTCTTTACGGTCCGTAAACATTTAAATATTTGAGAGGGGTATGAAGGATGCGCAGGAAAAAAATATTGTCGTTGATACTTATGGCAGGAATCGTCTTTGGTCTGTGCCTGTCCTACAGGGAACCGGGTGTTATGGCGGAGACCACGGATTTTGACGCCCAGATCAAGAAAGCAGAGAAAACGAAAAGGGAAGCCCAGGAACGGGTGAATGAACTGAAAAAAGATATCGCCTCGTTGGAGAAGGATAAGGGAAACATTCTCAATTATGTAAAAAAGGTAGATAAAAAGATTGAAAATGTCTCAAAGACGATGAAAAAACTGGACGGTCAGATTGAGGATGCCAGGAAAGAGCTTGTTAAGCTGGAAGAACAGCTGGAGATTGCCGAAAATCTTGAAAAAGAACAGTATGAAACGATGAAAAAGCGAATAAAATATATGTATGAGAGTGGTGGAGACGATTATGTGGCTATGATCTTTAGCGCTGAGAGTCTTGGGGATTTTCTGAACCGCTCCGAATATATAGAAAAGATTTCCAAATACGACAAAGATCTTTTTAGTAAATTCGTGGAGACAAAGAACAGCACGGAGATCCGCCGCAGCGTGATGGAGTCAAAAGTAGAGGAAATTGCGGAATTAAAGGATCAGGCAGCAACGGAAAAAGATGCGCTGAAGAGTCTGAAATCCAGTAAAAAAACAGAGATAGAAAAACTGAATTCTGCCATCACCGCCACGGATTCCAAGGCAAAGACCTTCCGGGAAAAGGTGGCGAAGGCGGAGCGTGAGGTGGAAAACCTTCTGCTTGAGAAACAGAAAGAGATAGAAAAACGGGAGGCGGCACGAAAGGCAGCAGAGGCAAAGAATGGAACAACTGGGACAAACGGGGCCGCCGATCCTGCGGCAGATACTTATGCGGTAAATCATGGCGGACTCCGCTGGCCGCTGCGTGTGCCGGGGCGTATTTCTTCGGAATTTGGCAGCAGGACCAGCCCGACAGCAGGCGCCAGCACAAATCATCAGGGGATCGATATCGCCGTTTCTGCAGGCACGCCGATCGTAGCGGCAGGTGATGGAACGGTAGTGACCGCGGCATATAGTGCCAGCGCCGGCAATTATATCATGCTTTATCATGGAAACAGCCTGTATACTGTATATATGCATGCTTCCAGGCTGGCGGTGAGTGAGGGGGCACAGGTGAAACAGGGAGATGTGATCGCCTATGTGGGATCGACGGGAATATCCACCGGAGCGCACCTTCATTTCGGAGTATCTGTCAACGGAGCTTACGTCAACCCCCGCAACTACGTGAGCCAATAGCGAGCCAGGCACTCCGGGCACAGCCCGTCCATATGTCCAGGGTGCGAAGCACCCAGAGATACAAGATAGCCCAAAGGCAAGCTTGCTTGCCAGGTTGGGCTATCTTGTATCTCTGATACGAAGTACTGGACATGTGAGCGGGCTGTGCCCGGAAGTATCTGGCGAGCATCCTTCATGAGCACGAAGTGCGAATGAGCCCCCATAGGAAATGTGGGGGGAGAAACGAGCACGAAGTGCGAATGAGCCTCCCCTAGAGAGAGGGGGGGAACGAGCACGAAGTGCGAATGAGGTTAATGTATGCGTTTTAGAAGGGGAAGGAGGTCATTTTTTGAAAATCAATAAGAAGAGTTTCATCTTTGGTGCAGTTTTTGGAATCGTCCTTGCTCTTGGACTGGTTTCTGCGGCGAGGGTTTTGGGAATACATCTGTTTGTTCCGGGTTCCGCTTCCCAGCAGATGTATGATAAAGCCAAAGTGGTGGAAAAATGCATTGACAGTTATTATCAGGGAGATGTAGAGGATGAAAAACTGATTGATGGCGGAGTGAAAGGAATGGTAGAGGCACTGGGAGATAAATATTCCCAGTATTTCACTGAACAGGAGTACAAGGAACTTATGAGCGGCATCAATGGCTCCTATGTCGGGATCGGGGTAACACTCAGGCAGCGGGAGGAGGACCAGGCGCTTATTGTCCAGCAGGTGATGGAAGATGGTCCGGCTGAAGAAGCGGGGATAAAAGCAGAGGACCGCTTTATCAGCGTGGATGGAACCGATGTCCAGGGGAAGAACCTGGAGGAAGTTATCGCCATGATCAAATCGGAAGACAATAAGGAGCGGACAATTGTCATAGGGATTGAGAGAACAGGGGCGGACGGACAGAAAGAACAGCTGGAGAAGAAAGTTGTCTGCAAAGAGGTTAAAGTTGTTTCTGTCCACTCAAAGAAATATGATGATGTAGGGTATATTCAAATCACAGAATTTGACAAGGAGACGGCGGGGCAGTTTAAAGTTGCCCTGGAAAATGCCCGTAATGAGTCTGTGAAAGGTCTGGTCATCGATGTGAGAGATAACGGGGGTGGTTCCCTGGATGCCACGATTCAAATGCTGGATGAACTGCTGCCGGAGGGGGAGCTTATCACTGAAAAGAGTAAAAAGGATGGGAATAAAGTTTATCATTCGACCAATGAGACCAGTTATGACAAACCGATCACTGTGCTGATCAATGAACACAGCGCCAGCGCTTCCGAGGTTTTTGCCGGAACACTGCAGGCGAGGGGGGCCGCGAAGCTGGTGGGGACAAAGAGTTTTGGCAAGGGAATTGTCCAGACGGTGTTATCTCTG
>CAMTDY010000185.1 GCA_947070915.1 uncultured Roseburia sp.
GTTCTTCTCCGTCGCTTTCAGAAGTATGTCATTTGACACCCCTTCCAGCATATTGCCGCCATGTATCCCAAAAAACCAAAGGACACTGGACAAGAACACAAAACACAGACCCCGCCAAAGGTCGCCTTTGATATAGGTGAACATTCCGTTCAGCATCTGGATAAGCAGCTCATACACGCTGGAAACATCAAACACCCGCAGTATCACCATATTGACAACTACAAAAATTGCAATTGTTATCGCTGCCGGGAATATCGTCTGAAGCGCCATTCCCAGCCGTACATCGGCACCGTCTGTCAGCAATGTCTTATGGTGAATGCGCTGAAACATGCTAATAAACAGACGAGAGGCTATACATGCTGACACGATCGCTGTAAACATTCCCTTTGCCCCAAAGACATCCATCGTAACATCTGGCACACCGGACAGAACAAAAAAGCCGCTCAAAGACAACAGTAATGTAACATGCCCAAAATTTCTTTCCCGCCGGACATAGAGATTTCCATAATGATACCCCACCGTAGCTGCTGTGTAGATCGACAGCATCCCGAAGGTTGTATTGTAGATCCCTTCAAAAATATGTAATAATGCCCCACCGTTCCAAGTTGAAATCAAATGCTGGTATCCATCGATCGGTATCGATGCAACAACTAAAAAAAATGATCCGATCATCAAAATAGGTATCATTGTGATGAGGCTGAAACGGATTGACTGGACGACTACCAAATCCTGTATCCTGGAAAACAATCTACCAATTTTATTTTTCATAAGTACCCCCCTGTTTATATCCTTTATCCCCCAACTTTTGTTAAAAAACCCCTGACCCTATGTTAAATTTTACCATAAAAAGGGGTTAAAGTAAATGCTGATTTTACGGATGTGGGTCAGTGTGCTCCTTCATTGACTTTTTCCCTCTGATATGATACCTTATTCAATAGAAACACACACTACTTTTCATGAGGATAAGAGGAGAATCAAAAGAAAATGAAGATCATCATTGTGGGCTGCGGTAAAGTCGGCAAAACGCTGGCGGAGGAGCTGAACAAAGAAGATAATGAGGTGACAGTGATCGACCGCCGTTATGCAGAGGTAGAGTCGCTGTCAAATAAATTTGATGTGATGGGAGTTGTGGGAAACGGAGCCAGTTATAAGACACAGATGGAAGCGGGCATTGAGAAGGCAGATATGCTGATCGCAGTAACGGGATCGGATGAGTTGAATCTGTTGTGCTGTCTGATCGCGAAGCGGGCGGGGAACTGCCAGACCATCGCGCGGGTAAGGAATCCGGAGTACAGCGAGGAGATCGGGTTTGTGAAGGGAGCGCTGGGGCTGGCGATGACTATCAACCCGGAGTTTGCGGCGGCGCAGGAGATTGCGAGGGTGCTGCGTTTCCCATCAGCGATCAAGATCGATACCTTTGCCAAGGGACGGGTGGAGATGCTGAAGTTCCGTGTACCGGGAGAATCCCGCCTGAACGGTATGCTGGTCATGAATATTGCACCGAAGCTGGGGGCGGATGTGCTGGTATGTGCTGTGGAGAGGGATGGTGAGATCTTTATTCCCAAGGGAGATTTCCGGCTGCAGGAGAAAGATGTGGTATCCATTATCGCCGGGCCGAAGAAGGCCAGCGATTTCTTTAAGAAGATCGGGATTGAGACACACCAGGTGAAGGATACAATGATCGTAGGGGGAGGAGATACCGGGTATTATCTTGCCAAACTACTCCAGCCTATGGGCATCAGCATCAAATTGATCGAGCAGAACGAGGAGCGGTGCAACCTGCTTTCGGAACTGCTGCCAAAGGCACAGATCATTCACGCCGACGGCTCGGAACAGATCGTGTTGATCGAAGAGGGAGTGGGGCAGGCGGAGGCTTTTGTGGCGCTGACCAATATCGATGAAGAAAATGTTATGCTCTCACTCTTTGCCAGGAGCCAGACTTCTGGGAAGATTGCGACAAAGATAAACCGGATGGATTTTGACCGTGTGATCAAGGAGCTGGATCTGGATACTACCGTATATCCGAAGAAGATCACGGCACAGTATATCCTTCAGTTTGTGCGGGCGATGAAAAATTCCATCGGCTGCAATGTGGAGACGATGTACCGGATTCTGGATGATAAAGCGGAGGCTCTGGAATTTGTAGTGAAAGAAAGTTCAGAACTCCCGGGAATTCCCCTGGAGAAACTTAAAATTAAGGAAAATACACTGGTGGCATGTATTATACGTGGACGACAGATCATTATTCCGAGAGGAAAGGATGAAATGAGGGTGGGAGACTCGGTGGTGGTGGTGACCACGACGCTGGGACTGAAAGATATCCGGGATGTGATCAGTGTGGGAAAGCAGTAAAGGAGTTGGCATGAGATGAATATTCGGATCGTTATATATTTTCTTGGCTGGCTTCTTGACTTTGAGGGAGCATTTTTACTACTGCCCTGTTTTGTCGGGTTAATTTATCAGGAAGGGGATGCTCTTTATTTTGCATTGTCTTCTCTGATCTGCCTTGTGCTGGGATTTGTCATCACCCGGTTCCGGCCTAAAGACAAATCTTTGTATGCTAGGGAAGGGTTTGTGATCGTGGCGCTCAGCTGGTTTTTGCTCAGTCTGTTCGGGGCGCTGCCTTTTGTGATGTCCGGAGCCATCCCTTCCTTTGTGGATGCGGTGTTTGAGACGGCTTCCGGTTTTACGACTACGGGGGCTACGATCCTGGCGGATGTGGGAGCGATGTCCAAGGCAGTTAACTTCTGGCGGACCTTTACCCACTGGATCGGCGGTATGGGTGTCCTGGTATTTATGATGGCGGTAGTCCCTCTGGCGGACGGGCGCAATATGTATCTGATGAAAGCGGAGAGTCCGGGTCCCACCGTGGGGAAACTGGTTCCCCGGATCAAGTCTACGGCAAAAATTTTATATGGAATGTACATCGCCCTGTCGGTGGTTGAATTTATATTTCTGCTGGCGGGAAAAATGAGTGTCTACGATGCCATGACCACCACATTTGGAACCGCTGGTACCGGTGGTTTTGGTATTTACAGTGACAGCATCGCGGGATTTTCTTCTTATATCCAGATCGTGGTCACTATATTTATGATTGCTTTTGGTGTGAATTTTACCTTTTATTATCTGGTTGTCATTGGGCGACGCTGGAAAGATGCCCTGCGTATGACGGAGGTCAGGGTATATATTCTGATCATTCTGGTGGCAGCAGCTGCGATCAGTTTTAACATACGTCATATATATGGAAGCATTTTTGAAACAGTAAAGCATTCGGCGTTTCAGGTGGCATCCATCATTACGACGACGGGATTTTCCACTGTGGATTTTAACCGGTGGCCGGAGTTTTCCAAGACCATTCTGCTTATGCTGATGTTTGTCGGCGCCTGTGCCGGAAGCACCGGCGGAGGAATGAAGGTGTCCCGCATGATCATATGGCTGAAGACATTTTTCAAAGAGCTGAAGGTCATGATACATCCCCGGAATATTTATAAAGTTTCAGTGGATGGCAGGAAGGTGGAACATGAGGTGATCCGTTCGGTAAATGTATTTTTGGTGGCTTACATTCTTACTTATGCGGTTTCTGTTTTGCTGGTGAGTATCGATGGATTCGATTTTACCACCAATTTTTCCGGTGTGTCCGCCACTATAAATAATGTGGGACCGGGATTTAATGCAGTGGGACCGATGGAGAATTTTTCGATCTTTTCGCCATTTTCTAAATGTGTCCTGATTTTTGATATGATCGCAGGAAGGCTGGAACTTTTCCCAATCCTGCTGCTGTTTTCAAGAGCCACATGGAAAAAATAAAGAGAGTTAAAATAACCATGAAATGAGTGTTGACCTGACCCTCAAAATGTTATAATATGAATACAAGTCACGTTGTTTCAAAATTATAAGGAGGTCATGTTACTCATGAAGAAAATGGTGAAAGGCTTGAGCCTGGTTCTGGTATGTGCTCTTGTAGCAGGGATCACAGTACCGGTATCCGCGGCGAAGAAAATGAAGTTAAACAGTAAAAAGATTACGTTAAAGGTGGGACAGAAGAAAAAATTGGAAGTGAAGAATGCCGCTAAAAAAGTGAAATGGTCAGTTAAGAGCGGGAAAAAGTACATATCACTTTCTGGTAAAAAGAAAACCAGTGTAGTAGTAAAGGCCAAAAAACAGGGAAAAGCAGCTGTGTTGGCAAAGATAGGGAAGAAAAAGTTTACTTGCCAGGTTACTGTTAAAAAAGCAGACGACAAGAAACCGAATGTGCCTACGACGGCGCCGACAGCTGCGGTGACGCCAGCAGTGCCGACACCGACGCCTGCCAGTACGGTAACGCCTGTACCTTCAGCGTCTCCAGCGGCTACCCCGGAAGTTACCCCTGAGGTTACAGAAGAGCCCCTTGAACCAGGTGAATTCCGTTATGAAGGTCTGGACCGTGCATGGATCGAGGAAAATATTGATCCCTCCAAACCGGTCGTGGCGATGACGTTTGATGATGGTCCTGGCAACAATGGAAGTACTTTTGTGGATTATGGTTTGAGGATTCAGCAGGCCCTTAAGGATGTGGGAGCCCACGCGACATTTTTCTATATCGGCGGCAATATCGTGAAGAGCGAAGAGTGCAGGCAGGAAGTTAAGCAGGCGCTGGACTGGGGATTCGAGATCGCGAACCACTCCTATGATTATGCTAGTCTGGCTACTAAAGTAGATGAAAATAAAGGAATCACTGCAGAAAAGATTAAAGAACAGATCAAAGAAAAACTTGAAAAGACCGACGCTATTCTTAAAGAGATGAGTGGGTATTCCAGTTTCCTGTTCCGGGCGCCGAATGTAGAGTATAGCGATTTGATGTTTGAAGTGATCGATGCTCCGATTATTGACGTGTCGAACTGGAGCCACGATTATAAGCCAGAAGTAACAAAAGAGCAGATTGTGGCGAATGTGAAAAAGGCCAGAGATGGAGATATTATCAATATGCATTCCGCTTATGAGAAGACAGCAGATGCTGTGCCTGAGATTCTCGCTTATTTTCAGGAGAAGGGAATCCAAGTGGTGTCTGTATCTGAACTTTTTGCTATCCGTGGCAAGAAGCTGATGAAAGGCGAAAAAATTTCAAGATGTGACTAAAAAATCCCCCCATCATATGAAAGTATGTTTCATTTGATGGGGGTTTTTCTTTGTGTCTTTATACTTTAAAATTGTTGATAAAAACAAAATCCGTTTTTTCCTGTTTTTTTCTTTTGATATAGGGCTTCGTCCGCGCATTTATACAGGTGGTCAAAACTATCTGGTCCGTTGTTTTGTATGGCAATGCCTATAC
>CAMTDY010000186.1 GCA_947070915.1 uncultured Roseburia sp.
GACCAGCCGAAATACCAATCAGGAAAATGTGGCATATGCCAGACCAGGCAGGGAGTGCATTTACAATGTGCTTATGATGGAGGAACTCCAGACGATACTGGCATTGGGCTGCGGCGGCTCCTCCAAATATGTCTTCCATGGGGAGGACAGGATGGAGCGGGTGGAAAATGTAAAGAGTGTAGATGACTACATAAGTAGAATAGATGAGATGATCCGGCGGAAACTTCCATTTTCGTCAGAATAAGATCCTGTCAAAGAAAAGGAAAAGAGGTAAAGAGATGGCGTTAAAAAAGAAACCAGTCACAGGGATGAAGGATATTCTTCCCAGAGAGATGGAGATACGTGATTATGTGATCCGGCTGATCAAAGAGACCTATGGGACCTATGGATTCTCTTCCATTGAGACGCCCTGTGTGGAACACATTGGGAGCCTGTGCAGCAAGCAAGGGGGCGAAAACGAAAAGCTGATCTTCAAGATCCTGAAGCGGGGGGAGAAGCTTAAACTGGATACTGCAGAATGTGAGGCGGATCTGGTGGACAGCGGACTGCGGTATGATCTGACGGTGCCCCTTTCCCGGTACTATGCCAATAACTCCAGTGAACTGAGCGCTCCTTTTAAAGCGCTGCAGATGGGCAATGTGTGGAGGGCGGACCGTCCCCAGAGAGGCCGTTTCCGTCAGTTTATGCAGTGTGACATCGATATTCTCGGAGAGCCTTCCATCCTGGCAGAGATTGAACTGATCCTCGCCACTACCACTCTCCTTGGAAAACTTGACTTCAAAAATTTTACCATCCGTATCAACAACCGCAGGATGTTGAAGGCGATGGCGGCGTATTGTGGATTTTCTGAAGGAGAGTATGACAACGTATTTATCATACTGGATAAGATGGACAAGATCGGTATGGAAGGGGTACAGGAAGAACTTCTGGCAGCCGGTTATGAAACGGAAGCGGTGGACCGCTGTATGGAGTTGTTCCAGACTGTGACCAACGATATCGACGGCGTCCGGTATCTCAAGGAGACGCTGGGAGATCACCTGGAAGCGGGAACAGCGGAGGATATGGAGACCATCATTTCCATGGTGGAAGAGACGAAGACAGCGGATTTTAAAATGTGTTTTGATCCCACCCTGGTACGGGGCATGGGGTATTACACGGGACCGATCTTTGAGATTTCCATGGATGAGTTCGGCGGTTCCGTGGGCGGCGGCGGACGCTACGATGAGATGATCGGGAAATTTATGGGAAATGACACCTGTGCCTGTGGATTTTCCATCGGTTTTGAGAGAATCGTCATGCTGCTCTTAGAGCGGGATTTTGCGGTACCGTCGGCAGCGAAGAAAAAGGCTTATCTCATCGATAAGAAGGCCTCTCCGGAGATGATGAAAGAGGTGCTTTTGAAAGCGGAGAAGGAACGGGAAGCCGGATACCGGATCAGTATCAATGTGATGAAAAAGAATAAAAAATTCCAAAAAGAACTATTGGCAAAGGATGGCTACACAGAGATCGAGGAATTCTTTGCAGAGTAATGAATTAAAGGAGAATGACAATGGCAGAATCAATGAAGGGCTTGAAGCGCACCTGCCGGTGTGCGGAGCTTACGACAAATCATATCGGCCAGACCGTGACAGTGATGGGCTGGGTACAGAAGAGCAGAAATAAAGGCGGTATTATTTTTGTAGATCTCAGGGACCGGTCCGGGATCATCCAGCTGATCTTCGAGGAGAACGACGCCGGGACAGAGGCCTTTGAGAAGGCGGCTAAGCTGCGCGCTGAGTTTGTAGCAGCGGTGACTGGTGTGGTGGAAAAACGTTCCGGTGCTGTCAATGAGAATCTGGTGACAGGTGCCATCGAGGTGAGGGCAAAGGACATCCGGATCCTTTCTGAATCGGAGACGCCGCCTTTTCCTGTGGAGGAGAACAGCAGGACGAAGGATGAACTCCGGCTGCGCTATCGTTTTCTGGATCTGCGCCGCCCGGATCTTCAGCGCAATCTGATCATGCGGAGCAGCATCGCCATGCTGACGAGACAGTTTCTGGCAGAGGAGGGATTTTTAGAGATCGAGACGCCGATGCTCACCAAGAGTACGCCGGAGGGAGCCAGGGATTATCTCGTTCCCAGCCGCGTGCACCCGGGGAACTTTTATGCCCTTCCCCAGTCTCCGCAGTTGTTTAAACAGCTTCTGATGTGTTCCGGTTATGACCGCTATTTCCAGATCACGAAATGTTTCCGTGACGAGGATCTGAGGGCAGACCGCCAGCCGGAGTTTACCCAGATCGATATGGAGCTCTCCTTTGTGGATGAGGATGATGTGATGGATGTAAACGAACGTCTTCTCCAAAAATTGTTCCAGGAGGTTCTTGGTGTAGAGCTGTCGTTGCCATTTCCGCGCATGACCTGGCAGGAAGCTATGGACCGTTATGGCTCTGACAAGCCGGATACCCGGTTTGGCATGGAGTTAAAAGATGTGACAGAGACTGTGAAGGACTGTGGTTTCGGTGTATTTACCGGAGCGGTCGAGGCGGGCGGATCTGTCCGGGGGATCAATGCCAAAGGACAGGGGGCGATGCCCAGAAAGAAGATTGACGCCCTTGTGGATTTTGCCAAAGAATACGGGGCAAAGGGACTTGCCTATCTCTGTGTGAATGAGGATGGCAGCTATAAATCATCCTTTGCCAAATTTATGACAGAGGAGGAGCTGAAAGCGCTGGTCTGTGCCATGGAAGGAGAGCCGGGAGACCTGCTTCTCTTTGCAGCGGATAAAAATAAAGTGGTATATGACGTTCTTGGAAACCTCCGTCTGGAGCTTGCCAGAAAGATGGAGCTTCTGGATAAAAACGTATATCATTTTCTCTGGGTGACAGAGTTTCCGCTTCTGGAGTACAACGAGGATCTGGGACGCTATCAGGCGATGCATCATCCTTTTACGATGCCGATGGAAGAGGATCTTGATCTGATTGATACAGACCCGGGAAAAGTGCGGGCGAGAGCCTATGATATCGTACTGAACGGCACAGAGCTCGGCGGGGGTTCGGTGCGTATCCATCAGAACGATGTCCAGGAAAAAATGTTCCAGGCACTTGGATTTGCGAAGGAAACGGCGTATGAGCAGTTTGGTTTTCTGTTGAATGCGTTTAAGTACGGGGTGCCCCCTCATGCCGGACTTGCTTATGGCCTGGACCGTCTGGTAATGCTTATGGCAAAAGAGGACAATATAAGAGAAGTGATCGCTTTTCCAAAGGTGAAAGACGCTTCCTGTCTCTTGACAGAGGCGCCGAATGTAGTAGATGAGAAACAATTAGAAGAACTTGGAATCAACATCCGCCCGGAGGAAGCAGAGGCGGCGGAATCAAATAATAAATAGCAGGAGGTAAGTAAGGTGAGTGTGACAACAAGTAATTTTGGGACGACAAAGGATGGGAAAGAGGTAACAATCTATGCCATTGAAAACAAGAATGGAATGAAGGCAGAAGTGATCGATTATGGGGCCAATATTGTCAGACTGTTTGTGCCGGACAAAGAGGGCAGACTGGATGACGTTGTACTGGGATTTGACGATGTGGCAGGCTATGAGGTGAATGGCTGCTTCTTTGGATCCTTTATTGGAAGACATGGAAACCGCATTGGGGATGCCAGGTTTGAATTAAATGGTGTTACTTATGAACTGGAGAAAAACGATGGCAAGAACAATCTCCACGGCGGTACACCGGGATACAACCATGTGATGTATGAGGCAGCAGCCATGGACAACAGCGTGACATTTTACAGAGTGAGCCCGGACATGGAGCAGGGTTATCCGGGAAATCTGGAGATCAGTGTGACCTATACAGTGACGGATGAAAATGAGCTCAAGATCAGCTATCTGGCAAAAGCCGATAAGGATACTCTCTGCAATGTGACAAATCATTCCTATTTTAACCTTAAGGGACACGATGGAGGAGAGATCACAGACCATAAGGTGTGGATCCGGGCAAATGGTTTTACCGAGACGACAGACGATCTGATCCCCAATGGGAATATCGTGGATGTAACGGGAACACCGATGGATTTCCGTGAGAAAAAAGCCATCGGGGATGATATCGAGGCAGATTATAAACCTCTTAAGATCGCCGGCGGTTATGACCACAACTATGCCCTGGATAAAACTCCGGGCAAGGTTGAGAAGGTGGCAGAACTTTCGGAAGAAACTACAGGACGTACCATGGAAGTGTATACAGATCTTCCGGGCATGCAGCTCTATACCGGAAACTTTATCGAAAAAGAAAATGGAAAAAATGGCACGGAGTATACGAAGAGAACCGGAGTATGCTTTGAGACACAGTTTTTCCCGAATTCTGTCAACGTGCCTGCTTTTGATTCCTGTGTACTGAAAGCCGGGGATGCTTTTGCCAGCACGACCATCTACCGGTTTTGTTAAAAATCATACATTCTTATATGTATAACGAAACAAGATGTGGGCGAATACTATAAGGATAAGGATACAAACCGAAGGAGAAAAGTTTTGAACAGTGTTTTGGGGAAATTGATCCAAAAGGAGTTTGGGAGAAATAAGTATAAAATATACTGCAACAAGCTGGATCAGAAAGAATGCATGGATATCTTTTGTGATATTTACATGGAGCTGCATCGGATTTCGGAAGAGAATTTAAGCGACAGACTGTTATGCCTGCTCCGGACTGTCCAGCTGTCGGTCAAGATCAGTCAGATATTTTTCTATATAACGGTTGGTTTTCTGGCGGCGGTACTCACCATATCCATGATCCCGGTTCTGCTGGAGATCAAGGCGGTGGGCATTGGTGCCTTGACCATTATGTATTTTTATAAGCTGGCAGAGTATATGAGGAACCGTTATTGTGACAGAGATGTCCGTCTTGTTTTAATCTATAAAACAGCGTTATTTCATTTGCTGTCAGAAGAAGGGAAGTAGGAAAGATGAAGCGAACGCGGCTTAGGGATAGAGATCTCCCGGATTATACAAGAGGAGAAGAAATTTTTAATATGGTATCCCATATCGTGGGAGGGGCTCTCGCGGTAGCAGCACTGGTGCTCTGTGTGATATTTTCAGCGCTGAGAGGTGATGCCTGGAGTGTCGCTGCCTCAGCCATATACGGAGCCATGATGGTGATTCTGTACACCATGTCCAGTATCTATCATGGGTTGACGTCTGAGATGGTCAAAAAAGTATTTCAGGTGATTGACCACTGCACTATCTATTTTCTGATCGCCGGAACCTATACCCCGATCACTCTTGTGGCGCTGCGTAAAGT
>CAMTDY010000187.1 GCA_947070915.1 uncultured Roseburia sp.
TTCCTTTCATCCAAAACAGGCAGAGAATCCACATTTTCTTTGGGTAATCAATACCAAAACCTAAAATACTCTATTCAAAGGTAATACTCTCATAGGCGTCCACCGTACCATAGCCCCATTCCCGGCTGGGAAATTCTTCTCCCCGCCTTTGGGCTCCCCGGATCAAAAGCTCCCTGACCGAATTTCCACTGATGATATACTCGGAATATTCCTGCATGAACAGCGCCGCAATTCCTGTGGTGACCGCCGCAGCCACGCTGGTTCCCGTCATCGTTCCATAGTTGTTTTTCGGAAGGGGACCAAAGATATTTACGCCCGGTGCTGTCACGTCCGGCTTAATAGTTCCATTGGGGGTAAATCCCCGGCTGGCCTGGATAAAAAAGGCCTCGTCCACGGGGTTATAGGCGGACATACATATGGAACGCCTGCTGTTCCCCGGCTCACAGATCGTGATGTCCGGATCGGGTTTTACAAAATATGTGTCCGCCGCGAGAAACTGGGTGATGGGAAGCCACATATGATACCGGATATTGGGTTCGGTGGTATACACCCGGATCTTCCAGACCCCTTCCTTACTGTTTTCAAACCGGAACATGATCACCTGGTCCCGGGTCTGCTGCTGTATCTCCCCGCCGATCACCTCCAGCGTGGTATTTTCCACAACAAACCGATGTCTTTCGCGGACATAAGCTGCCGCCCGGGTAATTCCAAGCGTATTCCCCCCCGGAGATACCACGTCAAATTGAAGGGTGCCCGGCGTTCTCCACCAGAGCTCCGCCACAAATCCCAGGGATGACTTTTCCACATTGATAGATATCTCCTCGTATTCCTGGGTGATCAAATAATGATGGCCGGCATTTCCTTCGTTTCCGGCACAGGTAACGATGCTCACCCCCGGCAGCATATTCAGATAATCGATCATATTGCAGAGAGGGGTCTCCCCCTCATGATTTCCCAGATTGGTTCCCATCCCAATGCAGATCACCACCTGCTTGCCGAGATCCCTTGCTTTTCGCAGGATATATGAGATCCCGCACATGATATCATTTTCCTGATAACAGGGGGTGTTACAGGGAACACGGTAGAACTCACGATAGCTGCTCTTTGCTTCCTTGCATTTGACTACCACAAGCTGGGAAAGGGGGGCGACTCCGGAAAAATCTTTTTCCGGCATCTCATTTCCTGCCGCCAGTCCTGCCAGAAACGTGCCATGGCCATTATCGTCCCGGGAGGGGATCCTTGATAACGGTTCCTCATCCGCCAGAGCAGTATTGATCTCCTCTTCGGTATACTCCCTGCCGTACTCAAAATCTGCCGGTGTATTTCCATCCCGGATCGTCTGGTCCCAAATAGAATAAATCCTTGTTGTATTGTCCGCATTGATAAATACCTCATGGGTAAAATCAATGCCAGTGTCCACAATACCAACAAGGAAATTCTGTCCGTACAGATCCAGATAAGGCTGCCTGCGTATCTTTAACACCCCTGTCGCTTCCAGTGCCTCTTCCGACATCAGCCCGTAGACATGGGGAATCGCACCATAGCCAAATCTGCCTATGCTCTCACTGTTTATTTTTTCTTCTTCCTTATAGATCACCGCTCTGTAATTATCTATCTCAGTAATACAAATGGGATCATACCGCTGCTGGATAATCTGGGTTTCACGATAATAACTCAAAATATAATCCAGCACATTATCCGAATAAATTGCCTCCTTGCATGTCATAACGAATCTCCTGAAAAAAGCCACAATTACTATATGATATGCCGGTTTTCACAAATTATCCGTTGCCCCGCATCTCAATCTTCGGAGCACCGGTTCCCTCAATATATTCTTTTGTTATGGTCACTCTTCCGATCATGTCATCCTTGGGGATCTCATACATGATATCCAGCATAAGATCTTCGATGATGGACCGCAGTGCCCTCGCCCCGGTTTTCTTCTTCATCGCCTTAGCTGCGATGGCAAGTATCGCCGGATCTTCAAACTCCAGCTTTACCTCATCCATAGCAAGGAGTTTCTGGTACTGCTTAATCACAGCATTCTTCGGCTCCGTCAGTACTTTCACCAAAAGCCGTTCATCCATCTCTTCCAGTGAGTATACGATGGGAAGCCTTCCGATAAACTCCGGGATCAGGCCATAGGCACGGATATCTTCTGTTTCCACATAGGAAAAGATATCCTTATCATTGTCAAAGCGGTCTTTCAGATCTGATCCAAAGCCCATGCTTCCATGCTTTGTGAGCCTTTTTTTGATAATTTCCTCCAGACCCGGAAAAGCACCGCCGCAGATAAATAAAATATGGCTCGTATTCACAGTGGTCATCGGAACCATAGCATTTTTATTCGTCGCCCCTACGGGAACTTCCACATCGGCGCCTTCCAGCAGCTTCAGCAGCGCCTGCTGTACGGATTCCCCGCTGACATCCCTCTGGTTGGCATTTTCTTTCTTGGCAAGCTTATCGATCTCATCGATATATACGATGCCGCATTCCGCCCGCTCCACGTCATTGTCCGCATTGGCGAGAAGCTTTGAGATCACGCTCTCCACGTCGTCTCCGATATAGCCTGCTTCCGTCAGCGCGGTGGCATCTGTGATCGCCAGCGGCACATGAAGAAGCTTCGCCAGGGTTTTCACCAGATAGGTCTTGCCGCTGCCGGTGGGGCCCAGCATGAGCATATTGGACTTTTCGATCTCCACATCGCTGGCCAGCACATGGTCGTCCCCTTCCAGCTCCGCTTTCTCCACCTCTTTCATGGCTATAATCCGTTTGTAATGGTTGTATACCCCTACAGAAATCACTTTTTTTGCCTGTTCCTGCCCCATCACATACTCATCCAGATTTCCCTTGATGACATGCGGCGCCGGAAGGCGGTGTATATCCAGCACCGGTTCATTCACCCGTGCTTTCTTCTTTTTCGGCTTTACGGAGTGCTTTGCCTGCATCTCCTCCGGCATTCCGGCAAAAGGCCCCGCAAAATTAATAAATTCTACTCCCGGTATATTGGGCATTCCATTCAGGTTCGGCATTCCCTGAATGCCAATCTGGTCAAAGGTCTTCTGCATACAATCGGAACAAATACATATATTATTCGGAATGGTGATCATTTTCTCCACCTTATCTTCTGTCCTGTGGCAGAGGTAGCAGATACGGTTGTAGCCATCCCGGTCATTTGTATGATCTGTCTGATCTGTTTTTGTAATATCTTCGCTCAAAATAAACCTCCGTTCTCTATCGTTGAAGTTCAAAAGGAACTGCTATCCCAAAAGATAACAGTTCCATTCGTCTGAATCTATGGTCAGGGGAAATCTTCCCAAGACCAATCATACTATATTTTCTTGCATTCGTCAAAGTCACTCTTAAAAATCTTTACCAGGGGACAATCTGGTCTCCGCCGTAAGAATCGTTTCCGTACCCGAAGGGATTGCCGCCATTGTTGCTGCCGTTCCCGCCGTTCTGGGTTCCATCATCCAGCTCATCCAGTGTCTCGGAGCTCTTCAGAACCACCTTAACATCCTGCTCCTTGTATTCTCCCTCCTGGCTTCTTGCGATCGTCACCGTGATCTCCGTCCCTGCTTTTGTGTTGTTCACTTTATTCTGAACCTGCTCGATGGAGGTCACTTTGCTTCCATTGATCTTTGTAATGACATCGCCCTGTTTGATGCCTGCACTCTTAGCTGCGCCGCTCTCCGATACTTCCGAGATATAGACGCCGGTTGGGAATCCATAAGCTTCACTGACCTCATCACTGATGGTCCGGCCGGTGATTCCCAGATATCCTTTTTCTTCATCTTTGAGCACCTCGCGGTTCATCAGTTCATTGATGATCGGAATCGCATCGCTCATGGGAATGGCATACCCGATCCCTTCTACTTTCGTGTCCGCGTACTTTACAGAATTGATACCAATGACATTTCCGTTCACATCCAGCAGAGCTCCTCCGCTGTTTCCCGGATTGATCGCCGCATCTGTCTGCAGGAGCACCATGGTATTAGAACCAGAAGAATTTCCGTCTCCCACCTCTACCTGTCTGTCTTTGGCACTGATGTATCCCACTGTCACTGACTGGCCATAGCCCAGCGCATTTCCAATGGCGATCGCCATCTGGCCCACCTTGACATCTTCGGAGTGTCCCAGACTTGCCACTTTGATGTGTCCTTTGGTCTCTTTTTTCAAGTCACCGACCTTTACCGATATAACTGCCAGGTCTGCCGTGGGATCTGTCCCCTTCACCGTGGCTTTTGCCGTGGTATTGTCGATAAAGGTAACGGTGATGCTGTCCGCTCCTGCCACCACATGATTGTTGGTAACGATCAGCAGTTCATTGTTATCTTCTTTTACAATAAATCCAGAGCCGGCTCCCTCGGTGGGATAACTCTGTCCAAAATAAGATGTTGCCGTACTGGTCTCCGTAATGGAAACAATGGATGGCATAACTGCTTCAACGATCGACGACACGTCTCCAGGTCCCGCCGCTCCGCCGGACACGGCCGTAACTCCATTGTCTGTTTTAAATGGTTCCACATTTCCGATGGAACCTCCGCCGGACTTCTCCGGTCCCCATACTCCGGTGATTTTCACCAGTGCAAAGAAACACAGCGCCGCCACCACACCAAAGACCACTGCCGCCACAATGGTTTTCTTCATTCCGCCGGACTTCTTCTCCCTGCTTTTTTTCTCTGCCGGCTCCTCCGGCCTGACATTCTGGAAACGATACATATTATCCGAAGACGGCATGGGCTGCGGTCCCTCATCCACGGAGCCCGCCTGCCAGATAGTGCTGTCCTTCACCGGTTCCTGGCTCTGTTCCGTCCCTTCATAATTTCTATTCTGTGAAAATTCCGACCCACCCTGATCGTCTGCCTGATTCCAATTTTCTTCGTTCATGAAAATCCCGTCCTTTCTCGCCGGACTACCTGCTGTCTGTGCCCGGTTCAATTATCTGACTTGATGTATTTTTTCCCCATCTCAAGTTGCATTATACCCATCAAATGTGTTTAGTTTGTGAATATATTAATTTTATATTGTGAAATTGCACAAAATAATTTATAATCTAATAAGTATATGATTTGAAAATATTACCTAACGTTCTATATATTAGAAAAGAACCGTCACCAATCATGAAAGACGAAAGGAAGGATTCAAATTGATAAAGGGAAACCAAAAATTACTTAATGTCATTCGTTTTATCATCGACGTACTTATAC
>CAMTDY010000188.1 GCA_947070915.1 uncultured Roseburia sp.
CTATGAGCCGGAAGAATCAGAGACTCTGGGCTACATTATCCCGATGTATATGAACAGCCTTATATTTGGCGCGCTGGTGGAAGCAGTGGCAAGTGAAAATGGTGCCAGAATGCAGGCGATGGATTCGGCTACCAGCAACGCTGAGGAGATGATCGACAAGCTTGGCCTGCTGTATAACCGGGCAAGACAGTCAGCGATCACCCAGGAATTGACAGAGATTGTTGCCGGAGCATCGGCAATCGAATAAAAATGTCCCGAGGCGGGACAAGAGTGTGCAGGAATCTGCACAAGTATAGAAGAAAGGAGTGAAGCTATCACAATGGCAGCAAATAAATCGGAAAAGAACGCTGGAGTGATCACTCAGATTATAGGTGCGGTACTTGACATCCGGTTTCAGGAAGGAGAGCTTCCAGAGATCTATGATGCGATAAATATTACGACAAAAGACGGTGAAAAGCTGGTAGTAGAGGTTTCACAGCATCTCGGTGACGATACGGTCCGCTGTATCGCCATGGGTCCCACTGACGGACTGGTGAGAGGAATGGAAGCAACTGCTACAGGGGCGCCGATCACGGTGCCAGTAGGAGAAGAGACTCTCGGAAGGATGTTCAATGTCCTGGGAGAACCCATCGATGAGAAAGAGCCTCCAAAGGTAAAAGAGCACCACCCGATCCACAGAAAAGCGCCAGCCTTTGAGGAGCAGTCCACACAGGCGGAGATGCTGGAGACAGGGATCAAGGTCGTAGACCTTCTCTGCCCTTATCAGAAAGGTGGAAAGATCGGACTTTTCGGAGGTGCAGGAGTTGGAAAGACGGTGCTGATCCAGGAGCTGATCACAAATATTGCGACAGAACACGGAGGATATTCGGTATTTACCGGAGTTGGCGAGCGTACCCGTGAAGGAAATGACCTATACTATGAGATGATCGAGTCCGGTGTTATCGATAAGACCACGATGGTATTCGGCCAGATGAATGAGCCGCCGGGAGCAAGGATGCGTGTTGGGCTTACCGGACTTACCATGGCAGAATATTTCCGTGACAAAGCGGGAAAAGACGTACTTCTCTTTATCGATAATATTTTCCGTTTCACCCAGGCGGGTTCAGAGGTATCCGCGCTTCTGGGACGTATGCCCAGTGCGGTGGGATATCAGCCCACGCTCCAGACGGAGATGGGTGCTCTTCAGGAGCGTATTACATCCACAAAGAGCGGTTCTATCACTTCGGTACAGGCGGTATATGTACCTGCGGATGACCTGACAGACCCGGCGCCGGCGACTACTTTCGCCCATCTGGACGCGACAACGGTGCTTGACCGTGCGATCTCAGAGCTGGGTATCTATCCTGCTGTGGATCCTCTGGGATCTACTTCCCGTATTCTCGATCCCCGGATCGTGGGAGAAGAGCATTATGAAGTGGCCCGCGGCGTGCAGGAGATTCTCCAGCGTTATAAAGAACTGCAGGATATCATTGCGATCCTCGGTATGGATGAATTGTCAGAGGATGAGAAGATGCTTGTAAACCGTGCCAGAAAGGTACAGCGTTTTCTTTCCCAGCCCTTCTTTGTGGCAGAGCAGTTTACCGGACTGGAAGGTAAGTATGTCCCGATCTCGGAGACGATCCGTGGATTCAAGGAGATCCTGGAGGGCAAACATGACGATATACCAGAAAGTGCATTTTTGAATGCCGGAACCATCGACGATGTCGTAGCACGTAAGTAATAACATGCTGTGGCCAATGCTGGCATGCCGCGGGACAGATGCGGTACTGCGTTGTGGAGCCGTGGAAAGAAAGGATTGAGATATGGCAGAATTGAAAAAATTCCGTCTGGAAGTGATTTCACCGGAGAGGGTGTTTTACACCGGAGATGTGGAGATGGTGGAACTCACGACCATAGAAGGAGAGATCGGCGTCTATGCAGATCATATACCCTTGACCTCGATTGTAGCTCCCGGAGTTCTGACGATCACGGAATCATCGGGTGAGAAAGGGATTAAAGAAGCCGCTGTTCTGGAAGGGTTCCTTGAAATCCTGCCGGATAAGGTGACGATTCTTGCCCAGTCCTGTGAATGGCCGGAAGAAATCGACATGAACCGGGCGCTGGAGGCGAAGGCAAGGGCAGAGAGAAGAATCAAAAGCACAGATGCGAATGTAAATATGGCAAGAGCAGAACAGGCTCTTCGTAAGTCGCTGGTTCGGATCAACCTGGCCGAGCAGGCGCGGAAGCTTTGAGCTAATAAAGTAATTTCAGATTTCTATGTGGTACTGCCTCAGAGAATATCTGAAATTACTTTTTTATCGAATAAAACGAGGGGGAAACAGAAACATATGAAATCATTTAGGATTGGAGAGATTGAGATCGGTGGATCGGCGAGACCGCTTGTGATACCGGAGATCGGCATCAATCACAATGGAAGCCTGGAGACCGCGAAAGAGATGGTACTGTCGGCGCATCGCGCCGGAGCTAGGCTGATCAAGCACCAGACCCATATCGTGACAGATGAGATGGCGGGAGCGGCAAAAAAGGTAGTTCCTGGAAATGCAGATGTCTCCATCTATGAGGTGATGGCGAACTGCGCGCTGGATGAGGAAGAAGAGCGGGAAATGATGCGCTATACCGAGGAGCTGGGAATGGTATTTCTAAGTACGCCGTTTTCCCGGGCGGCGGCAGACCGGCTGGAGAAAATGGGTGTGAAGGCATATAAGATCGGCTCTGGAGAGATGAACAATTATCCTTTGCTGGAACACGTGGCAGCTTTTGGCAAGCCAATGATCGTTTCCACCGGTATGAATGATCTGAAAAGCATAGATAAAGCCATCGCCATCCTGGAAAAACATGGTGTGGATTATGCCCTTCTGCACACCACCAATCTCTATCCCACCACACCGGGGCAGGTCAGACTGGGAGCGATGCAGCAGATGATGGAGGCATATCCGGATATACCGGTGGGACTATCGGATCATACGTTAAACAACAATGCCTGTATCTCGGCGATGGCCCTTGGTGCGAAAGTGGTAGAGCGGCATTATACCGACCGGATGGACAGACAGGGACCGGATATTGTATGTTCCATGGACGAGAGGGCACTTCGGGAGCTGCTGCGGGCGGCAGAGGAGGTTCCTGATATGCTGGGAGGCACGAAAGAGGCTTTGAAAGAAGAGCAGATAACCATCGACTTTGCCTTTGCCACGGCGGTCACCATTGCGCCGGTAAAAGAAGGAGAAGTATTTACCAGGGAGAATCTATGGGTGAAGCGGCCGGGGACGGGAGAGATCCCGGCGGAACAATATGAGGCGGTCCTCGGAAAAAAAGCGCGTATTGACATTGACAGGGATGTACAATTGACCTGGGACATGGTAAAATAAAGGGAAACCGTAAAAAACTGGCATTTGGCAGGTGGTGGCACTTGACAAAAGGTGCCGGAATTAATATAATTTTAGTATACATAAAGTGGTTAAAGTGAAGCGATGATACCAAGAGGGGGGATCTTATGACCAGACGGGAAATTGATTTGGAGATCCAAAAAAAGAATTATCAGAAGGAGTTATTGTTGTGCCAAAAAGCCGGCGGGGATATCGACAGGTATCGCCGCCTTTCATTCGATGTACTGCAGCTGGAGCAGATCCGGAGAGGTCTGGAGAGCGGCGTGGATGTAGAGGTGTATCTGGATCCCCAGAAAAGCTGGTTAGAGATGGAGGAGACCCGTGTTTCCATGGAGACCGGCTTTGATATGCGTAAGTACATTGATCAGGGGTTTGACTGGATGCAGTGCAATGAGATCCGGGCAGGTATACAGGCGGGAATAAATGTTTCAAAATATCTGGATGTCAGTTATCTGGCAGCCCAGATGAAGGAGATCCGGAAGGGGCTGCAGAAGAAGCTGGATGTCTCCCAGTATGCTTCTCCCCAGTTTGACTGGTTTCAGATGCAGGAGATCCGTCTCGGATTGGAAAAGAAGATGAATGTGTCTGTTTTTGCCAAACCGGAATATACATATACGACGATGCGTGCCATCCGTCTTGGACTGGCAGACGGCATCAATCTTATACCTTTTATAGAAAAGGGGTATACCGGTACTATTCTCAATGAGATCAGCCGGGGAATCCGTATGAATTATGATATCAGTGAATACCTGAAACAGGGGTATGACGCCGAACAGCTCAAGCAGATCAACAATGCCCATGAGTATGGCGTGAACCTGGTGCCATATCTGCGTAAAGGGATTCATGGAGTACAGCTGCAGGAGATCATCGAAGGCCTGAAGGAAGGGCTGGATGTGTCACAGTACGCGGACCTCCGGTTTAACTGGTTCCAGATGCGGGAGATCCGTTATGGACTGGAGCGGAAGGTGGATGTCTCTGTCTATGCCAAGCCGGAATTTACGGCGAAGCAGATGGAAGTGATCCGGAAAGGCCTTTTGGAAGGACTGGATGTAGCCAAGTATGCAAAAATATATTTTGAGCCGGAACAGATGGAAGACATCCGGCAGGAACTGGGCGAATCCAATGATGAGTTCTCAGAAGAGATCGAGCGTCTGCTGCATGATCCATTAGAGGAGAAAGAAATGCCGGCAGAGCCGGTGGAGCAGGAGGAAGCAGCACAGGAAGAGGCAGCAGATGAAAATTATCTTCTTGACCCCTGCATTGTTGTGGCTGAAGATAAGATGTCGGTTACCATGGATTTCTCCCTGGTAACCAGCGAGATGCAGGAAAAGCTGGAGGCGCTTACGGTACCGGCTTTGATCCGGCTGCTGAGGCATAATGAAGTCAAGCAGGGAGTACACAGTGACCGTATACGGGAGATCATAGAAAAAAAACAGTTTACTATACCTGTCGTTGTGGCGGAAGGAAAGGCTGCGGTGAATGGTGAGGATGGAAAATTCACGTATTACTTTAGGAAAGAATTAAACCGTAAACCACGGGTGTTGAAGGACGGCTCCGTAGATTACAAGAGTATGGAACTGTTTGAAGTCGTGAAAAAGGATATGTTGCTGGCGGAGTACCAGCCCGCTACCAAGGGGGCATATGGATATGATGTGACAGGAAGGATGATTGCGCCGAAACAGGGAAAAGAGCTGCCGCCGCTGACGGGAGAAGGCTTTATGATGACAGAGGATAAAAAGCAGTATTATTCCCTGCTGGACGGTATTGTGGAGCTGGATACTTACAATCATAAACTG
>CAMTDY010000189.1 GCA_947070915.1 uncultured Roseburia sp.
ATGCCTTGATCTTTGATTTTTCTTTCATGTCAATAAAATCAATCAGTATTATGCCGGAGATATTCCGGATCCGTATCTGCCTGGCGGCCTCCCTTGCCGCTTCCATATTCAGGTTAAAAAAGGTAGTCTCGCTGTTTCTCTTGCCCGCCACCGCCTTCTGGGTGTTTACATCGATGACAGTAAGCGCCTCCGTAGGCTCGATCACGAGGGAACCGCCGCTTTTGAGCCAGACATGTTTTTTTTGTGCCTTCGCTAATTTGCTGCTGATGCCAAGAAGCTTGTCCAGAGAATAGGATGAATCCTCATAAAACTGGAGCCGTTCCGGTTCCAGTCCGGGATAGCTCTCTAACCGGCGGAATACTTCCGGCACATCGGTTATGATCCGTCTGAAGGGTTCCGCTTCAGAATCCAGGAATTTGATAAACTCCGGCTGAGAGCGGTAGAGCCTGGTGGTATAGGTGCGGTTCCCAGCTTTTTGAAGGATGTCCTGGGCTTCCTGGACCAGCTGGCGGCATTCGGACAGGATCTGCTCTCTGTCAGCCCTGGAACAACTGGTCCTCAAAATAATTCCCACACCGGCTTCCTGGCATTCTGTCCCTAGTTCCTCTAAGATACCATCCAGCCGCTGCCGCTCCTTTGGATCACTGATCTTAGATGAAATGCTCCGTGAAAGATTTTCTGTGGTCACCACGGCAAATCTGCCCGCAAATTCAAGTTTTCTTGATACCACCGCCTGTTTGGATTTAACCGCCGCTTTTTTTACCTGGACGGGAAATTCCATCCCCTGTACTATTTTTTCCGAGACTCCCTTATTTTTCTCCATGGGAAGATAACACATGACATCTTTCTGAACTTCCACAAAGGCGGCATTGATGTTCTGAACAATGTGGCTCACCCGGCAGACGTAGATATCTCCTGCCAAAAGGGAGTCCTCACTGGTCTCTTCCACGATCACGTTATCCAGCCGCTGGTCTTCCAGAACAGCGGATATATAACAATGGTCTTTGTTTATGATTGCTAACTGCTTCATATGGGCTCCCTCACATTTCATTAAAGTACATCTGGATCCGGTGGATCTGACAGGAATATGGCTTTAACTCAAGATTCATGTAATTCATAAAAGCTTCCAATACCAGTTCCGGCTTGATATTTGTCACGCTGCCGGAAACCAGCTTTAAGTAAAGTTCTTCTTCGCTGTCATATTCATTGTTTAAGTTTTCTGGCATCCCGGGGCAGACCGCCTCAAATTCCTCCCTGGAAAAAGCATAGGAAAGGATCAGCGGCTTTAAGTCAATCTCAGCTTCACTTTTTTTGGTTTTCTTAAGGATGAGAATCTGCTCCTGTTCCATAAATTCCGTAAAGCTCTCCCGAAGGGAAAATTCTGCTTCCGGCATAGTATTGGAAGAAAATGTTCTGCCATCTTTTAACTGGATCACATAATCACAGGCATTCAGCAATGCCATAGAAGTCTTCACGTTATCTTCCAGCAACTGGATCTCCGTCACAAAAAGCTCCTCCGTCATAAACTGGCTGAGGGTTTTTGCAAGTTCATCCAAAGGCATGTCCGGCAGGGAATTGAACTCAATGTCAATATATTCTCCGTCACTGGTCAGCCCCACGCTCAGAGGGGAGGCAAAGCTCATGATCTGATGAGGGTTAAAACCCTGGGAATATGCCACATCCAGCTTGGCGCGGCGGATGGCTTTCTGAAAAAAACGCATACAGTCCAGATGTCCGATAAATTTGAGGGAACCTGTCTTTGTGAATCGCATTCTTGTCTTCAATATTTATTACGACCTTTCTTGCATATTATGATGTCTGTTCCAGACAGACTCCGGCCCCAAAACGCATCGCTCCGCAGCCGCTGCACTTCTGCCTGCAGTTTGGCGTGACCTGTTCTTTTCTGGAATTTTCGTATTCCCGCCAGAGGAACTCTTTGGTAACCCCGATATCAATAAAATCCCAGGGGAGGATCTCGTCTTTTTCCCGTTCTCTGTAATTGTAAAAATCTCTGGACACATGATTTTTTTCCAATATCTGTTCCCAGATCTCCTCCCGGAAATAATCGGTCCAGGCGTCGAAGATACAGCCCTGATGATAGGCGTCTTCAATCACTTTTGCCAGCTTTCTGTCACCTCTGGCAAAAAGCCCCTCCAGCTCCGAGGTCACGGCATCGTGGCAGTTATAGCGGATGGAGCGCTGGTTGATCTGCTCTTTTACCTTTCCCAGCAGGAAACGTCTTTTGGTCTCAAAACTTTCCGCTGTATCCATAGGCGCCCACTGGAATGGGGTAAAGGGTTTGGGGACAAAGAAGGAGGAACTTGCCACGATTTCTGGTCTGCCATGCCGCTCTTCCTTCGGAAGCTCGAAGTATTTTGCCGCGATCTTATTTGCCAGCACTGCGATCTCTTCGATATCCTCCAGCCGCTCTCCTGGAAGCCCTAACATGAAATAAAGCTTCACCCGGTTCCAGCCCCCCTGAAATGCCTCCCAGGCGCCTTCTAAGATCACTTCCTCCGTCAGCCCTTTGTTGATCACATCCCGCATCCGCTGGGAACCTGCTTCCGGCGCAAAAGTCAGGCTGCTCTTTCTCACATCCTGAACCCGGCTCATCACATCCAGTGAAAAGGCATCGATGCGCAGGGAGGGCAGGGATATATTGATCTTCCGCTCCTGACACTCTTCAATCAGAAAATATACCAGCTCTGCCAGTTCTTTATAATCACTGGAACTTAAAGAACTTAACGTGATCTCTTCATAGCCGGTATTGTCTAACATTTTTACCGCCATTTCCTTTAAGTATTCTAGATCTCTTGGCCGGATTGGGCGGTAGATCATTCCCGCCTGACAGAACCGGCATCCCCGGATGCATCCCCGCTGGATCTCCAGCACCACCCGGTCCTGGGTGGCCTTTATATAAGGTACAAGAGGTTTTTCTGGGTAATAGGTGTGGGTTAAGTCTGCCACCACCTGTTTTTTCACTTTCGCAGGCGCCGCCGGGCTGTTGGGGATCACTGCTTTTATGGTGCCGTCGGTATGGTACTCTATATCATAAAGAGATGGGACATATATTCCCTCCACACCTGCTGCGGTCTCCAGAAATTCCCTCCGTTCACCGCCTCTTTCTTTCCATTCTTTATAGCGATCCAAAAGCTCCCGGTAAGAGGTCTCCCCCTCTCCAATAAAAACAAGGTCAAAAAAATCAGCCACCGGCTCCGGATTGTAGGTACAGGGACCGCCGCAGATCACAAAGGGATCCTCTGCGGTTCGCTCGCTCGCATATAGAGGAATTCCCGAAAGTTCGAGTATTTGAAGGATATTGGTATAGCACATCTCGTATTGGAGTGTAATTCCAAGAAAATCAAAATCCCGAATGGGTTCCTGGCTCTCCAGGGCAAAAAGCGGGATGTTCCGCTCCCGCATGATCTGGTCCAGATCCGGCCAGGGGGAGTACACTCTCTCACAATAGGTATCTTCCCATTTGTTGAACATATCGTATAGGATCTGAATTCCCAGATGGGACATGCCGATCTCATATACATCTGGAAAACACATACAAAACCGCACCTGGACAGATCGGGGATCCTTCTTTACCATATTGATTTCATTGCCAGTATATCTCGCCGGTTTTTCAATACTTAAAAGAATCTCATCCGGCAGCGCCAGCTTTCGTTTATGCTTAAATGCCATAGTGCACCTCTTCCTTGTTAGTCATTACAACAGTATACCATTCCTCCCATATCCCGACAAGAAAAAAATTGCTTTTTTGCCTGCTCTATGCTACTATTAATACATCCTAGCCTAAGTAGGCTAAATTGTTTATACGAAAGGAGATACATCTTATTATGTGGTGCCCTAAATGCAGAAATGAATATATCGACGGAGTTTCTACATGCGTAGACTGTGGTTGTGAACTGGTGGAGGAACTCCCGGTTGAAATTGATAAAGATGCGCCTCAAGTAATTGGCTCTGTCACCGATGAGGCTGTCGGTAACAAATTTATCCGCTTTTTCCGTTTTTCCGGTCTGCAGACCTGTGGTCTGATGCCCCGGGAGGAAAACGACGGTTTTGACCTTGTCGTATCCTATCCAGAACTGGAGCGTGCTCTGGAGATCATCCGTGGCTTTGCTGACCTGGAGGAAACAAATGAGATCGATCTGGAAAAACTGATGCCGATGTTGGACGAACAGCTGGAGGATATCCAGAAAGAAGAAGCCAATGAACTGCTCTCCGACCTTCGGACTGAGGCGAGCACCGTCTATGTCAATAAAAAAGATGCCTATTCCGATTTAAAATTCAGCGGATATTCTTTCATTGTCTTTGCGGTAATCGGTTATCTGTTTGCCGGACTCAATCTGGCTGGGGTGATCTCCCTGTTTACAAACTTTTCGATGATCATTCTCGTCGTCGTATTTACTGTATTTTTATTGATTGGCATCTCTTCGTTCCGAAAAGCATCCAGGATCAAAAACCTTGTGTCGGAAGAAGAAAGTGCGGTGGAAAAGGTTCAGCAGTACATCAATGAGCATTTTACGGAGGATTATCTCTCCTCTCTTGATGATGATACTTTATCCGAAGAAGAAAACTTCTTCCATGTAACAGAAGTTTTGAAAGCTGAGGTGTCAGGACAGTTTCCGCTTTTCAGCAAAGGTTATATCGACCAGTTAGTGGATGAGAAGTACGGGGAATACTGTGATAGCAGGGAGAGTTGATGGAAGTTTTATCTACAAAGCAGAAATGAATCGAGCAGGAGGCTATCATTAATTGATTAGCCTACCTTTTACATCACGTGCGTCAGACTGTCTAATGATTATGATATATGTTATAATAAAAATACGATATCTGGTATGGGGTGTTTTACTATAGCATATATTGTCGATGTAGATACAAATTAGATAAGAATGATAACTACATCTTTAGATAACTTGATTTATAAAGTTAATTCGGTTCGTATCATTGATGCATATGTTGAATCACTTAATTTACAAGAAACATCCTGCTATGATTATCAGTCCGTTATAATAACAATATTGGTACGAATGGATACAAAAAAAGAGGCTTATTAGATTTTTAGAAAAACACTTGCAACGCTTTCTTTTATTATAAAATAATATTAACATCTGTCTCTTATACACATCTGACGCTGCCGACGATAAGGCTCGT
>CAMTDY010000190.1 GCA_947070915.1 uncultured Roseburia sp.
ATCTTATATCTTACCAGTTTTTTTCTTTTGGGAGAAATTTTTACGCAATGGTGTTACGCACTTATCATACATGTACCACTCCTTGTATTCTTACATTTATTTTATAAATATTCTCTTGTCTCTTCTGGCATCTCCATTTTCTCTGCCTATTTATGCTGCCAGTTAAGCAACTGGTTTGGCTTACTGATGCTTTCCATTACAAAAGTGCAGGCATACTACTACGCTTCACGAATCCTGATTACAATTCTTACTTTCATTTTGCTGTGCAGATTTGTCTGCCATACGACAGAGTCGATATTTACAAGAGATACAAGAGAACTTTATATTATAGGTTTCTTACCTACTGTATATTATTTTTCTGACTATACTTTTACCAAGCTTTCCAATTTGCTCTATTCGAGCAACAAACTGATTGTAGAATTTATGGGATTCATCTTGTGTATCTCCTATTTTATATTTCTGTTTCTTTATTTCCATGAATATGAAAAAAAGCAGGAAACCAGACATTACAATGAACTGATGCAAATGTATCTATCCTCGATTGAAAAAGAAATAAGGCAGGTCAAACAAAGCAAACAAAAGCTTTCAATATTAAGACATGACATGCGCCATCATCTGAATATTATTCTGACGTATCTTCAAAGTGGCAAAACAGAAAAAGCACAGGGCTATATTAAGGAAATCAACAACAACTATGATGATACGGTAGTTACCACTTACTGCAAAAATGAAATGCTTAATTCAGTGATTTCTATCTATCACTCGCGTTTTACAGAAAATGGAATTATGTTCCACTATAATATCACCGTACATAAATCCCTGCCTTTCCCAGATACTGCAATTTGCACAATATTATCCAATGCTCTGGAGAATTCTATTCACGCACTTAAACATATGGATATAAAAAAACAAGTAACTCTTACCATTACCCAGAATAAAAATCACCTTTTGATTCACATTGAAAATCCAGTTCTGCAAATTCCCAAATTTGTAGATGGAATTCCAGCTTCTGATAAAAAGGGACATGGCATCGGTGTAAAAAGTATTGTATATTATGTCGAACAGTTAAACGGTCAATGCCAGTTTTCCATTTCCAATCAAACGTTTATTTTACGTATTATCATTTAGCCTGACAGGTTTAAATTGGCATCATCAGGCTGGCATGATGGCGGAAATATCCAGTTTCAAAACGGAGGGAGATTATGAAAATAGCAATTTGTGATGATGAAATAGAATTTGTAGATGCCATTTGTCCACTATTAGAACAATGGGCAGAAAGAAATGCTGTCAATCTTGCATTGTACCGCTTTACCAATGGAGATGACTTGATTGACGCCCATCTGCATAACTGTATGGATTTAATTATTTTGGATGTAATTATGCCACTGATGAGTGGTATGGATACCGCCAGAGAACTCAGAATGGATGAACAGACCGTCCCCATCATTTTCCTTACCTCCTCAAAGGAGTTTGCGGTTGATTCCTATGACGTAAATGCATTCCATTACCTCATAAAACCTGTTGATGAGAGAAAGCTGTTCCACATCCTTGATGAATTTTTAGAAACAATTTCACTGCCGCAAAACTTCTTCATTGCACAGACAAACAAAGGCTTTTGTAAAATTGTAATTGAAGATGTGACTTATCTGGAGGCACAGAACAAGCAGGTTCTTGTCTATTTATCAAGCGGCAGAACTATAATTATCCGGGAGCTTTTTTCAAAATGCGAAGAAATCTTTTCCCTCAAAAATGGTTTTTTCCGCTGTCACCGCAGCTATATTATAAATTTGGATAGCATCCGGCAATTTTCAAAAAAAGACATAGTCATGAACAATAACACGGTTATTCCAATCTCAAGAAACAACTTCAATACCTTCAAGGAAACCTATTTTAATTATATGTTTGGAAAGGGATGGTCGCCCACTCCCTGACTGTCTCTTTCATGTCACGGTATGGCGGCTCTACGCCCGGTACCGGGAAATTGACAAAAAACTCCACAGAGCTATCTCCCGGGAAAAGCCCCACATTTACAGAAGCTTTGATCAGTGGCAGCCGCCACTGCAGTTTTTGCAGTCGCAGCCGCACTGCAGGGATTTCCCCTGCTTTTTATCCCGGACCATACTTCTCACCGCAAGTATGACTCCAATCACAACAACGGTGAGTACTATCGCTGTGCCCATACCGCATTCCCCTTTCCATGAAATATCAAAGACTCCCTTCGCGCCGGCCGAAACAGCAGATACAGAAGAGCAATTAACAACGCCGCCGCCACAATGGTTCCAATCCCAAAAGCTCCTGTGACAATAAAAGATCCAAACTGATAGATCATCAGCGCTGCCACATAGGCAAATACACACTGGTATCCAATAGCGAACCAGAACCACCGTATGTTGTTCATCTCGCGTTTGATGGCGCCCATCGCCGCAAAACACGGGGCACACAGGAGATTGAATGCCAGGAACGAATATCCGGCGATCTGGGTCATTCCCTCGAAGTCCAGCACCCCAAATACCCCCACAACTTCTTCTTTTGCCACAAGTCCCATCACCGTGGCAACTGCTGCAGTGGCCTCTCCAAATCCCAGAGGAGCAAATACCCACTTAATTACATCACCAAAGTGTCCCAGGACACTGTCTGCCAGCTCCAGATCTGCATTGAAACCAAAGACCCCATCGGTCCATCCAAATACCGATCCCATCCAGATGATGATGGAAGAAAGCAGAATGATCGTTCCTGCCTTCTTGATAAAGGACCATCCCCTCTCCCACATGCTTCTGAGAACAGTGCCCACCGTCGGCAGATGATACTCTGGCAGTTCCATCACAAAAGGAGCGGCATCTCCGGCAAACAGCTTTGTCTTCTTTAATATGATACCAGAAACGATAATAGCGGCAATCCCAAGAAAATAAGCACTTGGCGCCACCCATCCGGCACCTCCGAACAGAGCGCTGGTGATCAGTGCAATGATCGGCAGCTTCGCCCCGCACGGTATAAATGTGGTCGTCATGATCGTCATTTTGCGGTCACGGTCACTCTCGATGGTACGGGATGCCATGATTCCCGGAACTCCACATCCAGTTCCGATCAGCATAGGAATAAAAGATTTTCCCGAAAGCCCAAACCGGCGGAAAATACGATCCATGATAAATGCCACCCGCGCCATATAACCACAGGATTCCAGAAATGCCAGAAAAATGAACAATACCAACATCTGAGGCACAAAACCAAGGACAGCACCGACACCGCCAATGATCCCCTCTATCAGAAGTCCCTGGAGCCACTCCGCACAGCCAATGGCTTCAAGTCCACTCTCCGCCAGAACCGGTATTCCCGGCACCCAGATCCCAAATTCAGCAGGATCCGGCTGACCGGTCCACTCTTCCTCCACATATACATTCTGGGCTTCCATTATGCCACCCAGGTCATATCCTTTTTCCTCCAGGTCAGCCCCGTAGGAGCCATATGCTTCTTCAAATCCGCCAAAATCTTTATCCTCAAAAGCCGCCTGGATATCCTGGGCACCGATGACCTCTTTGTCCACAGCTGCAGCATCAATTACTGCTTTGATCTGTTCATTTTCAAACACAGTCTCTTCCGCCCATTCATCTACAGCCTGATCCAGATCTGCCCTTCCGATTCCGAACAGATACCAGCCCTCTCCAAAAAGACCCTCATTGGTCCAGTCTGTCGCCAGCGTTCCCACGGAAGTTACCGTAAAATAATATACAACGATCATCACAACTGCAAAGATCGGCAGTGCCAGGATCCGGTTTGTAACAATCTTATCAATTCTATCCGTAAGTGTCAACTTCCCACGGTCTGTCTTTTGGATACAATCACCAATGATCCCGGATATGTACTCATATCTCTCATTGGTAATGATACTTTCCACGTCATCTTCAAATTCTGTTTCCAGCTGTTCTGACAGTCCAGATACGTCCGGCGGATCTTTCATTAGTTCATCCATCTTCTCATCCTTCTCCAAAAGACGGATCGCCAGAAAACGTTTCTGCGCCTCTTCCGTCTCCGGAATCAGCTCTTCCACGCGGGTGATCACTTCTTCCACCGCCTCACAGAAGGAATGCACCTGTTGAAACGCTTTCTTTGCCCTGGCTGCAGCTACTGCTTTTTCTGCCACTTTTCTTATGCCAGTACCTTTTAGGGCAGAGATCCCAACCACCTCGCAGCCCAGCTTTTCTCCCAACTGTACTGTATCAATGCTGTCTCCCCGTTTTTCCACAGCGTCCATCATATTCACCGCGATCACCACTGGAATTCCCAGTTCCATGATCTGGGTAGAAAGATACAGATTTCTCTCCAGATTCGTGCCGTCTACAATGTTGATGACTGCATCCGGTTTTTCATTGATAAGGTAATTTCTCGCCACCACTTCCTCCAAAGTATACGGTGACAGCGAATAGATCCCTGGAAGGTCTGTGATCACCACGTCCTTGTGATTTTTCAATTTGCCTTCTTTTTTCTCTACCGTCACCCCCGGCCAGTTACCTACAAACTGATTGGAACCCGTCAATACATTGAATAATGTGGTTTTACCACAATTCGGGTTACCAGCCAAAGCTATTTTTATCGACATAATTTACATTTCCTTTCTTACATTGGCACCATTAGGACAGAACAACATATCCTGCCGGCTACACCGTTTCCACTACGATCATTTCTGCATCTGCTTTGCGCAGAGACAATTCATACCCCCGCACCGTAACTTCCACCGGATCACCAAGGGGTGCTATCTTTCTCACGAACACACTAGTTCCTTTTGTGATTCCCATATCCATAATACGCCTCTTCACTCCGCCTCCTCCAGTCAACCTTAACACTTTAACCGTAGAGCCGCAGGGAATATCTCTCAATGTCTGCATAACCTCAATTCCTTTCCACCATAATTTTATTTGCCATATTCTTGCCAATGGCAATCCTGGAATCCTTCACAATGACAATCATGTTTCCCTCCACCCTGTTGATCACGGTGACAGAATTGCCTTCCACAAAACCAAGGTTTTTCAAAAAACGCTTTGTGTCATCTCTGCCAGAAATCCGGTGGATCATTCCAGACTCGCCAGAACAAAACATAGATAGTGGCATAATCATCACTTCCAATCTCAATTATTCGCTCCTCACTAACGTTAGTGTACAC
>CAMTDY010000191.1 GCA_947070915.1 uncultured Roseburia sp.
CATTGTATCTATCTTATTGTATCAGCGGATTATATCTGCTGGAGGTGGATATCAGTCGAATCAAAGAGCAGGCAGTGTGGTGTATTCTGCACCCGGTATTTTGTTACAATGACAAGACGGCAGGGGTAATGGCAGTCGGTTTTCTGATATGGATGATTTCCAGTTTCTCTGCATATAGCCGGATGAATTATAATTTTATGCATGGGAATGAGTTCGGTTCAGCAAAGTGGGGGAGTATCCGGGAGTTTAATGCCAAGTATGCCGATGTTACGGAAAAAGAAACGGGATTATCGGCAAAGAATAAAGTGCTTTCCGAGAATATCCGGTTTCGCTACGATTCGGACACCCTGAGAAATAATAATGTTCTTGTGGTGGGCGGTTCCGGTGCTGGAAAGACGGCGTTTTTCTTGACACCGAACCTTTTATCCTTGCATGACTGCAATATTTATACCGATCCGAAAGGAAGTCTGGTGGAGGAACTCGGCGGCTGGCTGGGGAAACAGGCAGATACGAAGGTTTATGTGCTGAATATGTGCGATATGGAAAAAAGCCTGCATTTCAATCCGTTTCTTTATATCCACAAGAAAAGTGACATAACAAGGCTTGTGACGAACCTGATACAAAATACCAGTATTGAACATATCAAGCACCCGAACCAAGATCCATTTTGGGAACGTGCCGAGCGTATGTTTCTGGAGAGCTTGTTCCTGTATGTGTGGATGGAATGCCCGACAGGTGTTTACAATCCACAGACAGGCAAAGCGGATTTGCTGGAACGGAACTGGAAAAGCGTGATGTATCTTTTGAATGAGGCGCAGTTTGGAGCAGGGGATAAACCGCCTAAACTGGATGACAGAATGAACCGTCTGGAGAAAAAGAAACCGGGACACCCGGCAGTACGGGCATATATGCGATACCGTGGCGGGGCGGATGAGACAATCCGTTCCGTACTTATGACAGTCAACGCAAGGATGCAGCCTTTTGACAATGAGGAGTTATTGGAGATTTTTACAGATAATGAAATACCTCTTGATGAGTTTGGTGTCGGCAGGGATGGGGACAGAAAAACAAAGAGTAATCTATTTATCGTGATACCGGACGATGATGATACATTCAATTTTGTGCCGGGCATGGTCTATACACTATTGTTTCAGGAATTGTACCGTCAGGCGAGATTTTTTGGCGGGAAGTTACCGCTGGATGTCGGCTTTTGGTTTGATGAGTTTGCAAATATCAAAATGCCAAATAACTTTGATAAAATTCTTGCCACCTGCCGCAGCAGAGGCGTTTACTGTGTGCCGATTCTGCAATCTCTGGCACAGTTAAAGACGCTCTTTGCAGATGGGGCATGGGAGGGCGTGGCAGGCAACTGTGACACCTTTCTGTATCTAGGTGGCAATGAGGCAAGCACCTTTGAATATGTTTCTAAGCTGCTTGGAAAATGGACGATAGATAAGCGTACCAGTGGAGAAAGCAAGGGCTCCAGTGGCTCATACAGTGAGAATTATGATGTCCTCGGCAGGGAATTGATGTTAGAGTATGAGATACGGCTGTTGCCGGATGATGAGTGTATTCTGTTTGTCCGGGGCGAAAATCCAATCCGGGATAAGAAATGGTTTCCGTGGGAACATCAGGAATACGAAAATGCCAGAAAATACGGGGCATATCTGCCAGACAGGGATGTGAGTAAGGCAGGGCCAGAGAATGAAAACTGCCAGTTTATCAGTAATTCTTCATTGGAATATCTTAAAAAACAGGAAGATAAGCAAGAGGGTATCCATATCTACGGCATGGATGCGTATGAGTTTATGATGATGGATATGGATGCGGTTATGGGAAAAGTACATACTGTGGCTGCCGAACAGGAAAAGTCTGCCCTGATTCGTCCGGATATGATTTGGAAGGCTATCGAAGTGGAGGCAAAACGGAGTTCTGAAGAACAAAGAAAACAGTTTGAGAGGAGCTTTCCGGGGATGAGCCTGTTAGATATATTTAGTTCCGGGCAGATCAGCAGGACAAGGCGGGAAGTGATACAGGAACTGATACAGGCAGGGGCAGAAGAGGAAACGATTAAGAGTGTTATTCGTCCGGAATTGACGGAGGCAGAGGTACAGGAGAAGAAAAGGGCATGGATGGAGATGACGCAATCCACCATTAAATAAACTTATAAAGTTTACGGAGCAGACATGGACTATATATAAGAACAGAAAAAATCTGTTCGTTGCGGTAATAGGACAGATACAGCAGTATGTTAGCGGAAAATGCGTTTTGCCCTGAGAGAACTGTAGCAGGATCGTTATGAAAATTTACTCAAAATGTTAAGAACGGTATCAATGAATCTGGTATAATGATTTCAAATGTTGAAGGATTGGGGTTATTGGTACAATAGACATTAAAAGTCGAAAATGCTATAATCATGTTGTTGATATAGATGATATGCAATATGGAGAAAATATAATGAAAACTAAAATGATATACAGACCATTGACGGCAACTCCATTCAAGCGAAATTCTGCCTATAAGGAAATAGAGCCATGCCAGACATTGCAGCCTTACATCAGATGTTTTTGGGGCGGGGAGTATGTCTGCCCTGATACAACAGGAACGGGCGAACATTCTGAAATCGTGATTCCGGACACCTGTGTTGATATTATTTACCGCATGGATGATGAGGGCAATATCATCACTTCTGATTTCGTAGGGATCAATGACAGGAGTTTCTGCACTCAGGGCAATCGAAAAAACGGACAAAAGATTTCGGTGTTTGCAATCCGTTTCTATGCATGGAGTGCCTATGTTTTCTCAGAGGACTCCTTTGTGGGGACGCTAAACGGAAGATATGATGTCAGGGAGAGATTTAGCTGGCTGGATAAAGAACTTCATAGGTTATTATTTGATCTGGGACTGACGGATCTGATTCGGTTTACGGAAACACTGCTTTTGAAAAAACTGGAAACTGCGAGGGAGAATGTGGTAGTAGACAGAGTGATGAATGATATTCTCCGGCATCAGGGCGGGCTGGAGATCAGTCAGTTAGCGAAAGAGAATTTTATCAGCGGCAGACAGATGGAACGGCTGTTTTGCGAATACATCGGGATTACCCCCAAGAAACTGAGTAATCTGGTGCGCTATCAATGCTTATGGAGGGATATTGTAAGCCAGAGCCATTTTAACACAGCGGAGGCTGTCCATAAATATGGATATACGGATTCATCGCATTTGATGCGGGAATTTAAACGCTATCATTCCATGAGTATCCGGGAGGCAAGGGAAATAGCTTTGATGGAATAGTTGCTGAGAGTATGCAGATGTCGGAAATATACAATACAATTATTCCTGTATGTTGTATGATAGATAAGAGTGCGTTTTTATTGTTTGCACCCAAACGACATACTTTAAAAAAATTTTCATTACTTAAAGGAGGCATTTACATGAATACAAAAAATATTATGGCCCGTGCCGCTGAAATTATCGCTCAGCGCACTGTGCGTCAGGACAAGGACAGCTTTGCTACACTCATTACAATCGACCCGGACGGTTCCCCTGTGCCTACGACCATCAGCCCTTCACGCAGTGAGGGAATAAGCTGGATTACATTTTGTACAGGGAAGGGTGCGCCAAGCCCTGTGCGCCTTGGTCAAAACAACAAGGCTGCCGTGTGCCTGAATTCTCCAACCTATCATATTTCCCTCACTGGCACGGCAGAGGTCTGCACTGACCCGGAAACCTGTCGGGAGATGTGGTACGAGGGGCTGGCGAATCATTTTTCCGGTCCCGATGATCCCAATCTCTGCGTGATCCGCTTCACCACCCAGCGTTATAGCTTGTTTATAGACTGGGAATCGGTGAAAGGAGAAATAAGAATATAGTTGAGGAAATAAGTTATCAAAAGCAGTGGAGGTAATGAACATGTTTTTAATACCAACTTTACATTGTGGCGGTCGTTGCGCAGAGGTAATTGAGTTATATAAAAAGGCGTTTCATTTAGAAGTTGATTGGCAGGGGAAGGATGAAAAAACAAACTTTATCTATCATACAGAAGCAAGAATTGGGAATCAAAGAATCAGGCTGTCTGATGGCGGTGCGGGAAGGGAAATTCAAGCGGATTCGCTATTTTTTGCTCTCGATTTTGATACAGTTGCCGAAGTCTGGAAAGTTTTCGACATATTAAAAGAGGGGGGAACCGTATTGGAAGAACCTCATAAAACAGATTTTGCAGCTTGTATGAGTGCAGTAAAGGATAAATTTGGTTTTAAGTGGTTCTTGATGGTTGAACCTTCTGCGATCCAGTAATTTCCTTAGAAAGTTTTTAAGGTGTATATGTATTTTATGATGCCAGAGGCAGGAAGAACTACTATAAAAAACAATAGTGTTATTTAAAAAGGAGGAAGATTATGTTAATACCACACTTACATTTTTGTGACAACTGCGAAGAAGCGATTGCGCTATATGAGAAGGCATTTCATACAAAAGCCGAAAGTATTGTATACAGCCGTGAGTATGCGAATATCGTATCTGACTGTGCTGATGCGACCGATGAATATCGGGACGATCACAGAATAGCGCATGCTGTTATGTACATCCACGGACAAAAAATTTTTTTGAATGATAGATTTGGAAATAAAGAGAAATCGCTGGATTGCGCTGTTCATTTAATTGTTATGTTTTCCAATGTTGATGAGCTTCTTGCCTGTTACGAATTTTTCAAAGAAGGAAGCACAATTATTGACCCGTTTGAAAAATTACCATACAGTGAATTGGCAGGTAACTTTATTGATAAATTCGGCGTACAATGGGGTTTTATGACAGAACAATAAGGGAGTGAGTATGCGAAATCTTGATAACTTTGGTAATTTGAAAAATGTATGCGTTATAAAGAACGAACAGGTAATATTTGAATATATAAGAGAAAATGAAAAGGAAACATTGTTGTTTCCTGTGGGCTGTATCTTCAA
>CAMTDY010000192.1 GCA_947070915.1 uncultured Roseburia sp.
CCCCACGAGCCTTATCGTCGGCAGCGTCAGATGTGTATAAGAGACAGGAAACGGGGTTGAGAAGGAGTGTTTTCCCGGTCTGGTCCTGACAAGGCATAATATATAATAAAGTGGAGGACTGCATATGAGTAATTCAGCAAAGATGTCAGCAAGACAGCGGATTGAAGCCCTTGTTGACGCAAACAGTTTTGTTGAGATCGGTGGACTTGTGACGAAGAGAAATACCGACTTCAACATGCAGGAAAAAGCAGTGCCGGCGGATGGTGTCGTTACAGGCTATGGTGTGATCGATTCTGAACTGGTATATGTCTACAGCCAGGATGTCACAGCATTAAACGGTTCCATCGGCGAGATGCATGCAAAGAAAATTGTCAGATTGTACGAGATGGCGATGAAAGCAGGAGCACCGGTGGTGGGCCTGATCGATTGTGCCGGAGTCCGCCTCCAGGAGGCAGTGGATGCCCTTGCGGGTTTTGGAGAGCTTTATCTCAGCAAGGTGAAGGCAAGTGGTGTGATCCCCCAGATCAGCGCGATCTTAGGATCCTGCGGCGGCGGCGTTGCCATTTCATCACTTCTGAGTGATTTTACATTGATGGACACACAGAATGGTAAATTATTCGTGAATTCACCGAATGCAGTGGATGGCAATAATACAGATAAGTGCGATACTGCGGCGGCTGCATTTCAGGCAGAGGCGGGAAATGTAGATTTCCTCTGTGATACAGAAGCTGATGTTCTGGCACAGATCCGTGCTCTGGTGCAGATCCTTCCTGCGAATTTTGATGATTACGCCGGAAAAGAGACCCAGGATGATATGAACCGTGTACTGAATGGCTTTGAGGGACTTGTTTCGGATCCTGTGGCGGCGCTGACCCAGATTGCCGATGATCAGAAATTCTTAGAGACAAAGAAAGAGTATGCTGGGGATATGGTCACTGGTCTTATGACGCTCAATGGCGTGACCGTGGGGGCAGTGGCAAATGGTGCAGAACAGGTGCTCTCCACGGCAGGATGTAAAAAAGCAGAGAAGTTTGTGTATTTCTGTGATGCCTTCGGGATTCCTGTGATCACCTTTACCAACGTAAAGGCATATGCTTCCTCGATGGAAGAGGAGAAGACCATTGGACAGGCAGTGGCAGATCTTACCTGTGCTTTTGCCAGTGCAGAAGTTCCCAAGGTAAATGTGATCACCGGAGAGGCTTTTGGAAGTGCCTATGTGGCGATGAATTCCAAGCATATCGGAGCTGACCTTGTTCTGGCTCTCGAGGGGGCAAAGGTCGGTGTTATGGACGCGAAGAGTGCGGTACAGGTTATGTATCAGGATGAGATCAGCAACGCGAAGGATACCAAAGCTTCACTGGAGGAAAAAACGAAAGAGTACGATGAGCTTCAGTGCAATGTGAACATAGCAGCAAAAAGAGGGTATGTAGATAATATTATTGAAGGTTCTGAGATCCGTAAACAGTTGATATATGCAATGCAGATGTTTGGAATGAGGTGATGGAATGGGATTGTTAGCAGCGACAGCAGCGGATGAGGTTGTGACAACGTTTCCAGAAGCGCTGGTAAATACGGCGCTGGGTATGGGGACCGTGTTCCTTGTACTGATCCTGATCTCTTTTATCATTTATCTGATGAAATTTATTCCGGATCTGCTGGATCGTTCGTCTGGAAAAAAAGAGGCAGCACCGGCTCCGAAGCCGGCGCCAAGACCGGTTCCGGTACCAAAACCAGCGCCGAAGCCGGCGCCAGTCAAAGCAGATGATACCCAGCTGGTGGCAGTGATCACGGCAGCGGTCTCTGCGGCGATGGAACAGGAGGGAACTCCGGTACCGGCAGAGGGTCTTGTGATCCGTTCTATTAAAAAGAGGTACTAAATGCTACGGCATTAGCTGGGGGCAAAATACCTTTTGACCCCAACATCATTATCATTAATTTAGGAGGATATAACCCATGAAAAATTATACTATTACAGTAAATGGAACCGTATATGATGTATCAGTGGAGGAAAAAACAGGAGCAGCCTCTCCGGCAGCAGCACCAGCAGCACCAGCCCCGGTGGCAGCACCTTCAGCCCCGGCGCCGGCAGCAGCGCCAGCTCCGGCAGCAGGCGGATCCGCTGGTTCTGTCGAGGTGACAGCGCCGATGCCCGGTAAGATCCTGTCTGTGAAAGCAAGTGTGGGAGCAGAGGTGAAAAAAGGAGATGTGGTTCTTCTTCTGGAGGCGATGAAGATGGAAAATGAAGTCGTGGCGCCTCAGGATGGAAAGATCGCAAGCATCAACGTGAACTCCGGTGATATGGTTGGAGCCGGCGACGTATTGGCTACTATGGACTAATTCACTAAATAACTGGAGGTAAAAAAGATGGAAGTTTTGCAGAATCTTCTCCATCAGACTGCATTTGCAAATGGAACAGTTGACTGGCGCAGTTATGTGATGATACTGGTTGCTTTTGTGTTTCTCTATCTGGCGATCAAGAAGGGTTATGAGCCTCTTTTGCTCGTCCCTATCGCATTCGGTATGCTGCTTGTCAACATTTATCCGCAGATCATGGAGCCTGGCGGACTGTTAGAATATTTCTTTAAACTGGATGAATGGAGTATCCTGCCATCCCTGATCTTCCTCGGTGTAGGAGCGATGACAGATTTCGGTCCGCTGATCGCGAATCCCAAGAGTTTTCTTCTGGGAGCAGCGGCGCAGTTCGGTATCTTTGCCGCATATCTGATGGCCATCGTGATGGGATTCAACGGCATGGCGGCAGCGGCAATCTCGATCATCGGAGGCGCGGACGGCCCGACCTCGATCTTCCTGGCAGGAAAGCTGGGGCAGAAGGAACTTATGGGACCGATTGCAGTGGCGGCATATTCTTATATGTCACTGGTGCCGATCATTCAGCCGCCGATTATGAAACTGTTTACTACAAAAGAAGAACGAATGATCAAGATGGATCAGCTCCGTCCTGTCTCAAAGCTGGAGCGGATTCTTTTCCCGATCATCGTAACCACGGTGGTATGTCTGATCCTGCCGAGTACGGCGCCTCTTGTAGGTATGCTGATGCTTGGTAACCTGTTCAAAGAATCCGGTGTGGTTGGACAGCTGACAGAGACAGCATCCAACGCACTGATGTACATCGTTGTTATCCTGCTGGGTACATCGGTAGGGGCGAAAACCAGTGGCGAGAACTTTATCGACATCGATACACTGAAGATCGTTGCCCTCGGTCTGATCGCCTTTGCAGTGGGCACAGCGGCGGGCGTCCTGTTTGGTAAGCTGATGTGTAAGATTTCAAAAGGCAAGATCAACCCGCTTATTGGTTCCGCCGGGGTTTCTGCGGTTCCGATGGCAGCCAGGGTATCCCAGAAGGTGGGGGCAGAAGCAGATCCGACCAATTTCCTGCTGATGCATGCCATGGGACCAAATGTAGCCGGAGTGATCGGCACAGCAGTAGCGGCCGGTGTATTCATGGCAATCTTTGGAGTCTAATGCGAAATGATGCATAGCGCACATTAACGCGTAAAATATTTTTAGGAGGAAATAAAGATGGCAGATAATAAAGCAAAGAAGCCGATTAAAATAACTGAAACAATCCTTCGTGACGCTCATCAGTCCCTGATTGCCACCCGTATGACGACGGAACAGATGCTTCCGATCATCGACAAGATGGATCAAGTGGGCTACCATGCGGTAGAGTGCTGGGGAGGAGCCACTTTTGATGCGTCCCTTCGTTTCTTAAAAGAAGATCCATGGGAGAGGCTTCGTAAACTGAGAGACGGCTTTAAAAATACAAAACTGCAGATGCTGTTCCGTGGGCAGAATATCCTTGGATACAATCACTATGCAGATGATGTGGTGGAGTACTTTGTACAGAAATCACTGGCAAACGGTATTGATATCATCCGTATTTTTGACTGTCTCAATGATATCCGAAATCTGGAGACAGCGGTAAAGGCGGCAAATAAGGAAAACGGACACGCCCAGATCGCCCTTTCCTATACTCTTGGGGATGCGTATACCATGGATTATTGGAAGGATATGGCAAAGAGAATTGAGGATCTCGGTGCAAAGTCCCTTTGTATCAAAGACATGGCGGGTCTTCTCACCCCATATGAAGCAACAGAGCTCGTGACAGCTCTGAAAGAGTCCGTAGATATTCCGATCGACCTTCACACCCATTATACATCCGGTGTGGCTGCCATGACCTATATGAAGGCAGTTGAGGCGGGCTGTGATATCATTGACACGGCGATGTCTCCTTTCGCGCTTGGCACCAGCCAGCCGGCGACAGAAGTTATGGTGGAGACCTTTAGAGGAACTCCGTATGACACGGGGCTTGACCAGAATCTTCTGGCGGAGATCGCAGAATACTTCCGTCCGATGCGCGAAGAGGCGTTGCAGAGCGGTCTGATGAATACAAAAGTTCTCGGAGTAAATATTAAAACACTGATGTATCAGGTACCGGGAGGCATGCTCAGCAATCTTGTATCCCAGCTCAAGGAGATGGGACAGGAAAGCAAGTATGAGGAAGTGCTGGAAGAAGTACCCCGTGTGCGGAAAGATTTCGGTGAGCCGCCATTGGTAACACCGTCATCCCAGATCGTGGGTACCCAGGCAGTTCTGAATGTCGTTTCCGGTGAGAGATATAAGATGGTGACGAAGGAATCCAAGAAGCTTCTGTCTGGTGAGTTTGGCCAGACTGTGAAGCCTTTTGATCCGGAAGTCCAGAAAAAATGTATCGGTGACACCGAACCGATCACCTGCCGTCCGGCGGATCTGATCAAACCGCAGCTGGCAGATCTCGAAAAGGAGATGTCCCAGTGGAAGCAGCAGGATGAGGATGTACTTTCCTATGCACTGTTCCCACAGGTGGCCACAGAGTTCTTTAAGTACCGTGAGGCGCAGAAGACAAAAGTGGATGCCACGCTGGCAGATAAAGAAAATAAAGTATATCC
>CAMTDY010000193.1 GCA_947070915.1 uncultured Roseburia sp.
TATTTTGTTTCTATTTCTGTGCCGTTGTTTATTACATTTTGCGGAAACTCAAGTTATTTTTATTGTATTTCATCGGGAAAAATGTTATACTGGTTTAAATATTGAACCCAACAAAAGGAGGATGAGCCTATGGATATGTCATTGGGAATGGATATTGCCTCATATTCTATGGCAAATGCATCGTTGAGTGTTATGTCCAATGTGTCAGTAGCGATGCTGGATAAGACACTGGATCTGCAAAAGACCATGGGAGACAATATTACCAAAATGATGGAGCAGTCTGTCAATCCTTCCCTGGGAGGAAACATCGATATTCGTGTCTGATCAGAAGACTGCATCCTCAAAAACCAGCGGGCATCCCTGGAGTGATCCAGAGATGCCCGCTGGTTTTTCATTACCGTTAACCCCTGCACAGTTCAAGGGCGCCGTTGAGCTAACTCCATCCATCCGTATCAAAGGCATGGAGAAAATGCCATATCTTTTTCCCCTCTATGGCGATCACATCAAACCGCATCGGCGTGTCCAAAGGAATCCGCTCCCGATATAAATATGTTCTGGCACACTGTATGATCTTTCGCATTTTATTTGGTGAAACGGCGTATCTGCTCCCACCGCAGGAAGGATCCTTCCGGTATTTGACTTCCACAAATACCAGATATTCCCCATCTTTCGCCACGATGTCCAGTTCGGCACCGCGGCACCAGTAATTACAGGCGATTATTTCATACCCCTTATCCCGCAGAAAACCACACGCCAGTTCTTCTTTTTCCTTTCCCAGCTGTCTCTGGTTCAAACAGTCTCCCCCCATCTATCCTTACGCAAATGCCGTCTACAGCTCCATGATGACTTCCCGGATCTCTTCCTCCGCAGTGGGTCTCGCATATACATCCTCGCCAAAGGTCATCACTTCGCCGATCCCCTTCTGGAATACAAAACGGAGTTTGCCATCCCGCACCTTTTTATCTGTGTACAGTTTCTGTACCAGTTCTTCCCTGTCGATATAGTCCGGAATACGCACCGGAAGCCCAATTCTCTCCTGGAGGACAATGACCCGGTCTCTCTCTTCCTCAGATAAAAATCCTAACCGGCATCCCAGATTTACCTGGGCTGCCATTCCAATGGACAGCGCCTCTCCGTGAAGCAGGCGGTAGCCACTCACCGTCTCAATGGCCCGTCCCACTGTATGGCCGAGATTCAAGATCTCCCTCAGACTCTTTTCCTTTTCATCCTTCATGACCACCTGGTATTTTACATTGCAGTTTTTCCCGGATATATACTCGCACACCTCAGGAACACATGCCAGTACATCTTCCACATGGTCCTCGATGTACTCAAAGAATTCTTTGTCAGCCAGACAGGCGTGTTTAACCGTCTCCGCCATTCCATTGATCAGGTGCTCTTTCGGGAGTGTCTTCCAGGTATCAATGTCCACATATACTTTCCGCGGCTGATAGATCAGCCCGATCAAATTGGTGGCAAGTTCCGTATCCACCGCCGTTTTCCCGCCAATGGAGGCATCGGCGGCCGCCAGCAATGTGGTAGCGTAGTTCACAAAGGGAACTCCTCTTCCAAAGGTTCCAGCGACAAAACCTGCCAGATCCGAGACGACTCCGCCTCCCACCGCCACCACGCAGCAGTCCCGGCGGAAGCCCTTTGCCAGCATGGCATCCTCTATCATTTCCTTGGTCTTGCGCACCTTGCTCTTTTCCCCTGCCGGAAACACAAAGATCTCAGCTTCAAATCCAGCTTCCCGAAAAGCTTCCAGTACCGGCACACCATAGTCCTTTTCTACATTAGAATCCGTCACAACCGCAAATTTACGGATCTTTCCCACCAGACCTTCCTTCATATCACTGACCAGAGACGGAATCAGATCCCTGCCAATCTGAACATCATAGGAATCATCCACTATTTTTTTCAATTCAACTCTAAAATTCTGCATATCTTCAACTTAACCCCCTGATAAATAAGTAACTTGATGATAAGTTCGTCAGAACTTATATATTATATGTATTGCATACGCACTCACACGTATCTAGCATACGCACTCACGTCGAAACCTACAGTTTCTCTGCGCTTATTGTATCACATTCTATAACTCCCTACAATTCTTTTTTCAAGACAGGCTGATACCGCAAGACGCGCCCGTCTGCCCCTGTCGGATTCCTTGACTTTCCCCGGCTCATATGATATGATTTTTATGATTTTTAGCCATTTTTAACAGTCTGGAGAGGATTATTTTCATGTGCAGGCGTACCTGCATATATTAGGAATAAGTTTAGAATCAAAGGTGCAGCAATACACCGGAATGGAGGAGCACTATGTGCGGAATTATAGGATACGTTGGCTTTCTCGATGCAAAAAAGACGTTGATAGACGGACTGCAGACACTGGAATACCGTGGTTATGACAGCGCTGGTATTTCTTATTTTACGGATGATGGCATCCAGACAATAAAAACCATAGGAAAGGTCTCTGTATTACGGGAACTGGTCAAAGCCCAGGCAGACGATATCATCTCCACCTGCGGCATTGGACACACCCGCTGGGCAACCCACGGCGGGGTATCGGACACTAACTCCCACCCTCATACAGCAGGAAAAGTAACTTTGATCCACAACGGGATCATCGAAAATTATCAGGAACTGCAACGAGAACTAGAAGAAAAAGGAAAACGCCCCGTATCCCAGACAGATTCAGAAATTGCAGCGATGGTCATCGATGACTGCTACCAGGGAGATCCAGAAGAAGCCATCCGTCTGGCCACGGGAAAACTTACCGGGGCATACGGTTTTTGTATTATGTTTGAGGACATTCCGGAAACCATCTACGCAGTGAGAAGCGGTAGCCCTCTGGTGGCAGCCCATACAGAAAAGGGATCCATCATCGCCTCCGACATGGTGGCACTGGTGAGCCATACAAAGCATTATTTTGTACTGCAGGAAAACCATATTGCCAAGATCACCAAAGATGAAATATTAGTTAAAAATGAATACGGCGATCTGTATGGACCGACGATCCATCATATCAGCTGGGACGTGGGAGCAGCCAAAAAAGGCGGCTATGATTACTTTATGATGAAGGAGATCCACGAACAGCCGGAAGCCCTCCGAAATACCATCACCCCAAGAGTCGTACACGGGATGCCTGATTTCTCTACTGACAATGTCCCGGATGAGATTTTCACTGGCATCAACCGCATCGTGATCACCGCCTGCGGTACTGCCATGCATGCCGGTCTGATCGGCAGAAATATGATCGAGCGTCTGGCAAGGATCCCAGTGACGGTAGAAATCGCTTCGGAATTCCGATATCAAAACCCGATCATAGACCAGCATACATTACTTATTACGATCTCCCAGTCCGGAGAGACCGCTGACACACTGGCAGCGCTGAAACTTGGAAAGACAAAGGGTGCAAAAACTCTCTCTCTGGTAAATGTAAAGGGATCCTCCATCGCCAGAGAAAGTGATTATGTACTATATACCCATGCCGGCCCGGAAATCGCAGTAGCAAGCACAAAAGCCTATACCGTACAGCTTTCCCTGATGTACCTCATCGCATTCCGAATCGCCTATGTCACAAAAAATATCTCTGAAGAGGAAACCAGAGGATATGTGGAAAATCTCATAGGCATTGCAGATAAAGTAGAGGATGCGCTGTCCTACGATTCCCAGATTGAAAACATCTCCAAGCGCCTCACCCTCACGGATCATATTTTCTTTATCGGCAGAGGACTGGACTACGCCCTGTCCTGTGAGGGGTCTCTCAAGTTAAAAGAGATCAGTTACATTCATTCCGAAGCCTATGCCGCCGGGGAACTCAAACACGGAACCATATCTCTGATCACCGATAATGTTCCCGTAGTCGCCCTCGCCACCCAGCCGGACGTCTATGCAAAGGTGATCTCCAATGTTCAGGAAGTGCGTTCCCGCGGTGCCAAAGTCATTCTGATCACAGATATCAATGCCTCCGTGGATGCCAGCCTGTGCGACCATCAGGTCGTACTTCCGGAAACATCTCCGCTGTTTACGCCTTTTGTGTCAGCTGTGATACTCCAGTATCTCGCCTACTATGTATCTGTAGAAAAAGGGCTGAATGTAGACCAGCCGAGAAATCTTGCAAAGTCTGTAACAGTAGAATAGATGATAAAAAGGGCTGGCCGAAAACCGCATCCCTATAAAAACACTCCGTGTTTTTCGCGCCGTTGATCTAAAATGAGGGGTTCATAACGGAAAACAGTTAAAGGCGGAAAATGCCTTAGAATGGACAGGGCCGTTCAATAACATAAGGGCGTGTGCGAGGTGGATTGTAAACAAGGAAATTATTTATATTTAGACATTGATGGCGGTAGAGAGAAATCTTTGCCGCTTTTTATCGACTTCCAGACACATGTGCCGTATAATGGTTTCAGGCACATATGTCGGAAAGTGGGGTTGCTTATGAATAAAAGAGGACAGGAAACAAGGAAACATACCTTATCAACAAACAGGGTAACATTTGTCTCATCCCACCGATCCAGTTCCTCCAGCTTTTTTTCCATCTCATTTTCGGAACAGGGAAAGGTAAGAGTGGCAAAGTTGTTGTGATTCTGTACAGTTCCTGTTATCACGGATTCTCGTTGGTTTTGAGACAGTCTGATATTTTCTGTTTGTAATTTTTGTTTAAATGCAGCTTTTCATATGGCTGTAATATTTTCGGCGTGTATGTTTTCGGTATCTGCCGAATTTTCTGTTAGGGCGGATAATGGAACGTATTTTGGAGGATTCCTCCACTATCCGGCATATCATCTCATTGCACATGGATAAGGGTGAGCACAAAAGGCGTATAATAC
>CAMTDY010000194.1 GCA_947070915.1 uncultured Roseburia sp.
GTACATACTCCGACGCTTCTTTTTTGTAGTTCACCGCTCCCTCGATAGCTTTGTCCACAGAGTGGTAGGGAACCGAATGCGTGGATGAAGACGTGGCATCCTGAACATTGATGCGGTATACATCTGCGGCATTCACAGTTTCCCCGTAGGCGTCCACATATCCACTCTCTCCAGTCCACTCCTTATGGGTGAACTTTGTTTCCTGCGCCACACTGCTGTCTCTGACAGACTCCAGAACCGGCATCGGAGTGTCGTTCCAGGGAACCCCCTCTGCCGCTTTGTTTTCCTTTTCACTGGCCTGTAACTGTGGAACAGCCGGGGACAGTCCCCAAAGTGACGTGACACAAAAAACGGCACATAAAACTCCTGCAATAATCCTTTTTTTCACAATACCTTCTCCCTTCTTCCCACAGCCCGGTACTGCCAGACCGTGTACGTATTATATAAAATCATATTAAATAAGGGACATTTTTACAATAGTAAATGCAGTAGATTTTTTATAAAATAGCGACTTTTTCTTTTCCTTGTGTTATAATAGGACTGAGCCGGCACTGCAGCGTCGGGCTGGCGTGGCAGCCCCATTGAGAAAAACCAGAGAGGAGGATTCCGCCATGTATATCTGCCGGGTAAACCCTTACGTTTTTCCCCGCGTTAATCTCTTTAATTCCATCAGCGTAGATAAATGTATCCATTTCCGCAGGACACCGGATGAATATATCGCTTTTTATATCGTAAAAGGGGATATGTATCTCATGGAAGATATGGTTCACTATCATTTAAGAGAGGGAGACTGGATCCTGTTAGAACCAGGAAAAGAACATAATGGATACAAGATCAGCGAGCACTGCACCTATTTTTATATCCACTTTCAGATCGACGCGCTGACTGGCGCCGAAATGGACGAACAAACCCTGCAGGAGCTGTTGAAGCACAACAAAATGGAAGCCCTGCAGGGTAAAAATATTACGGATCAGATCATCATTCCCAAGCTCTGTCACGCCAGGTCCCACATGGTCTATGAGACAATCCTTCATCTGCTAAACCGGGGAAAACAGTATTTTACTGCCTATAAAGAATTTTCTGATCTGCAGACTTCATGTCTGCTGCTGGATCTGCTAGTCCATCTCTCCCACATCTTTTCCAGTCAGATCTTATCGAATGACGATAGAACAATCAAACGTTCTACTTTTATCGTCTACGATTTATTGCGGGAGATCAATTATAATTATGGGGAAAAATTCTCCAGCCGTCTCATCGAGGCAAAGTTTAACTGTAATTTTGATTACATCAACCGGATCTTCAAAAAAGAGACGGGGCAGACCATTTTTTCCTACTTGACCACAGTACGGATCTCCCAGGCAAAAATACTGCTAACCTCTGGCAATTTTCCGGTAAAAACCATCGCCCAGCGCGTAGGTTATGATGATATTTATTATTTTTCCAATGTATTTAAGAAAGAGACCGGCCTTTCCCCCACCCAGTACCGCAAAATGATCCTGGAAAACTGATCAGCACAATACCACGATCTGACGCGGCGTTGTCTGGGGCGGCTGGCTTCTCGTTGTCACCGAATAGAATACCAGAAGCATATTTCCTCCGGGGCTGCACCCGAAGTTCTGGCCATTTACTGTCCTGACTGACGTATTCTGCCCGATGTTCAGTTGAAGAGACCGGTCCCCTGCCAGCAGGTTCCGGTCAAAAAACTGCAGCACCACCTGCTCGTTCCGTCCTGGTACCGCTACGAGCTGCGCCTGGTACTGAGGCGGAAAAATAAGAGGCACCGGCAGATATCGGTCATAATACGCCACCACCTGCATACCCCGCCTCAACTGTCTGTTATCAATGATCAATGTCTCAGCATTCACGTGAAAGTTAACGATTCCATTTCCCGTTCGGAGGGATATCATCTGACTGCAGCAGTCGCTTCCTCTGCTAATGTTTAAAATTGTGCCCACCACAGGCTCAAATCCAGAGTAATCCATATGCATCACACCTATTTATTCTCTTTTTCTCAAAATATGTGATGATCCTGCAGAACGTTCCTGCCAGCTTTGTTCAAGAGTGGGAATCATAATCTTCCAGAAAATGATGTTTCACGCCATCTTTTTTATAGGCGATCACCGTAGCCAGATTGACATTTTCCACACTCCTGAAAATGTTCTTCGCCACCGAGGGATTGACCTGTTCCAGCTGCCGGATCAGCTCCTTGATCTCCGCCCGCTTGGAACTTTTCTCTTTTTCTTCCTCCTGGGCGGCGCACTGCTCGGTAAACCGGCAGGCGCAGCGGATAAAATGAAGCTCGTTGTAATGCATCCAGTGAATGATATCCTGTTCCCGGATCAGATAGAGGGGACGGATCAGTTCCATCCCTTCAAAATTTGTACTGTGAAGTTTCGGCATCATCGTCTGGATCTGGGAACCGTACATCATCCCCATAAGGATCGTCTCCACCACATCATCAAAATGGTGGCCCAGAGCGATCTTGTTACACCCCAGCTCCTTCGCCTTGCTGTACAGATATCCCCGCCGCATTCTGGCACAGAGATAACAGGGGGATTCCTCTTCTACCACCGCATCGAAGATCCTGCTTTCAAATACCGTAATCGGCACCCGTAGGCGTCGGGCATTGTTCTGGATGGTGTCATAATTGATGTCGTTATATCCGGGGTTCATCACAAGAAACACCACGTCAAAATTCTTCTGCCCGTGACGCTCCAGTTCCTGAAACAGCTTCGCCATAAGCATAGAATCCTTCCCACCGGAGATACACACAGCGATCTTATCTCCGTTCTGGATCAGCTCATACTCATTGATGGCTTTCGTAAACTTCCGCCATATCTCTTTACGGTATTTTTTTATGATGCTCCGCTCCACATCCCGGCAGTATTTTTCTTCCCTGTCTTCTACCTGTTTTCTCTGGTTCATCGTCCCTGTCCTTCCCGGAAAATCATTCTTGATATAACGTTTCAGCCCCGCAGTCATTTGACACACCGTCTATACACTATTTAGTGTACCAGGTCCTTGACCACCTCTGAGGCGATGATCAGTCCCGCCACTGAGGGTACAAATGCCGTGGATCCGGGCACTCTCTGTCCGCCACAGTCTTTTGGCTCCTCTTTGGAGTAAACCACTTTCAGTTTCTCCACCCCCCGCTTTTTCAGTTCCCGCCGCATCACTCTCGCCAGAGGACATACGGAAGTACGGTAGATGTCCGCCACCTCAAATTCCGCTGGATTCAGCTTATTCCCGGCGCCCATGCTGCTGATGACCGGAACTCCTGCCTCCTTCGCCTGCAGTACAAGCTGAATCTTGGCAGTGACCGTATCCACCGCATCCACCACATAATCATAATCAGAAAAATCAAATTCATCCCTGGTCTCTGGCAGAAAGAAACATCTATGCGCCAGGACGCGGCACGCCGGATTGATATCCGCGATGCGGCATTTCATCACATCCACCTTGTATTCTCCAACTGTAGAATGCAAGGCTATAATCTGTCGGTTGATATTCGACAGGCTGACTCTATCATGATCGATCAGGTCAAGGGCTCCCACCCCGCTTCTCGCCAGCGCCTCTACTACATAGCCGCCGACTCCTCCTACTCCAAACACTGCCACCCGGCTTTCAGAAAGTTTCTGCAGCCCTGTCTCCCCCAAAAGAAGCCCAGTTCTGGAAAATTGTTCCGACATGTTTACCCTCCAACACACAAACTATTTCTAATGTACCATTCGCCGGATCAAAATGCAAGCTATTTTACTGCCTCAAATGCCGCCTGCAGATCTTCAATAATATCATTAATGTTTTCTGTTCCGACGGAAAGACGTATGGTATTCGGCTTGATGCCCTGTTCCAGCAGCTCTTCCTCTGTCAGCTGTGAGTGGGTGGTGGATGCCGGATGGATCACCAGGGATTTTACATCCGCCACGTTGGCAAGCAGGGAAAACAATTCGAGATTGTCGATAAATTCTTTTGCCTTCCCGGCATCCCCTTTGATCTCAAATGTAAAGATCGAACCTCCGCCACCAGGGAAATATTTCTTATATAGAACCGCCTGTTCTGGATCCGCTGACAACGACGGGTGATTTACCTTTTCCACCTGGGGATGGTCCGCCAGATACTGAACGACCTTCAAGGCATTTTCCACATGGCGCTCCACCCTCAGAGACAGCGTCTCCAATCCCTGCAAAAACAGAAAGGCATGAAAGGGCGACAGGGTAGCGCCGGTATCCCTAAGCAAGATGGCACGGATCTTTGTGACAAATGCCGCTGCTCCCACTGCTTTTGTAAAACTGATCCCATGATAGCTGGGATTCGGCTCGGTCAAAGATGCAAATTTGCCGCTGGCCTCCCAGTCAAATCTGCCGCTGTCCACGATCACGCCGCCGATGGCCGTACCGTGGCCGCCGATAAATTTGGTAGCCGAGTGTACTACGATATCTGCCCCGTGCTCGATGGGGCGAACCAGATACGGTGTGGCAAAGGTGTTGTCGATGACAAGAGGTATTTTATTTTCATGGGCAATGCCCGCCAGCTTCTCAATGTCCACCACATCTGAATTCGGGTTGCCCAGTGTCTCGATATACACCGCCTTGGTATTTTCCCGGATCGCTCCCCGCACCGCCTCTTCGTCCGAAGGGTCTACAAAAGTAGAACTGATACCGTAATCCGGCAGCGTATGGGCCAGCAGGTTATAGGTTCCACCATAAATATTTTTTGCTGCCACGATGTGGTCTCCCGCCTGGGCAAGATTCTGGATCGTATAGGAGATCGCCGCGGCACCGGAAGCTACTGCCAGAGCCGCCACGCCGCCCT
>CAMTDY010000195.1 GCA_947070915.1 uncultured Roseburia sp.
TAGCCCTGGTTCCACTGGGATACGATCTGATACTCGATCCTGAAATTTTCTCCTGTATAAGTTGTGGTCTGCTGGTCTGTTCCTGCATGGCAGGCTGTTTTGCTGAATGGCTGGCATATCCCTGACAGCATCATTCCAACAAATAAAAGTATTGCTAAAGCTCTTTTCATATTTCACCTTTTCCTTTCTGCGGCGTATTTACAACTTCTCCTATATTTTACCACATAATTAACCCAAATTGTGCGAAATGACGTGAACGACACAAACTTGCGACAAACGACATACATTTTGCCATTTTACGTAGTTATCCAAAACTTTTTCTGGCAAAATAACGGCGTGAAATATAAGATTCACAGTCTGGAAAAGGTATAATATATATGAGAACCGTCCACAATAATAGGAAAATTAAGGAATGAGGAGGGCATCATGTTTCGTATTCCTAAACACATCGGAATTATCCCGGACGGCAATAGAAGGTGGGCGAAGAAAAGTGGATTGAAAAAGGAAGAAGGGTATGCCTTTGGGCTGGAACCAGGTCTGGCGCTTCTTCGGGCGGCAAAGCGATACGGTGTCCGTGAACTGACCTATTACGGTTTTACCGTGGATAACTGTAAACGTCCCAGGGAACAGCTAAAAGCCTTTTCCCGCGCCTGTGTGAAGGCGGTGAAGTTAATGGAATCGGAAGGCGTGAGGCCATTTGTGCTGGGGAATACAAAATCTTCCTGCTTTCCGAAAGAATTGATTCCGTACACGGAACCGGAGACGTCGGCAGGCAGCGGTCCGGAGGAGATGCGGGTAAACCTTTTGGTGAATTATGGATGGGAATGGGACATGAAACATGACTGGGTTTCTAAAATGATCCCACGGATAGATCTGGTGATACGCTGGGGCGGGATGTGCCGGTTATCCGGTTTCCTGCCCCTTCAGACCGTGTACTCGGATTTTTGCAGCGTTCCGGAGCTATGGCCGGATTTTAAAGAAGAGCAGTTTGAGTATGCGTTGAATTGGTATCAAAAACAAGATGTGACGCTGGGAGGGTAAGAGGTCCCAGCGCCACTAAGATCAGAGACATGGCTGGAGTGACTGCCGAAGCTGTTCCTCGATGGTGATCAGGCGGTGGCACAGATTTTTTGCCTTTTCGTCTGCCGCCTTGTATTGATTTAAATATCTATAGAGGGACTTGATCCCCATATTGCAGCCGTCTGTGATCAGGTCGGCAATAGTGGCATCACAGTTATCCATTCCCATCTTCATATTTGTTTTTAGCCATGACATACCTTTGGCTAACGGATTTGGCTCTTTTTCTTCGCTGTTTTTGACCATCAGCTGATCAGAAATCTCATCCCGCAATTTCTCATGGTGTCCCTTACTTTCTGTTAGGATCTGTTTGACATCCGGGTTACTGACCTTTTCTAATACCTCATCAAGGGAAGAAATAGCCATCTTTGTTCCCGCATCACATTCTTTGAGTAATTTAATAGAATCATCATTTTCTGCGTTCATATCATCACCTCAATTTTGTTTTTTTGTTAGTATGTGCAGACAGAGAAAAAATATTTGAGTGATTGGGTAAATCGTGGTAAACTATAAAAATAAATGGATGGAAACAGTAAGATCCGAATGATAACAAATAGAAGGGGCGGACGGGATGAAAAGATTGAATTGCATTGTTGTGCTGAATCAGGATAAAACAAAATTATTATTTTGCAAACGTAAAAAAGATCCCTATAGAGGTCTTTACAATTTTGTGGGCGGAAAGGTAGAAGAGGGCGAAGACGGGATGACTGCCGCATATAGGGAGTTATACGAAGAGACGGGTATCCCGTTAGAAGAGATTCCGTTGTTTCATTTTATGGATCTTACATATTATCATCAGGATTTTATATTAGAGCTGTATGTGGGAAAATTATCTGCCCCAAGACAACTGGTGGAAGAGCTGAATCCCTTGGAATGGCTTTCGTTAGAGGAAGATTTTTCTGATCCAGAGAGATTTGCAGGCGATCAGAATATTGCCCATATTGTGAATGTAGCGTTAAGGGTAATGGAGGATCGGGTATGAACAAGGCAAGAAAAATTTTCTTTTCCCTCACGGTGTTTCTGACTCTTTTGACGGGAGTAATGGCAGGAATGATGATTTTTCCCGCGGAGACTCCAAAGAAACCAGAAACGTCGGCACTTTTGCCGGAATCCTCTTTGGAACCTTCCGAGGAACCGGCAGATCAACAGAACACTGAAAAAATTCCAGCTATTATAAATCCGGAAGGAAAAACTCTTCAAGAAAGAGTTGCACCGCCGCCGGGGTATGAGAGAACAAAAGCGAAAGGAGACAGCCTGACCACTTTTTTGCGGGAATATCCGTTGAAAAAGGCGGGAAAACCGGTGCTTTTATATAATGGAGAAAAAAAGGGAAACCAGGGTGCTCATGTGGCAGTATTCAAATTGCCACTGGAAAAAGAGGATCTGCAGCAGTGTGCGGACTCGGTGATGCGGGTTTATGCAGAATATTTTTGGAAGACGGGGCAGAAGGAGCGGATCTCATTCCGGTTTGTGGACGGTTTTCAGGCGGAGTACTCTAAATGGCGGTCAGGTTACCGGATACGGACGGGGGAATCCCGGTCATCCTGGGTACCGGGCGGCGCCCGCGATGATTCTTATGCAAATTTTAAAAGATATCTAAGAATGGTATTTGCCTATGCAGGTACGCTTTCGATGGAACAGGAGTCAAAGAAAATAAAGCTTTCCGAGGTCGCCACAGGAGATATTTTCTTGTATGCCGGAAGTCCGGGACACGTTGTGATGGTGGTAGATGTGTGCGGAACCTCTGACGGAAAAAAGGCTTTTCTGCTCGGACAAGGTTTCATGCCTGCACAGGAATTTCACCTGTTGAAAAATCCACTGCATGAGGATGATCCCTGGTATTATCTGGGGGAGGTGTCATATCCTCTGCAGACACCGGAATACTCCTTTGAAAAAGGGAGTTTCCGGAGATTGGAATATTTACTCCATTGATTCGCAGAGTTTACCGTTCCGATTTTAATAATGCATAGTAGCAGGCATCACATATTCCTTGATTATTCCAGCCAAAACTACGCAAAGTTCCCTCGTATTTCATTCCACATTTTTTCATGACCTTACCCGAATTAGGATTCCGAGGGTCATGTCTTGCTTCAATTCGATTTGCTTCCACTTCATCAAAGAGGAAGTCCATAACAGCTCTTAATGCCTCTGATGTAATCCCCTTATGCCACCATGCTCTTCCAATACAATAACCGATGTGTACCATAGAAGTTTTTTCTTTTATATCTACTGCAGAAATACTTCCAATAGGCTTATCTCCATTGTCTTTTGGTACGATAGCCCACTGATAAAAATTGTCATCTGAATATGAGTTTACCCATCCATCCAATATACCCTGGCTTACTTCCTGGCTTGAATGGGGTGGCCATGTTAAATATTTTGTGACTTCATTGTCTGACGCCCAATTATTGTACATTGCTTCAGCGTCTTCTTTTTTAAATCTTCTTAAAATCAATCTGTCTGTCTCCAAATATTTAGTCCCACAATGTTTCATGAAATATGTCCTTTCTTTTCGTCTTTCGGTTCTGCTTGGTTTCTGTTTTTTTAGTATAGCACAAAGCAGAGGGCATGAAAATATTAATTATTAAATTTTCTATTGGAATGTTCAAGTTCCAGGTTTTGTGGTACAATGGGGCCAAAGAACAGAGAAATTGTGATAGGAGGAGAACAAAAATGCAAATAACGGAAAATTTTAAGAATGAAATTGCGCCTTTTTTCTGGGTGGAGCAAGGAAATGAGGCATCTGTTTGTCTAGAGGCAGGCGAGTATCTGCAGGAAGTTTTTGATACCCGGTCGGATGAGGGCTTCGAGGGCAACGGTTATGATTGGGGCAGTCTGGCACAAGTTTTTTTGGACGAAAGGTGTCTGGAGCTTCAGGAGAAGATTGATTTTGATCCAGAGGCAGATATGTTTTGCGCCTATTCTGAGGATAAGGCTGCTTTGTCTGATTTCATTTTACGATTTAAAAGAGCATGTGAGGATAAGTCATTGGTCTTAGATTTATTTTCCAGGGCAGAATTGGATTGATAGTGGGTGGCTAAAATATCTTGAATATACATCTAAAATCTGTTATGATATGAATATCCAAGGGAACAACCGTCCACAAGTGGTTTGACCTGCAAATAAAAAGGAATAGAAAATATCACCCTAACATCTGGCAAAGTTTTAAGGGTGGTTTTTCTATAAGTACTAATGGCTGATCAAATATACGAAAGTCAACAGTGCGATTAGTAGTAGTCCAAACTGCATTAAATCATTAAAGCTGAATTTATCTTTTATGAGCACCACCTCCAGTCTATATAGAGTGAGGTCAATGCCACCCTGTAACACGGTTGTTCTAAAATTAATATAGCATAATTTACCAATGATGTCAAATTTTATTAATAACCTTATTGAAATAAGAAAAATAATATGTTACAATGAGACTGTCAGGGTAAGACCTGTGGATTGAAAAAATAATGTTATCAATAAAGAAGAGGTTGCTATTTACTAATTTTAGCAAACTCTTCTTTATTTTATTTACATCAGTTGGTTTGATTTTTCAACTTTTAGGAGAATATTAAGATAGCCAGTTTATGATCTGTCTCTTATACACATCTGACGCTGCCGACGATAAGGCTCGGGGG
>CAMTDY010000196.1 GCA_947070915.1 uncultured Roseburia sp.
ACGAGCCTTATCGTCGGCAGCGTCAGATGTGTATAAGAGACAGATATAAGACTGATCAAAATTTTTATTTTTTATGGGCAATTCTTTTCAAGACTCCTGTAAGTGAAATTCAAAATAATAGGCAGGAAGAATTTGAGAGGATATCTAAAATTTTCTCTATTATCCAAAAAACACCTGTCAATTATACAGCTGAAATGTTTTTAAATGAATTACAATAAATTTGTTAGTGGATGTGAGCTTATAACTATAAAGTAAGCGCTCTACAACAAGGTGCCTACCAAAATAAAAAGGAACGGTTACCCGATTCCGAATTAACGTTTGCAAATTTCCTGTGCCATTTGCGACCAAGGCATTAAATCTTCCAGATCTTCCGGATGATTTCGCCAATCCGTATCCGGCATATACATAAGTAAAAATTCAAGATAGGTATAAACATTGAGCCCATTTGCTTTCGCTGTCTCGATGATACTGTATATGGCAGCACTGGCAGCTGCTCCTTTCGGAGTATCTGCAAAAAGCCAATTCTTACGTCCGACTGTAAATGGACGAATGGCATTTTCTGCTACATTGTTTGAAAGAGCACATCTTCCGTCCAGAAGATAGTTCTCCATATATGGCTTTTGATTCTTGGCGTAGGTTACTGCCTTTCCTAATGCAGAACCTTTTAGCATCTGAACAGAATCAAGCCAGCACCAAAAAGCATCTAAGACTGGTTTTTCCAGTTCGAGACGCTTGATAGTAAGCGCCAAATATTCCTGCGGATTTTCAGATTTCCTGGTTTCCTCTATAATTGTAGGTGAAAGATATTTAGACTATTTCACTACAATTACGGAGGATAGGTTATGGCAGTTACTCGCAAAGCCCGTGTTCCGATGGCGGAACAGATCAGGCTTATCAATGAATGTCGCCAGAGCGGCATGACAGATGCTGACTGGTGCCGTGAAAACGACATCGCAGTAAGCACTTTTTATAACTGGGTCAGCCGCTGCAGGAAAGCAGCAGCGAATCAGATCCCGGCACCGAATTATGGTCATTGTGAGATCCCGCGTTCAAAGCAGGACGTGGTTCCCATTGACATTGTTCCGGACCACCTTCCGGGACAACATATAGCATCGCAGATGCACCAAACGAACCTTGACAATTCACATACGATTCAAGTGTCCATGCATGATGTGACAATCCGCATCAGCAATGATGCCGATCCTGTCCTGCTCACCAGGACACTCCGCCTGATCCGGGAGACCTCATGTTAGGTGATATCTCCGGCCTTGAAAAGATCTACATTGTCTGCGGTTATACAGACATGCGCAAATCAATCGATGGTCTCTGTGCCATTATCGAAGACCAGCTTAAGATGGATCCGACATCCAGTGCCCTCTTCCTGTTCTGTGGAAGAAGACGGGACAGGATCAAAGCTTTGTTCCATGAACCGGATGGCTTTGTCCTGATCTATAAACGGTTGTCTGTCCGGGGTGGATATCAATGGCCCAGGAAGCAGTCGGAAGTCCGGAATCTTTCCTGGCGGGAGTTTGACTGGCTGATGTCAGGAATTGATATCGATCAGCCCAAAGCACTCAAAGCAGAGTAAAAAATATCTGGATTTCGGCAAAAATCCTGCACAAAAAAATGGCTGATTTCCTTATAAATTCAGCATTTTTCAACCCTTGTTTTCCTTTAGGAATGGCTGTATTTCTGGTATAATAAAGGTACCAAATCCAAGGAGGGAACGATGGCTTCCAGTGCAAAAGACATCCGGCTGCGAGAGCTGAAGGACACCATAACACAATTGAAAACAATGATCTCTGGGCAGACGGAACGGATCCAATCTCTCCGTCTTGTTATTGACGAAAAAACCAACCACGAAAAAGCCCTTCAGGAACAGGTGGACTATCTTACCAAAAAGCTTTTCGGTTCCTCCAGCGAAAGAAGAACCGATGACATTCCAGGACAGCAGCACCTTTTTGATGAAGCGGAAGTGGAACAGAATCTGTCTCTGTTGGAAGAAGAGACCGTGATCCGGGAGCATACCCGCAAAAAGAAGGCAACCCATGAGGATCTTTTTAAAGGCCTGAAGGTTGAAAAAGTAGTCATCCCTCTTCCGGAAGAAGATCAGGTCTGCCCGGTCTGCGGTACGCAGATGGTTCTGATCGGCGAAGAGTATGTCCGCCGTGAGCTGGAATTCATCCCAGCCACATGCAAGGTAATCGAATACTACAGCCAGAGTTATGGATGTCCGTCCTGTAAGAAAGGATCGGGAGACACGGAAAAACCTGTGATCGTAAAGTCTCAGGTTCCGCAGACCCTGGTAGGAAAAGGTCCGGCGAGTGCATCCACCGTTGCATGGACGATGTATCAGAAGTACGCCAATGGACTTCCCCTTTACCGTCAGGAGAAAGACTGGAAACAGTATGGTGCCCAGACCAGCAGGACGACACTTGCAAACTGGATTATCTATTGTCCCAGGAAATACTTTCAGCCAATGTATGATTACTTCCACCGGGAACTGCTGGGGCGCAGCTTCGCAATGGCAGATGAGACCAGAGTCCAGGTGCTGAAGGAAGAAGAACGCCGGGCACAGACGCAATCCTTCATGTGGCTGTTCCGCAGCGGTGAAGACGGCCTTCCTGTCATTATCCTATATGGCTATTCTCCAACCAGGAGCGGCAGCTATGCAGGGGAGTTCCTGGAAGGCTGTCACGGGTATCTGGAAACGGATGGTTATCAGGGCTACAACAGCCTGCCGGATATCAAACGATGTTCCTGCTGGGCGCACATCCGCCGGTACTTTATCGACGCCGTTCCCAAAGGGAAACAGTATGATTACAGCCAGCCTGCGGTGCAGGGAGTCCAGTACTGTAACCGACTGTTTGCCATAGAGGATTCCATTAACAAAAAATATCCTGGTGATTATGAAAAGCGTAAGCAGCTGCGTCTCGAGAAGGAAAAACCTGTTCCGGAGGCTTTCTGGTCGTGGCTTGATATGCAGAAGCCAGTGGGGAATACCCGCATGGATAAAGCAGTCAATTATGTCCTTAACCGGCAGGAAACAGCGGAGACCTATCTGGAGGATGGACGCTGCAGTTTTACAAATAATCTCAGCGAGAATGCGATTCGTCCGTTTGCTGTCGGCCGGAAGAACTGGCTGTTCAGTGATTCTGTCTCTGGAGCCAATGCCAGTGCTGTAGTCTATACAATGGTTGAAATGGCAAAAGCGCATGACCTGAACGTCTGCGGATATCTGAAATTTCTGCTGGAGCACCGACCAACGAAGGAGATGACCGATGATCAGCTCACAGAGCTTGCACCTTGGAGTGAAAAACTCTAATCTATCAAAAATCGCATGTGAATTATAGTGAATTACTCCAACTCGCAAAGGGCTGGGGTAATTTTATATCTGACCGCATTATTATTTGGCGCTTACTATTAAAAATCTTACATGGCTTATTTTATCATAATTTCTGCACACGCTTTCTGTGCATTCCGATGTTGCGAAGCAACTCGCTAATAAGTCCGCTAGGACTTATTTTATCACAGAAGACGGCATGGTGCAATGACTTATAAATTGATTCCCATGCCGCCTTCCTGCTGTTCATCCTGCCCCTGTCTATATGGTTTCAAAAAAGATTGAACAGATTCCGGGACATTCTCAAAGTCCACATGAATGTCTCCCTCCACAGTCGGTGTATACCAGTAGTCATAAGGGGCAAAGTTTTCCCTCAGATAATTTTTGTCTGTTTCAGCGAGGGATTCACTTCCCTGATCCAGAACCTCCTCCGGTGTCAGAAAGAAAGTTCCCCAATGCTCACCGGAAGAAAGCACTGCCGGGAGTGATAGCGCTTACCTTTGCATTGAGGATATCCTTCCACTCTTTTCTGTATTTTGATCCCTCGCCAAAATCATGGACATCTCAATGCCGTCCTCCGTAGCGCTGACACTAAAGGACAGGTAGGAATCTGTTGAAAAACACCATCTGCATCAAGGGGCAACTGCGGCCTTTTGGTGACAGGTGGGACCTGTCATGATGACTGGAGAAAGGGAAGTCCCCACTTTAAGAGCAGTTACGGCAGAAAAGAAAATATTGATTTTTTGAGTAGCTTCTTTTTTTTGATGAAATGAGCAGTTATTTTAATTGTTCTATGTTAAAAAGGCATAAAACGGTTTAGAATAATTATGTGAAGGAGTGATTTTTATTAAGATTGATCTTTCTTTTTTAATAACTGTTCCCATGCTAAAAAAGCATAGAAATGTATTAAATATAGGTATTTGATATTACATTAAGATAATGCTATATTAGAACCGAAAGGGGCGTGATGCTATGGAAAGGAAAATGTTAGATGGAAGAGTTGCAATCATTACCGGTGCCAGTTATGGCATTAGTCAGACAATGGCAGAATTGTTCGCAGAGGAAGGCTCTTCTGTTGTGTTGACAGCGAGGGGAAACGATAAATTGGATGCTGTTGTAGAAGGGATTCGGGCAAAGGGAGGAAATGCGGTTGGAGTTGTAGCGGATGTCTGTTCTTTGGAGGATACGCAGAAGGTGTTTGCCGAAACGATAAAGGAATTTGGGGATTTAGATATTCTTATCAACAATGCTGGAATACAGTGGGCATTATGTGTATTTTCCCGGTCCGGAATGCGAGGCGATTGATCAG
>CAMTDY010000197.1 GCA_947070915.1 uncultured Roseburia sp.
GATCCTTTATTTTCGTATACAAGAAGGATGCTGGGTATTTTAAGTTGTCCAAATCATGGGGAATTTGTCGGATAACAGAGAAAAATTATTTGGTTTTATCGCCTCATTTTGACAAAATTTTAGTCATAAATAGTGTATCATCTGTATATGCAAAAGCAAATGAAAGAAAATGGGAGCAGGCAACATGAAAATATATCTTGATGTATTTTTTACCGTTAACTTCTTAATGAATTTACTCGTATTTGAGATCATGAATATATTTTTAAGAAAACGACCTGTGAGCATAAGATGTGCAGCTGCTTCAGCAGAAGGCGCCCTGGCGGCGGTTCTGCTCGTGACTGGCGGGGTACGGCAGATGGCAGCGGTATTCATTCTTATGTATCTCATTGTGAGCTGTCTGATGATACGGACCGCTTATGGAAAAACAACGGTTTATGGCTTTGGCAGGTATATGGCAGGGTTTTACCTGACAGCGGCAGGCGTTGCAGGCGCCGTCATGCTCTTAAGAGAAATCGCGGGAATCCGAAACCTTCCGATCCTCTTTCTCCTGTCATCTGCAATCTTACTTTTATTTCTTGCACAGAAAATCGTTTCTTCTAAAAACCATGGGATAAGAAACGAACAAAATGTATTTCCAGTTACGATCAGGTACCGGGGAAAGAGCGTGAAAGCGGCTGGTTTTCTGGACACCGGCAACAATCTGTATGAGCCGGTCAGTCATGAGTGTGTCACCATCGTGGAATACAATTTGTTTCAAAAAATGCTGTCTGAGGAAGAAAAAGCTGATTTTAACAAAGTTTTGCATGATATGGAACCGGAACTATTTGGCAAACTGCTTTTGCGCTATATCCCATTTCATTCGCTGGGAAAAGAGTGTGATTATCTTCCGGGAGTCCGGGCGGATGATATGGAGATTCAGGTGAACGGCAGTGAGACGGTTCACACAGGGAATACCTGGCTTGGGATCTGTGACCGTTTTCTGTCAACAGACAGTAGATATGAAGTGCTGTTGAACAGCGGGATATTCCGAAAATAATTCATTAAGGGGGATGTATATGTTTTTACGTTTATCAATGCCAAATCGTTTTCAGTTCCGTATGATTCCGGACTGGAAAAATGTATTTTTTCACCAGGGAGGTGATATACATTACATCGGAGGAGCTGAAATATTGCCGGCACCGCTGGAACCAGGTGAGGAAGCAGCATGTATCGAAAATCTGGGAGCAGAAAACTCGGAAAAGGCAAAGAATATGCTGGTGGAGCATAATCTCAGGCTGGTGGTCTACATTGCCAAAAAGTTTGACAATACCGGGGTCGGGGTGGAAGATCTGATCTCCATCGGCACCATCGGGCTGATCAAGGCCATCAACACCTTCAAACCGGATAAAAACATCAAGCTTGCCACCTATGCCTCCCGATGCATCGAGAACGAAATCCTGATGTATCTGCGCCGTAACAGCAAGGTAAAGATGGAGGTTTCCATCGATGAACCGCTGAACGTGGACTGGGACGGCAACGAGCTTCTTCTCTCTGACATTCTCGGCACCAGTGAAGATATCATCTACAAAGACATTGAGCGGGAAGTAGATATCAAGCTGCTGAAAAAGGCACTCAGCACACTGAGTGAGCGGGAGCGGATGATCATACATATGCGGTTTGGCCTTGATGATTATGAAGGAGGTGAAAAAACGCAAAAAGAAGTAGCGGATCTTCTGGGCATTTCCCAGAGCTACATTTCCAGACTGGAAAAGAAGATCATGAAACGCCTCAAAAAAGAAATCCTGAGGCTGGAAGGGATATAAAAAATTAAATCATAAAGTACGGAAAAACGTTATCGCACATGCCGTTTGTCGCAAATTCATGTTGTTGAGGAAATTTTTTCCACAAACAGTAAAAAAGATGCTATAATTATATAGTGTCTTTTTTAGTTTGGCGGAAGGCACAAGCTATGGCGCCGCCTGCGGGGTGTTTGGGCACACCTGTATTTTTACGGCAGCATCTGGCCAAAACACGAGAGGAGAAAAGGGATGAAAATCTATGAAAAAAAAGGAATCCGTCTGCTGGTATTGATACTGCTCGTCATCTGCCTGGTCACAGACGAAAAACCGGCAGGGGCAGGAACCACCAGCGCCGACCAGTGGCAGACGGACCGGGAAGCAGCTGTCACATGGCTGAAAGAGCAGGCAGGAGAAGGAAACGGATGGAACGACCACGGACTGATCAACCTGACCTGCGATGTGCTGGCTGTGCTGCGGATGGAAAAAGAAACCATACAGAGCCGGTACCTGGAGCAGTGGGAAGAAAAAAACAAAGAAAAAAACCTGGACGAAATGGCACATCTCAGCTGGGCAGTGGGAGACGGCCGTTATCTGGAAGAGATGTGGAAAGAACAGAATCCCGACGGAGGGTTTGGAATAACCGGGGAATATATGAGCGAAGGGTATGACACCCTTCTTGTCCTCATGGCAGCGGCCGCATCCGGAGGGGATGTGGCCGGTCCCGCGGGGAAGGCAGCGGCGTACCTGCTGGGAACCCAGAACAAAGACGGCGGGTTCGGGCCCGTCAAGGGGGAAGCGTCGGAACCCGGATACTCAGCGGAGGCAGGAATGGCACTCTGCAGCATGGGAACAGCATCGGAAGAAAGCCTGGCCAGACTGGATGCTTACTGTCTTGATCAGTTCCGGAAGGATTTTGGGGAAGAAAATTTTCAGGAACAGGCAGAGCTTGCCAGATATTTATACAGGAGGGGCTGTATTCCTGACCCGGAGGAAACAGAAAAACGGCTCTACTCCCTTCAGGAAGAGGACGGAAGCATACATGGAAGCGTGAGGGACACGCTGCAGTATATCCTTCTGCTGCGCGAGATGGAAGAATACCATAGACTGAAATTCCAGGTCACCGGCCTGGAAACGGAAGCAGACACCTATGTACTGGAAACCGGCATGGAGCAGGAAATCACCCTGGACAGCACCATAACCTATGCGGTGAACCAGGAGATGGAAGGAACCATCCGGTATATTTTACTGGAGGATGGGGAAGAAATCCACTGCAACGAAGAGAAACTATATTTCCAGCCGGAAAAGACCCAGGAAAAGAGCCATGCTGCCCTCAGGGTAAAACCATCAGCAGGAAAGAACTACACGCTTCGGACAGAGCTCATCTCCCAAAACGGAGAGGGCGGGGAAACCTGCTGGGAGAAACAGGAAACCAGCTTTTCCCTTCATGAAACCAGGGAGAAAAAACTGGAGCTGGAGATCAAAGAACTGCAGGAAAACTCCCATAAGGCGGCCCTTAAATGGAATGATATTTCCGATGGTGATGCCCGTTACAGATACCGGGTATACCGCCGTAAAGAGGAAGAAGAGTGGCAGAACCAGTCGGTATGGGACGGGGCAGAAAAAGTAAAAGTACTGAATATCCATCCCAACATATTCTCAAAGGATTATCTGGACCAATGGCTGAATGAGACCGTAAGCAGTTCAGAAGAACCGGCAGGGAAGGGGCTCTTTGAGATCGACAAAGTATTAATTGATGAATATAACAGAGACCCGGAAAAATATCTTCTGAATGGAGACAAAGAATACCAGTATGATGTACTGGTGTTCGGGACCTATGATAACAATGCCTATAAAGATATCAGTACCAGGGCATATGCTGCCACAGAAAGCTTTATCAAAGCCGGGGGAGGAGTACTGTTCGGACACGATACCGTGGGAGACAATTTTGCCCACAGGGGTCCCACATTCCGAGGGTTTTCTGAATACCTCGGGATCCGCCTGATACCAGACTACGATTACGCGGCATGCCGGAAGGTCCGGGTGGTAAACAACGGCTTTCTGACCAGTTATCCCTGGAAGCTGTCAGGAGTTTTAGACATCCCGGCGACACACAGCACCAGCCAGTACAGTGGCGGGGAACTGGATTCAGTGGTGTGGATGGAATTTGAAAAAGAAGGACTGGCCGATCCGGAAACCGGAGCAAAAAATACGGCATACCTGTGTACCAATAACAACACCGCACTGATCCAGACCGGACACAGCAGCGGGAAGGCAACGGATGACGAGAGAAAGGTGCTCGCCAACACCTTATTCTACCTCAAACAGCTGACAGAAAAAACAGAAATGACAGATCCCTCATTTTATGATGAGGAACCGCCTGAAAAAGCATCCGTTTCGGATCTTCTTCAGGATTCATCTGGAGAAACCTTTGTTGAAATAAAGGCCGGGGATAAAGGGACCAGCTACCAGTATTATGTGGAGGCGGCAGGCATGAATGAGGACCGGGAGGAGACCATCCGGTCCAATATCCCTGCAGCAGAAGCGGTCTCCGGGGTCCGCGGGTTTATCGTGGGGATCAGCGACAGCACAGAGCCAATGAAGGAGCTGGTTACCTATGATGAGGAGGGAAACCTGACTTCAGAGGTGACCAGGGCAGAAGACGGTCAAATAAAATATACGGTGGACCATAAGAAAGCAGGAACATATTATCTGCATGTATATACAGTAGATCATGCAGGAAATATCAGCGGGGAAAGCATCAAAGAAATAAAGGCAGATCCTGTGGATTCTCCGGAACAGGCAGAGTACATAAAGTGCCCATACCGTCTGTTCGCCCAGACGGGAGAGGCAGAGATAAACTGTTGTGAA
>CAMTDY010000198.1 GCA_947070915.1 uncultured Roseburia sp.
CTCCCTGCCTGGTCTGGCATATGCCACATTTTCCTGATTGGTATTTCGGCTGGTCACCGCTTTGTTTTTCTGCCGGTACATATAATAGGGCTCATATCCGTGATCCCGGCAGAAACGCTCGGAATAATCCTGCATCTGTGGAATACAGGCGTCCTCATCGCTGACCTGGCCGCCCTGCTCCAGCTTTTCCCTCCGGATCCGGGAGGCCCGTTTGATCACCAGCGTGTGGACCGTTATGCTGTCCGGCCCCATCGCATCCACTTCCGACAGGGTATTTTTAAAATCTTCCAGCGTCTCCTCTGGCAGCCCCAGGATCAGATCCATATTGATATTGTCGAAGCCGAGGTTCCTCGCCAGCTGGAATACATTCCGGATCTGTTCCGTGGTATGTTTCCTTCCCAGCAGATCCAGCGTGTGCTGCTTCATGCTCTGGGGATTGATAGAGATCCGCGATACCCTGTGGTCCCGCATACATTTCAGCTTGCCCTCGGTAATGCTGTCCGGCCGGCCCGCCTCCACAGTGTACTCCCGTACCTCATCCATGGGGAGATGGGCCTCGATCATAGCAAACAGCCGTTCCAGCTGTGCTTCTGTCAGGGAGGTAGGCGTTCCACCGCCGATGTACACCGTCTGCAGCTGCCTCCCGCCCAGGTGCCCTCCCACATAGGTGATTTCTTTCTCCAGGGCATCCAGGTAGGCATCTGTCCTGTCTTCATACTTCTCCAGCGGATAAGAGGAAAAAGAACAGTAGGCGCAGATACTGGGACAAAAGGGAATGCCGACATAAATACTGACACTGTGCCCGTGATCCATTGCCTGGGTGACCTGCACTTCTTTGTACGCCACATCCACCGCCAGTTCCGCCTTCTCCCTGCTGCAGAGATATTCTTCTTCCAGTTCCCGGAGGATCTGCTGCCGTCCCTTTCCCTCAACAATTCCGCGGAAAGGGATCTTCGCCGGACGGATCCCCGTCAGGATCCCCCAGGGCAGTGTCCTGCCGGAAACCCTGCTGAAATAATGGTATGCCTTCTGCTTGACCTCATTCTTGGTATAGGGGGCAGGCAAAAACTCTTCCAGAGGCGTTTCCCCGTCGATATGGATCACCATGGTAAACCCTTTTCTCAGAAGCAGCGCCGGATCTTCTTCGGCCCTGCACTCTCTTTCTGGAAAAAACACCATGGCCAGCGCCTTCAGATCGTAGGAAAATTCATTGTCTTTGATGGTAATCTGAATCATGCCGTTCCTGTCCTTTACATGGCAGCATAAGGGTTGTTTTCCCTCTCATACCCAATCTCTGTCGCCGGCCCATGCCCCGGAAATACTTTTACAGCATCGGGAAGCGTCAGCACCTTTTCCTTTAAAGATTCTATGATCTTCTGGTCATTGCCGGTGGGCAGGTCCGTTCTGCCGACAGATTCCAGAAACAAAGTGTCCCCGCTGAACAGTATACCCTCTTCTTCCAGGTAATAACAACAGCTCCCCTTCGTATGTCCCGGAGTATGGATCACGGTAAACTTCATACCCGCTGTCTCATATACCTGTCCATCCCGGAAATATACATCCGCCTGCAGCGACATAGCGCTGCCCGCCATCGCCGTCACATTCAGACCGGGGTCTTCTAACACTTCCTGTTCGTCCTCAAAGGCACAAAGTCTGCCCCCTGCCTCTTCCATCAAAAATGTCACTCCCATCATATGGTCAAAATGTCCATGGGTCAGAAGCACATCCTCCAGCCTGCATCCCTCATTATGGATGTGCCTGGCAATTTTTCTACCACTGTATCCCGGATCCAGCACAACACACTGGCTGCTGTTTTCTCGCCTCACAATATAGCAGTTTGTACCAACTCCGCCTACAACGATAGAATCAATGTCGATTCCGTTTACTATCATCTCAAACCTCCTTTTCTGCCATCCCGGCAGCCTCACCAGATCATTACTGGATCACCCGTTGGAACGCCTCTCGATGTCGATGACACTCTCCACTCCGCGCAGTTTTTTCACCAGTTTATTCAACTGTTCTACACCTTTCGTTTCAAACCCGACTACAATTGTCGCCTTTTCTTGTTTGGTAGTCCGGACGTTCATCGACTTCACATCAATTTCATTCTCTGTAAAGATCCTGGACACGTCAAAGAGAACACCACTGCGGTTGTAGGAATAGATCACGATCTCCACCGGATAATATTCCTGATTCTTCTTCGCCTCCACACTCCACTCTGCCTCGATCAGCCGATTTCTTTCCTCCACAGGAAGATGGATCATATTGACACAGTCCGTCCGGTGAATGGATACCCCCCGGCCCCTGGTGACAAACCCGACAATCTCATCTCCCGGCACCGGATTACAGCACCTTGAAAACCTCACTGCAAGATCATCCAGCCCCTCCACGATGATACCGCTCTTGCTCCTGGAACTCCCACTGTTCTGGCTGGCTTCCTTGGCAGCCTTTGCCTCCTTGGCACTCTCGATCACCTCAAGCACCTGTTCATCCGATACGATTCTCTTGTTCTTTTTGTCGTACTCGTATTGTAATTTATTGATCACCTGTCCTTCTTTCAGACCGCCATGACCGATGGCGGCACAGACAGAATCCCAGTCCTTGAATCCGTACTTCCGCTTGCAGGCTTCCGTATACTCCGGCTTCACCAGCTTATACAGATCGATGCTCTTGGTTTTCGCATACTGCGCCAGCAGCTCTTTTCCACGGACAATGTTTTCTTCTTTGAACTCACTGCGGAACCACTGGTTGATCTTGTTTTTCGCCTGGGTACTTTTCACGATGGACAGCCAGTCGCGGCTGGGCCCCTTGCTGTTCTGGGAGGTATTGATCTCGATGCGGTCGCCGTTCTGGATCTGGTAATCCAGTTTCACCAGATTTCCATTTACCCTGGCGCCCACCATCTTATTCCCCACCGCAGTGTGTACCGCGTAGGCAAAATCAATGGTGGTGGAACCGGCAGGAAGTGTCTTTACATCACCGTTGGGGGTAAAACAGTATACACTGTCCGAAAACAGGTTCAGATCACTTTTAATGAGACTTAGAAATTCTTTATTGTCCGACATATCCCGCTGCCATTCCAGGATCTGGCGGAGCCATGTCATCTTAGCCTCATCGTTTTCGACGCTCTCCTCGCTTCCCTTGCTCTCCTTATATTTCCAGTGGGCGGCAATACCATATTCTGCCGTCTGATGCATCTCATAGGTGCGGATCTGGATCTCAAAGGGCTGGCCATTGGGACTGATCAGCGTCGTGTGCAGTGACTGGTAATGGTTCGGTTTCGGCATCGCTATGTAATCCTTAAATCTTCCCGGAATTGGTTTGTACATCTCGTGAATGATACCAAGAGCTGTATAACACTGCTGTTCGGTATCCACAATAATACGCACCGCGAACAGATCGTAGATCTGATCCAGCGTTTTATCCTGATTCACCATTTTCCGGTAAATACTGAACAGATGCTTCACACGGCCGTCAATGGTGGCAACGATCTGTGCCTCTTCCAGATGCTCCCGCACCTCTGCCATGATATCTTTGACAAAGGTCTCCTTGCGGACGCGCATGTGATTGAATTTATCTGTCAGCTCCTGGTATGCCTCCGGCTCCAGATACTGCAGGGAAAGATCATCCAGTTCTACTTTCACTTTGGAAATACCGAGACGGTGGGCGATGGGCGCGTAGATATCCATCGTCTCCCTGGCCTTTTCTTTCTGTTTTTCCGGTTTCATAAACTGAAGCGTCCGCATATTGTGAAGACGGTCCGCCAGTTTTATGATGATCACACGGATATCTTTCGCCATGGCGAGAAACATTTTTCTGAGATTTTCTGCCTGAACATCCAGCTTATCCGCCGAATAATTCAGCTGGGTCAGCTTGGTGACGCCGTCTACCATCAAGGCAATTTCTTCGCTAAACATTCTGGTAATATCTTCCACTGTGTATTTGGTATCCTCTACCACATCATGGAGCAGCCCTCCCACAATGGTCTCCTCATCCATATCAATCTGGGCAAGTATGATCGCCACACACACCGGATGGATAAGATACGGTTCGCCGGATTTGCGCCGCTGATCCTTATGCGCCTCCTTCGCAAGCTCATATGCCTTTTTGATGATCTCCAGATCGCCGCCTGGATGATCTGTGAGAATGATCTTTTTCAAAACCTCGAACAACACATCAGGATCAGTAAAATTGGGAGGAATAATATCCTGGGACAGTTCACCTGTATCAAATTTTTCGATCAATTCACTTTGTCTGTCTTCTGCCATACATACCAATCCTTTCAGATATTTTTTGTCGCATATTTATAATTATATAAGAAAAATCCCGAAAATGCAACCAGTGTCTTGTAAACTGCCACCGCGTGTGTACTGTAAATACAAAAACACCATCATGGACCATTACCCCGAATCCATGATGGTGCTGGTTTTACCTCAGCCTTTGAAATCATTTTGTATATACAGTTTACCAGCATCCGGCGCCGCCTTCGCAGGCCCCTCTGTCTGGATTTTATTAATTCGCACGCATTTTCTGCTCAAGCCGTATCTTATCTGCAATCAACGCTACAAATTCCGAATTGGTAGGTTTGCCTTTTCCATTGTTCACAGTATATCCAA
>CAMTDY010000199.1 GCA_947070915.1 uncultured Roseburia sp.
CACGAGCCTTATCGTCGGCAGCGTCAGATGTGTATAAGAGACAGATATACAGGTTAATGATGGAAAAATTAGAAGATCGGATGTTATGTATTTTATATGAGACGGAGAAAAATTTAAAATTGAATGATAAAGCTAAAATTTTAAAGAGATATTGTAATCTGGTTTTATATTCCGTATTTTCATATTTGAGAACTGTATTTTATCGTTATTTTTTACCGTTTTTGACGGAAAAAGATATTAATCGCATCCGTAATGATATGTATATGTTTTTGAATTCTATGAAGGTTGCCAGACAGAGTCCCTTTTGTCTTGATTATGCAGCAGGAGAAGAGAGCAATCAGTGCCCGACGATAAGCAACGATGGTGTGACAAAGATTGTCCAAATGATTCCCGATGAAGTGGAAGAACTGCTGGAGTGTTTTAAAGGTCTGGAAGCATTTTATAAAGTTGAAGTACAGCATTCCGGAAACAGCACCTGCGATTCTGCAAATATAAAAGACAGCAGGACAGTTAAAAACATTGAGATGCTTGGAGATGAGTCCAGGGAGATTAATTATTTTATTATACCAAAGAATTCCAAATGCTAATTTTGTTTCAAAACAGGTTAATTTTGTATCATATATTGAAGTTATACTGAAACTGTGTTATATAATATAAAAACACACTGAGAGAGGTACAGATATATGTATCGGATTGCACTTTGTGATGATGAAACAGAGGAATTAAATAAGGCGGAAAATATATTGGAGAAGTACCGGGAACAGCATAAAGCCTTAGATTTTTCTGTCCAGAGATTTACGGATGCAGAGGAAATGCTGCAGAAAGTACGGAAGAAGGAATATGAGCCGGATCTGTTATTTATGGACATTTATCTGCCCGGCAGACTGGGGATCGACGTGGCAAAGGAGCTCCGCAGTATGGGAAACGGGTGCAGAATCGTTTTTGTGACCACATCCAAGGACTTTGCGCTGGAGGCATTTCGTGTGGATGCAGACCAGTATTTAGTCAAGCCGGTTATGGAAGAGGAATTGTTTTCCGTTCTTGACAGGATATTTGATAAGGCTGGCAGAAAACAGAAAAAATATCTGTCGCTTCAGGCCGGTAACAGGATTCATAAGGTGCCAATGCAGGAAATCGTATTTTGTGAAGCGCAGAAAAAGAGCCAGTGCATTTATCTGGCGGACGGAAGTCAGCTGCAGGTCCGGATGACTATGGCAAAGATTTATGATATGCTCGCCGGCAGCCCGGAGTTTGTAAAAGCAGGCATGAGTTATATTGTCAATTTGGAACATGTGGACAGCCTGAATACAAGTGAACTGCAGTTGGATAACGGGGGCAAGATCTATCTCCCCAGGGGCTCATACCATCCGTTGAGAGAGAGTTATTTTGGATATTATTGTGGAGACGGGCAATGAGTACCGGCCTGCAAATGGTTCCCCTAAAAGTGCAGTTTGTACCATAAGACTTTAAAGGCAGGTTAAAATTTATTAAAATGAGACTAGTATGTAGAAGTGCTGGTTTTTTTGTGCTGATATTTTGGAATGGAGGAAGCGATGTTAGGAGGTTCTGTCTGGGTGGGCGCCCTGCGCAATGTGATGGGGGCGGGACTGATGATGTCGGTGTTTTTGCTGCTGGATCGTCCCAGGATGTCCATGAAAAAAACAATTTGGTGTTATGCCCTGTTTGGCCTGGCAGCGGTAATCAGTTTCAGCTTATGGTATCTGGCAGACAGTGAAAGTTTTGTGCGGTTTTCCGGCATGCTCACGATTCCGGTGATGGGAATCTTTTGTATAAAGATGAGCCGGGATACCCTATATCTTTCGCTATACAAACTGACCCTTGGATTTTACCTGCTTTCCTTGACTGTATTTTGTGGCATTGACACTGCGCGCATCTGGTTTGGGGAGGATATGTGGGCAGATATACTGATCCGCCTGGTAATGACTGTGGTGATACTTTTTTTGATCACCTCTAAGGTTCGCAGAAGTTTTCTGGAGGGGATTGATTATCTGAGGGAGGAGATGGACTGGTTTAGCGGGGTTACCGTAGTTCTGTCTATCCTGATCGCCGCCATCGTGGCATTCTGGCCGGGGAGGCACGATTTTTCTATGTTTCATGTGGTCAGGACGGTACTGTTGTTTTTTATGGCAGGAATTATTCAGTATACGGTGTTTCAGCTCTATCTGCACAGAGGAAAGGAATGGCGTTATCATGTGGAGAAGGAGCTTTTGGAAACCAATGAGCGCTTTATCCACCGCCAGCTGGAGCTGATGAATGAATCAAAGGAACAGACGGCTAGGATCCGGCATGATATCCGCCATCACTGTCTGTTGATCGAAGAGTATATCCGGAAGGGGGAGACCGATAAACTGCTTTCCTATGTAAAACAGTACCGGGACGATGTGGAGAACCAGCAGCCAGAGTGTATCTGTGGGAATGAGACCATCAGCAATATCCTGACCGTTTATGCCAGGCGGGCGAAAAAGGAAGGTATTGAGGTGGCCATGCAGGCCCAGGTTCCAGGGGATATTGCTGTGCGGGATACGGATCTGGTCGCGATCATTGCCAATATATTTGAAAATGCGATCCATGGCTGTATGGCTTCCCGTTTACCAGAAAACAAAATCCATATTCAGGTCGCCTGCAAGGGAAAAAAGATCGTGGTCCAGTGCAGGAATACCTGCGGGGAGGACGTGAGATTGAAAAACGGGGTACCAGTGTCGGAACGGGGCCTTGGGATATCCAGTGTGTTAAAGGTAGTATCTTATTATCATGGGGAGACGGAGTTTTTGGTAGAAAATGGTATGTTTATTGCCAGAATTCTGTTGAACCTGCCACAGGACCAGTGAATCGAATAGAAATGGAGAGAGCTATGAGAAAGACGATTAAAGGAAAATTGACGATCAGTGTTATATTTATTGTTGCGCTAAGTATTATTCTGACGACGGTGGGAATTGTCGTTGTGGCAGGGAGACACCTGATCCAGAATCAGACGGAGGCTGTGCAGCTGAATGCTGCCCGTTATGCAGAAGAGATCAATACCTGGATCGAGAATGAGAAGATGCTGGCAGAGGGAGCCGCCAACAGCATTGAGGCAGCGGGAAATAAAGAAGATGTGTTTATTCAATCTGTGATGGACACCTATTCGGAGGGCAGAGAAGAGCTGTTAAATCTGTACTGTGGCACAAAAGACAGTAAGTTTATCCAGTCCAACCGGGATGCGGAGATCCCCGAGGGATACGATCCGGTACAGCGGGGATGGTATCAGCAGGCTGCGGAAAAAAAGACTACCATTGTGACAGACCCCTATTGGGACGTACTCACCAATCAGATGTGTACCACCATTGCATCACCTGTTTACATAGAGGGAGAACTGGCAGCAGTTATTGGTCTGGATGTGACGCTGGGCACTGTAACGGATCTGACCGGAAGCATTAATTACGAAGAAGGTGTATATGGATTTCTGGCGGACAGCAGCGGGCAGTATGTGGCTCATAAAAACAAAGATTATGAGCCCAAAGAGGACAGCGCGGTGAAAGTGACAGATATCATGCCAGGACTGGCGGATCTGATGGGAGACGCGGAACATGGTGTGGTAAAGAGGAAGGACTACGATGGCAGGGAGTGTTATTTTGCGGTCTCAGTCATAGAGAGTAGCAGCTGGAAGCTGGGTGTGGTGGTACCGACTGCCAATGTTTTAGGTTCCCTGACAGCCATGCTTGTGGTGGCGATCGTGGTGGCGCTGGTGGTCATCGCTCTTGTCACGGTGTTTATGGCGGGGCTGATTGGCAGGATGCTGGCGCCGGTGCAGATGTTAAAGCAGTTTGCATCAGGAGATTTTTCAGAAAATACAGTTAGTGAGAAAGGAATTCCAAAAGAATACAAGGATGAGACAGAGCAGATCCACAAGGCGACGTCGGAGGTAAAACAGCAGATCCGGGGCATTATTCTGAATACGAAAGAGGAAGCAGAGAGCATAGGAACCATTGCGGAGGGGACTTCCAGGGAGATGGCAGTACTCACCCAGGGGATCTCTGACATCCTGAATTCCGTGGTGCAGGTGATGAAGCAGACCACCGAGGCGAATGAGCTGGCGGAAAATATAAAGATTACAGGACAGGAATTAGGTATTTTAGTAGAAGATGTGGCAAAGAAGGCCGGGGAGGCGGCAGAGCAGTCAAGTGATATCATGAGCCGCGCCGGAAAGCAGCATGAAAATTCAGAAAGATCGGAGAGGGAAGCAGTTTCTCTTTACAGTAAGACGAAGACCGAACTGGAAAAAGCCATTGCAGACAGCCAGAGGGTACGGGACATTGATACACTGACGGAGGAAATCCTTTCCATCAGTTCCCAGACGAACCTTCTGGCGCTGAATGCCTCTATTGAGGCGGCCAGAGCCGGAGAAGCGGGGAAGGGATTTGCCGTGGTGGCAGATGAGATCCGGCAGCTGGCGGACAATTCCAGAGAAGCCGTGGATAAAATCCGGCAGGTGACAGAGGATGTGGTGCAGAACGTAAATGTGCTGTCCGGCAGATCCAGGGAAGTATTGGAATTTATGAATGAA
>CAMTDY010000200.1 GCA_947070915.1 uncultured Roseburia sp.
GTATGAGGTGAAATATATATACCAGAATTTCTGGTTTACTGCCGGAGATATCGATCTGGCCAGGGGAAATGTGCATGTGTACAATGAGTCCTCCTTTGACAATATGGACCAGTATGATCTGGTCTGGAAGCTCAGCGAGGATGATACGGAGCTTGCCACAGGCACAGAATGTATCGATGTAGGGCCGAGAGAGGAGGCGGACATTTCCCTTCCTTATATGGATAAGCTGCCAGAAGAGCGCAAGGCGGGAGCGGAATATTATCTGACCCTTGAGCTGCAGCTAAAATCTGACACGTTATATGCGAAAGCCGGTCATGTGGTGGCCCAGGAGCAGTTTTTACTGCCGGAGACATTAGAACATGCTTCTTATCAGCCGGCAGCAGGAAATGTGGAGATCCAGGATGAGGATGAGGGGATCGCCGTAAATGGTTCTGATTTCTCTTTTACCATTGATAAAGAGAATGGAATGTTGAAAGATTATACATACCGTGGAACCCTTCTGATGTCAGAGGGACCGGTTCCGAATTTTTACCGTGCTCCTTTGAATAACGACGGTTCCCATGACAAAAAGTGGAAGAGTGCAGCCAACAATCCTTCTCTGAAGGATTATGAGATTGAGGAAGAGGGCGACGGGCGTAAAACCATACGGACCACTCTTTCTTTCCCGGAACAGCCTGGCCTCTATACTGCCCTGGATTATACCATTGAGGCGAATGGTGCGGTGACGGTGAAGATGACCACCGATGCCACCAGTACATCTCTTGGAAATTATCTGAGGATCGGAACCAATATGCGACTTCCCGGTGGCTACGAGAATATTACCTGGTATGGAGACGGTCCAGTAGAGTCCATGAGTGACCGAAATAATTTTGCCGTCGTCGGCAGATACCAGTCAACGGTATCGGAGATGTTTTATCCTTATCTGGACACCCAGGATACTGGTACATTGACAGGGACGAAGTGGTTTACCGTCACCGATCCGGATCAGAAGGAGGCCCTTGTGGTAGCTGGAAGAGAAGATGTGGAGACCTCTGCCCTGCATTTCACGGTACAGGATCTGACCAATGCCAGACATCCTTATCAACTGACGCCGGAGGATGACACGATCCTGTCTGTGAATCTCGCCTCCCAGGGCGCCGGAAATAAGAGCTGCGGACCAGATACACTGGCGGAATATCTTATTCCAAATAACAAAGAATATTCTTATGAGTATACCCTGCTTCCCTATGAAGTAGGAGCAGCACAGAACCTCACGGAGCTGACAAGAGGATACCGGAATGTAGAAGTGTATGAGGGAAATCCTACCGTAAAAGCCTTTGAAAAGGAAGTGAAGGAGATCGTGGTCTATTCTTCTTCCCAGCTTAAGACGCTGTTAGATCTCCAGGCGAGATACGAGGGAGATCCGTCATACGTAGGAGAGGGAACCGTTCTCACAGCAGAGGAAAAATCTTTTGTGAGTGAAGAGGTTGTTCTGCTTCTCCAGCATAAGATCAAAGAGGTCCAGGACATGGCGGATCACCCGGCGGCTATCCTGTGGAAAGATCTGAGCAAGAACAAACTGGATTCTTCCATGACTGGGGATTCCAAGTACACATTGGGGTATGACGAAGCAGAAAATGTAAGTTATCTCCGCGGTTATTTTGACCTGGATTCCGACCAGGCGAAGGAGGTCTTTGACCGGCAGTTTAAAGAGGGCAGAGCCTTTACGGTGGAAGCCTATCTGAATATGAATGGAAGCTACGATGAAATGAATATGATTTTCGGAAAGGGAGACCATACCATGGGATTCCGTGGGACGGGTTCCAGCCTGTATTTCTTTATCCACAACGGAACGGATTGGGAGACCTGCGAAGCTACTGGACTCTATCTGGAGGGCTGGCATCATGTGGCGGCGATGTATTCTCCAGAAGAAAATGGCACGATCATGATCGCTCTGGATGGATCGGTGATCCAAAAAACAACAGGTGTCGGAACCCCTTCTGACTCCGGCTATCCTTTTGGTATCGGCCACGATGCCCAGACAGACCGCACTGGAGATAACAGCTACGCGGCAGTCCGCGTGTACAACCGTGTGCTGTCAGAGGAAGAGCTGCAGGGCCAGCGCGACTATGACCTGGGATACCGCAGCCAGCCAGCGGTTTCTTCATCGGATGAGGCGGCGGAGCTCTGGTATGAATTTGCCTGCAAGCCAGCCCTGGTACATTTTTCAAAGTCAAAAGTAAGTTTGGAGCCGGGAGGACCATCCAAAACCATAAGTATCAACGTCGCTCCGAGAAACTATCGCAATGCCGCCCTTTCTGTCACTTCCCAAAATGAAAGTGTTGTCACAGTAAAGGTCGATGGCTCCGAGATTGAGTTAAATCCGGCAGCAGTTGGTGAGACGGCGGTAAAAGCAGAGACCGATGGCGGGCTTTACAGCCTGTGCCGTGTGTCAGTGAAGGAAAAACCGGTGGATAACCAGCCGGGCAGCACTCCGGGGTCAGATCAAACAGGTCAGAATAATCCTCCAGTCTACATTGCGGCGCAGCCATATAAAATAACAGGTCTGCGGGCGGTGAAACATAAGACCACCTCTATCGCATTGAAATGGAACGGGGTGAGCGGAGCGGTTTACGAGGTGAAACGTTATGACACCGGGAAAAAGAAATGGGTTACGTTGAAAAAGGGCCTGAAAACTTCTAGTTTTACGGATACAAAATGCAAAGCGGGCAGACACTATAAATACATGATCGTATCAACCAATCCAGCGGGTACTTCGACGGTGCTGAATACGGCAACAAAACCAGCCAAGCCAGTGATCCGGTCACTGAAAAAATCAGGCTCGACCTTCCGCCTGAAATGGAAGAAGAGCAAAGCAGATTCCATCGAGATCTATATGAGGGCTGGAAAAGGGAAGTTTAAGAAGACCGCTGTAAAGAAAGGAAACAGCACTTCGTATAAAACTAAAAAGTTGAAAAAGAATACAAAGTATACTTTTAAAATCCGTGCCTTTATGAAGGGCGAGGGAGGAAAGAAAATATATGGTTCTTTTTCAAAAGTGAAAAAGGGATGAGTATCCCCAGGGTGATAGTAGTATTGTTTTTGGGAAGGCGGAGCAGCGGGCTCCGCCTTTTTAGCTGAATTTCAAATGTGGAATTATATGGACTGGCATGGTATACTGTTACTATCATTTGGCCTTGGACTGGCACCGTTGAGATAGGAGGATTCGTTATGGAAAAATGGGATTTATACACAAAATACAGGGAAAAAACCGGAAAAGAACACATCAGGGGCGAAAAGATCCCGGAAGGCTTCTATCATCTGGTGGTAGCTGTATGGATACGCAACCGCAAAGGAGAGTATCTTATCTCCCAGCGCGCAGCAGACCGCCCGACATTTCCGCTGATGTGGGAGTGCGTCGGGGGGTCTGTCATAAAGGGAGAAACCAGCCTGGAGGGAGCGGTCCGGGAAGTAAAAGAGGAAGTTGGACTGGATCTGGACGAGCAGGCGGGCAGGCTTCTTTTTACTAAAATACGTGGCAGAGACCTGAAATATGAGTGTAAGGCGTTCAATGATATCATGGATGTCTGGCTCTTTGAGTATGACGGTGATTTACATCTGGAATGTGCCACCACGGAGGAGGTGGCAGACTGCCGGTGGATGACGGTCTCTGAGATCAGGAAGTTATACGATGAGAAAAAACTGGTGCAGACGCTGGATTATTTTTTCTGTGCCATGGAAGAGGAAGAGCTGGATTACAGCCATATTATCGGAAGGAGGGTAAAGGGGACAGTTGACCGACCATTGGGAACCGCCCATCCCCGATACCCGGAAATAGTTTATCCAGTCAATTATGGTTATGTAGATGGCGTATTTGCCGATGATGGAGAAGAACAGGATGTGTATATATTGGGAACGGATGAACCGCTGAAGAAATTTGAGGGCAGGGTTATAGCTGTCTGGCACCGCTTTGATGACGTGGAGGACAAATGGATCGTGTCTTTGGATGGAGGGGATAGCGATATTACAGATGAAATGATACTAGGGGATATTTCCTTTCAGGAGCAGTTTTTTTATGGTAAGTTGTGGAGGTGAGGGGGCTCGACGACGCGAATGAATTCAAGGGAGGAGGTTTATGGAAGTATCCAAAGAGACCAATATATCCGGCGGATATGAATTATCCGGTGCTTGCGGATACCGCAAGATACTATAAAGAAGATAAGGAGGGAATATCCACGATGTGCAAAGCAATGGAAGATATGATCACAGACGAAAAAAGAGAAATTGCATTAAGGATGATTGAAAAAGGCAAGTTGCCGTTGGAAGAAATGGCAGAATATTCCTATTTTATATTGTCTGCAATTAGACGGCCCCACACGCTATAATGAAGTATAAATCCATCCCAAAGTGGAATATAGCCTTTCTCCCCTTGGCAAAACTCTTGAATCGGTACTTGATGCTTTCTGTTATTGTGGACAGGAACATTGAAAGGATAAGATATAAGAAATTATTTTCTGAGGAGACCAGCTATGAAAAGTCAAGCATAAATTAGCAAAAAATTTATTTTTCGTA
>CAMTDY010000201.1 GCA_947070915.1 uncultured Roseburia sp.
TTTGTCATGGATGTTATGAATGACTTCCTGGATATCATTCACCACAGCTTCATACTGACCGGCCATATCTGCAAATTCCTGGAATCTGCCAGATACATCTTTTTCCATAAACGCGATGATATCCTCAAAACATGCCTGAATGCTTTCTATGCTTTTGTTTGCATCTACACAGAGCGCCTGGATCTGATTGACTGTCTCCGATGAATTCTCCGCCAGGCTTCCAATCTCTCCGGCGACGACGGCAAAGCCTCTTCCCGCTTCACCTGCCCTTGCCGCCTCAATGGAAGCGTTCAGTGAAAGCAGATTGGTCTGGCTCGTGATATCAAGGATCTGGGTCGCCATCTCGTTGATCTTCACAAGAGACTGGAGATTTCTCATGGCATCCTCAATATTCCTCTTCGTTTCTTCAACCTTTTTCGTATTATTTTCCAGAGTATCCGCCGCTGTTTTACTCATAGCGTTTGCCGTCTGGATCAGCGTATCGCTCTTCTCGCTTCCATCCTGGGCACAGTCTGTAATATCTCCTACAATATCATGGATTTTCTCAACCTCACCCGTAACCACTCCTATGGACGAGTTTGTGTTAAGGATACTGGCTGACAATTCCTCCGTCGTCGCCGAATTGTCTTCCACACTCCCCATTAAATCCTTTGAAGCTGTCCGCATAGTCTCTGAACTTCCCACCAGGGACTTGGAACAGTCATTCAATGTACTCACCATCTTGCGGAAAGTAACTGTAAGAGAATCCACCGCCGTAGCCAGCTTACCGACCTCACTCCTGTACCCAATATACCCCTGGATCATGTCATCCTCGCTCAAGTCCAGTGACTCGATTTTCTCAATTTTCTTGATCACTTTTTTGAGCGGTTTTAAATTGACGGTTATCATCACCCATGACATAACGGTAATCAAAAGAAAGGCGAGAATGCAAACAAAGCCGAGAACCAGCCGGCTGCTGTATACTGGCTGATACAGTTCGTCCTTATCATTCCGGATCACCAGAGCCCATCCTCTCTCCGGAATCGACTTAAAGACTGAAAAATATTCCACGCCATCTTCCCCGTCATATGTAACCTGCCCGGTTTCCTTCCCGCCATCAATCATGGACATGATGTCCAAAAGGGATTTTTCTTTAATATCTGTCAGGATCAAGTCAGGATTATCGTCAAAAATATACTGTTTCTTTCCCACATTGATAAGCGAATAAATCGTATTCTCAATGCCATGGGTGGAGACAGAATCCAGCTGCTGTGCAAGACCGTCTGTCTGGATCGCACCTCCAACAAATCCCATCGGCGTATCCCCGTCGTAGATCGGAACATACATGGATATTATGAGCTGTCCCGATGCCGGCGATTTCAGGATACCAGTATTAAATACACCGCCCTTTGCTGCTGTCAGATTTTCATGGAGCTGTTTGAGCGAGTCGCCCTCACGCAGGACTATACCTACTGCAGAGGTATTGGAATGGGTCAGTGTCTCCGTTTTCCAGTCACAGACATACAGCCCCTCCCAGCCTTTGAGCGCCGCAAAATACTCCGAATTATACGTCTGTAATTCCTGCCGCTTCGCTTTATCACCGGTATTCCGCAGAAAATCCAGGATATCCCCTTCTTTTGAAAACGATACGAGCTGACTCTCCGCATTCAATATGTACTCGTCGATCAGCTTCGTCTTTGCCTCCAGGGATGTCTGCATATTATTTTCCACATCATTGATGAGCACCGATGTGATATTGCTATTGGAGATATAAAATACCACCCCCATCGATACCGCTGAAACAATAGCTACTATTGTTGCAATTACAAACCCCATTTTCCAGTTCTTCAACATACTTCCTCCTATCTAAAGCAGTTACTCCTGCTTTGGTGTGTTAGTAACTAATCCTAACTTTTTGTTCTAATAATAATCGTAACATAATAGTTAGAGTTTTACAACCACTTCTGGCACAACACTGCTTAAAACCTGAAAAATTTTGTTCCATCACTTTCCCATTCTGATCACAAAAGTTTTATCAGCTGACTTTTACAGGTACATATCTCGCCTTAGAAGAAATCTTTCCCTTCATCAGAAGTTTTCTATATTTACCAATAACTTTTCTGCCAAGCTTCACCCTTATTTTCGGGTCTGTCCTGTAAAAAGCCTGTTTCCCGACACTTTTTAATCTAACAGATTTAAGAATCACCATTTTCAGCTTCTTGCAGCTGGCAAATGCTTTCATTCCAATCTTCTGGACATTCTTGCCGATGGTTACTTTCGTAATCTTTTTGCCGGAAAACGCTTTACCAGCAATAGAGGTCACGGAATATTTTTTCCCTGAAACAGTAATCGTATCCGGTATCACCACGCTCTTTTTCGACCCGCGCACTTTTTTCAACTGAACCGCTGCAGAAGATGTGATTTTATACACCACGCCTTTTTTTCCACCGTAGAGCCAATCTTCATAGATTTCTTTTCATTTCGGCCAGGTACCCCGGAAGCCGTGGGAGTGGGAGCCGGTGCCACTGTAGCTGACGGAATGTTGTCCGGCGAAGCAGAAGGTACAGCCGGCGGTGCCGTCACTACCGGCAGCGAGCCATCACTTGTGAGAACATATACAACCCCTGCTGTTGTGGGAAATTCAAGGGTATTTTCAGAAACCTCTGCTTTTACATACTGCTTGTTTGTCTCGTCATATACGTTCAGGCTTCCGATCCCATTGTATTTCATTTTACACGGATTTCCGCTGTTAGAGGTGATGCGGCATTCGCTTATGCTGCCATTTTCCCAGGAGAATTCCATCTCGAAGTTTCCTCTTGCCTTAATTCCTTTTACAGAACCAGCCTCCCATCCAGAAGGCAGCGCCGCTAATGGTTCAATGTAATCTCCCTGGCTCTGTAGCAGCATTTCCGTGACACCGGATGCCGCACCAAAGTTTCCATCGATCTGGAAGGGTGGATGGGTGTCAAACAGGTTATCAAGTGTAGAGCCGGTGAGCTGTTCACCCAAAAGTTTTCTCGCACGGTCTCCATCCCGCATCCTCGCCCACATATTTATTTTCCACGCCTTGCTCCAGCCGGTTCCACCGTCGCCGCGTTTGTCCAGCGTAACACGGACCGCCTCCAGCATTTTATCATCCCACCCGGATCTTCCAGCTGTCACATAGGTGCCGGGATGAAGAATAGATACATGGTTCTGATGCCTGTGGTTATCCGAATTCGTAACCTCCAGAGTCGTCTCATCCTTCCACTCTGCCAGCTGTCCGCCGAGTCGGTCTGCCTCCGGCATGTATAATTTCTGCTGTGCTTCTTCAATCTCTCTGACCTCGGAATCATTTTCTTTTCCAAGAATCTGACTGGCAAGTTTTACCTCTTCAAACAATTCCCAAATGATGGCCTGATCACTGGTACATCCCAGAGAAAATACGCCGTGTTCCGGAGAATAAGATGGGTTAGCCACCAGTGTTCCATCCCGCTCGTCTTCCCATAAATTGTCTACCCAGAACAGCGCCGCCTGCAGCATTGTATCGTAATTTTCTTCCAAAAATTTCTTATCACTATTAAACTGGTATTTATCCCAGATATCCTGGCACATCCACGCCGCGGCCGCCGGAAAATAAAATGCTGTTGTCCAGTCACTTGGATTGGTATTTCCCCAGATGTTATTCTCATGATGGATCACCCATCCCCTCACATCGGATCCGTCCTGCTGGCAGTAATATTTTTTCGCTGTCACTTTTCCCTTTTCCACCAGGCTGTTTATGTAATCAATCACTGCCGTGTGGCACTCGGTAAGATTTGTCTGCTCCGCAAGCCAGTAATTCATCTGCAGATTGATATTGGTATGGAAGTCTGAATTCCATGCTGGCGACAGTCCCTGTGCCCAGATCCCCTGAAGATTCGCTGGAAGCACACTGTTCTCCCTGGAACTGGAGATCAAAAGATATCTTCCATACTGGAAAAACAACATCTCTAGATATCTGTCCTCTTCAGCGGTATTGTCCTTCCCGTACCCAGAAAGCAGGTCATCTGTCATCTTTTCCGGCATGTCTGGAACATTCAGATCCAGCGTCACACGGTCAAATAAGTTTTTGTAGTCTTCTATATGTTCCTGGCGTAACTTGTCATAACCTTTTTCCACTGCCTCCCCGATCTCACTCTCCACATCATCAAGGGGATCTCCCGGCATAAAGTAATCATAGGTTGTGGCAGAATCGTCAACCTGATAATTGGTACCTGCTCCCATTATAATGACCACAGAATCCGCACCCTCCACCAGAAGAGTGGAGTCATTGGATTTCTGCATCCTGCCTCCCTCTGGGATGATCTTGATCTGCTGGGCGAACTTCAAACCATTCGCTTTCTGATCCGATGGCTGCCCGGTCATGGTAACTGTTCCATTTTCCTCATCCACAGCTATTTCCTTTTTTTTCTGTTCGGATTCCAATGAAAATTCTCTGGTAATAGTGCCGGACTGATCTGCCGTCAGCTTTATGACAAGTACATTCGCCGGGTTGCTGA
>CAMTDY010000202.1 GCA_947070915.1 uncultured Roseburia sp.
AGATGTAGCTCCGTCTCGTGGGCTCGGAGATGTGTATAAGAGACAGGTTCACAGACATCCTTTGGTAAATCAGGACGATCTATATCTATTTTAGAAATTGCATCATAGGATAATTCAGGACGTCGAATTAATTCCGCCAGAGTAATTCCACTGGCTAAAGGTGTACTTTTATGTTCCTCCAAAAGACTTTGTACTTCTTTAATTCCTCCCACCGAAGTATGCTTAATCCTCTGTATTTCATTTTTAATCAGTTCTTCCTTTTGCAATAAATTCTGATATCTCTCCTCATCAATCAAACCAGCCTCATAACCTATAGGAGTAAGACGAAGATCCGCATTATCTTGACGGAGAAGTAAACGATATTCTGCTCTGGAAGTCATCATACGATAAGGCTCATTGGTACCCTTTGTTACCAGGTCATCAATCAAAACTCCAATATATGCCTGGGAACGATCCAATATAATAGGTTTTTTGCTCTGCATCTTTCTAGCTGCATTGATACCTGCCATAAGTCCCTGGGCTGCCGCCTCTTCATAACCGGAACTGCCATTAGCCTGACCGGCACTATAAACACCATCTATTTTCTTAAGTTCCAGGGATGGCTTACATTCCAGGGAATCAATACAATCATATTCAATAGCATAAGCATTTCTCACAATCCTGGCATGTTCCAGTCCCGGTACTGTATGATACATGTCTGCCTGAACATCTTCGGGAAGAGAACTGGACATACCCCCTATATATACTTCGGATGTATACAAACCTTCTGGCTCAATAAATACCTGATGTCTGTTTTTATCTGCAAACCTCACCACTTTATCCTCAATAGAAGGGCAATACCGGGGACCAGTTCCCTTGATCATTCCGGAATATAAAGGGGAGCGATCCAGATTATCACGTATGATCTCGTGAGTTTTTTCATTGGTATAAGTAAGCCAGCATTTTATCTGTTCCCGTTCCAGATCCTCAGGATTATTAGTAAAAGAAAAAGGAACAATCTTCTCATCTCCATACTGTGGTTCCATTTTTGTATAATCCACAGTATTTCCATCTATTCTCGCTGGAGTCCCCGTCTTAAAACGCCGCAATTTTATTCCATGCCCTTTTAACGATTCTGACAAATAATTAGCAGACATCAGACCATTTGGTCCCGTCTGAACCGAGACTTCCCCTGTAATACATCTGGACTTAAGATAAGTACCAGTGCAGAGTATACATACCCTGCACTCATAAACTGCTCCCGTATAAGTTTTAACACCTGTAATCTTACCTTCCTCTACAATCAATTCTGTAACTTCTGCCTGCTTCACAGATATATTTTCATTACTTTCTAACTTCTCCCTCATCAGCTGACTATAATTTTTCTTATCTGCCTGTGCCCTTAAGGAGTGAACTGCAGGTCCCTTGGACTGGTTTAACATCTTGCTCTGAATAAAGGTCGCATCGATATTTTTTCCCATCTCCCCCCCGAGAGCATCGATCTCCCGCACAAGATGACCTTTTGATGAACCACCAATATTTGGATTACATGGCATCATAGCAATACTATCTACACTAACAGTAAACAGCACAGTCTTATATCCGAGACGCGCAAGAGCAAGTGCCGCCTCACAACCAGCATGACCTGCACCTACTACCACAGCATCCCATTTTTCTCTCAAACATTTATCGAATCTTTTTTCCATCGTAAATACTCCTCAATATTTATTTACCCATACAAAACTTTCTAAAGATGGTATCTACCAGATCATCATCCACACTCTCCCCAATAATCCGCCCCAACTGTTCATAAGCATTCATCAAATCTATGGTATAAAAATCCTCACCCAAATTCAACTCCATACTTTCCCTTACATTCATCAAACTAATATAACTCTCTTCCACTGCCTGCTTCTGTCTCTCATTGTTGATATAAATCTCATCATTAAAAGAAAGGTGCTCCAGATAAAACTGTTGTTTAACATAATTTTCCAGTTCTATCAACCCATCTCCCGTCTTAGCTGAAAAAGAAATCACTTTCTTATCTGTATATTCAGATAAATCTTTTGGATCAATCTTAACAGAAAGATCATTTTTATTTAATAAAATAACTCCCGGAATATCAGAAATCTTTTTCATCAGATCAAGATCTTCCTCTTTCAGATTCTCATTTCCATTGATCAACAAAATACAAAGATCAGCAGCCTCCATACTATCCAATGCTTTTTCTATTCCAATCTTTTCCACCACATCCTCAGTCTCATGAATCCCTGCAGTATCAATTACATGAAGAAGCATGTCTCCCAATCTCACATCCTCTTCCAATGTATCTCTTGTGGTTCCAGGAACATCCGTGACAATTGCCCGGTCAACCCCAAGTATTCTATTTAAAAAAGAAGATTTTCCAACATTTGGTCTTCCTATGATCACCGTCTGAATTCCTTCTTTGATCATCCTTCCATTCTTGTAATTATCCTTGATCTGCTTCAATTCACAGATACAATGATTCAGATTTTCACAAAACTGATCTTCAAACTCATCCATGGAAATATGCTCTGGATCATCCAGTGCCGCCTCAATAAAAGCAACATCATCCAGAATCTGTTTTCTCAAAGAAACAATTCTTTCTTTGACACTTCCTTTCAACTGGCTCATGGAACTCTCCATGGCATAACGGCTCTTGGATTCAATCAGATCCATCACTGCTTCGGCCTGGGACAAGTCAATCCTTCCATTCAAAAAAGCACGTTTTGTAAACTCTCCGGGTTCTGCCATACGAACACCCTGTCTTAAAATAAGATCCAGAATTTCCTGACAGATCAAAGCTCCTCCGTGGCACTGAATCTCTACCACATCTTCTCTTGTATAACTATTAGGAGCCAGCATCAGAAGAACAATCACTTCATCCAGCCGTTGTAAGTTCTCATCCACAACAAAGCCATAGTGAACCGTATGGCTTTTACACTCCGCCAATGTTTTATTTTTTAGTTCTAAAATACGATCTGCAACAGAAACCGCATCTTCACCGCTGATGCGAAGAATACTAACCCCTCCGCTCAGAGAAGCTGTGGCAATCGCTGCAATGGTATCATCATAAAACATAAGATCCCCCTAAAAAGCTGCGGCACCAATCTAAACCCGCCTCATGGCAGATTCGGATTGGCGCCGCCTGGCTGCCATTGATAATATTTATTCGCTTTCTTTATTCGTCTCAAAATTATCTTTATTTTCACGCCTGTAATTTCTGTTATAAGGTTTCCGTCTGTAATTACCACCGCCATGACCATTGTAATTATTTCTCCTGCGGTAATTATTTCTGCGGGGCGGCATATCTGCATACTCTTTAGAAATATTGACGACAACCTTACGGAAGGGCTCTTCTCCCTCACTGTATGTCTCCACATACTTATCATTCTGAAGTACAGCGTGGATGATCCTTCTCTCATAAGGATTCATAGGTTCAAGATACGCCGGTTTACGGGTCTTCTTTACCTTACTTGCAATATTCTTGGCAAGATTTTCGATGGTCTGTCGTCTTCTCTCACGATAATTTTCAGTATCCATTTTAATTTTAACATAATCTTCTCTGTTATTATTTGCCACAAGAGAAGTAAGAAATTGAATAGAATCCAGAGTCTGTCCACGCTTACCGATGAGAAGCCCCATCTCGCTGCCTTTGAGTTCAATCTCAATAACTCCTTCTTCTTCTTTATAATCAAGAACTACCTCTACTTCAATCTCCATCTTTTCAAATAAATCAGATAAAAAATTCCTGACTTTATCATCCACGCTTTCTTTTTTACAGACCCGGATTCTCGCCGGCTTGCTGAATAAGCCAAGCAGTCCGCTGCTTTCCTTTTCAATTACTTCATATTCAATCTGGTCACTTGTTGTCTCCAGCTTTATCAACGCTTCCGTCAATGCCTCATCAACAGTCTTTGCACTAATCTCAAGCCAATTCGACATAACAATCTCCTCCAATCAGTCAAAATGCCGTATTACTTATTCTCTTTTCTATTTCCTGACAGCATATGAGCATACCCGGAAATACTCCCCGGTTCAATATCTTTGTTTACTTCAACATGATGAATCTTCTTATCCGATTTATCAGAAGAAGCCGTATTCTGATAATTTGTTACTGTTTTAATGGAGCTTGTCTTCTGTTTGGAATACATCTCCATCTGCTTTGCCATCTCTTCTCTCTTTTTATTTTTTTTAGCTGCTTTTTCTTTATTCTGTTCAATCAGATCATCCAAGGAAATCTTGTCCACATGACGATTGATAAAATATGCCTGTACGATACGGAAAATAGAACTGGTGATCCAGTAAAGCCCAATACCTATATTCAATGAAAGACAAAATATACCGGACATAAATGGCATAAAATAATTCATCATCTTCATACTTGATGCCATGGAATCCTGCTGTTTGTTCTTATTCGTTTCCTTTACCTGAAGCATTTTAGTATTG
>CAMTDY010000203.1 GCA_947070915.1 uncultured Roseburia sp.
GATGTAGCTCCGTCTCGTGGGCTCGGAGATGTGTATAAGAGACAGATATTATATTTTCTGAACAATATGTAAAAGAAATATGAATTATTATTCATTGTAAATACGGTTTAAAAGGACTAGAATTTTTTTACAAGGAGAGTTACAGCAAGATGAAAGATATAAAGAACAAAGACATTGGGTATCGAATTATGGAGCTTCGGCTTGACCGGGGATATTCCAGGGAGCGGCTGGCAGAAAGAGCAGGTATTTCTTCCAAATTCCTGTTTGAAATTGAGCGCAATGAAAAGGGATTTTCTGCAAATACATTGATAAATCTGGCGGAAGCACTGGATGTAAGTGCGGATTACATTATGACTGGACGTGGTAGTACCAAATTTGACGAAGGGATTGCAGAGGCATTAGAAAAATTTGAGCCGAGTATCTTAGAAAAGGTGGAAGATTTATTGAAGCTCGCATATGAGATTGCCCATAATAATTAATGTGGCCGCTATAGGAAGACAGAAACGCTGAGATCTTAACGGATGACATTGATATAATCATATATTATGGATATGGAACGCTTATCTTTTTGGGGATAGGCGTTTTTTGATAAATTTTTAGCAGAAAAAATCAAATTTTCACGCAGAAAATTTGGAATTCAGACTAGCCATTTTATCCATAATTTGGTACAATGTGTTTAACGGTTATGCTTCTGAATGTAATACTGAATCTGATAATAAATCACGGAAAGGAGGGAAGGTAGATGATTACTCATCAGGTTCGTGGTTACATTTAAAAAATGCAATAAATTTAGCAAAAACCAAAAAAATAGAGGTTTACAAATTTAGGAAAGGAAGGTATCATGACGAAACAAATCAAATCAAAATTGTATGTAGCGGGTATGCTGATCATTGTGGGGATGATCGTTTCATTGGCGGGGTTTGAAGAAACCTTTGCTGCGGATAAGCTGGTAAGCGGCTCTGTGAGAAGCTCTTCAAACAACAATCCTATTATGGATCATAAGTTTGCAGCGGATCCCTTTGCCATGACTTACAATGGAAGAGTTTATGTGTATATGACAAACGACAGCGAATGCTATGACAACACAAATAAAGATGGGGGCGGTAATCCGACAGCTTCCAATAAGTATAGTACCATTACGACGCTTACCGTTTCCTCTTCCAGTGATATGGTGAACTGGGTGGACCACGGGGAGATCAAAGTGGCTGATATTGCATCCTGGGCGAGAAATTCCTGGGCGCCGGCTGCGTGCTGGAAGCGCATCAATGGCAAGGACAAGTTTTTCTTATATTTTGCTGATAATGCTAACGGCATCGGTGTTCTGCAGGCGGATTCACCGCTGGGACCATTTACTGAGCCGCCGACAGGAAGCCATCTGATCCGTAGAGGTTCTCAGGCGGCCCAGGGGGTGGAGTGGCTGTTTGATCCGGCTGTGCTGGTTGACGATGACGGAACGGGATATCTGTATTATGGCGGAGGCATACCAGGAGGGGATAATGCGTCCCAGAATCAGAAAAATTATCCTGGAACTGCGAGAGTGGTCCGTCTGGCAGATAATATGGTTCAGCTGGCGGGAAATGCAGTGACGATCAACGCTCCTGGGCTCTTTGAGGATTCTGGAATACATAAGAAGAACGGAAAATATTATTATACATATTGTTCCAATTTCTCAAATAACCTTTCGATAACCGGCAATGGAAACATCTGCGCCATGGAGAGCAACAGTCCCATGGGACCTTTTACTTATGTCGGCGTCGTGCATGAAAACCCATATACATACTTTAGAATTGGTGGAAATAATCATCATGCCTTTTTTGAGTTTAATGGAAGTACTTATCTGACATACCATGCGCAGACGGTGACCAAAGCGCTGGGATTCCCGGCGAACTGCCAGGGATACCGCTCAACACATATGGATAAGGTTTCCTACGATTCCAATGGACATATTAAATTGGTCAAAGGAACCTATCAGGGCGTGGCACAGACGAAGAATCTGGATCCTTATGTGAGAAATGAGGCGGAGACCATTGGCTGGAGCAGCGGGCTGAAAACCAGTATGACCTGGCAGCCAGGTTCTTTTATCCAGTCCTCCAATATGAAAGTATCCCATATTCATAACGGGGACTGGCTGGCTGTATCGGACGTTGATCTGAAAACGGGACTGAAATCTATTACAATCGGCGCCCAGCCCGTAAATGGCGGCGGAAAAGTAGAGGTAAGACTGGACAGCCGGTACGGCACCAAGCTGGGAGAAGTACAGATCAACGGAAGTTCAACCGCATGGAAAGAATATTCCGCGTCTCTTTCAACGGCAACAGGTGTACATGACATCTATTTTGTTTTCACAGGTTCATCTTCTGGCGAACTTTTCTATCTGGACTATTGGAAGATGTCGAGAACAAATACAGCAGTCGATGTGCCTGCGCCATCCGGGGACGAACTGGTAAAGAATGGGAATATCGAGGATGGGCTGACGAACTGGAACAGTTTGTATGGATCTAATCTGAGCCTGGGTTATGTGACGGTGCATTCGGGAAAACTTTCCTTGAAAGCAGCGGGCAGGAAAATGACATCTGCCGGAGCGGTTCAGGATATGACAGGCCGTCTTGAGAAAGGGAAGACCTATCAGGTCAGTGCCGCAGTGCGCTACAATCTGTCAGAGAATCCCGGTGCAACCGGTCAGACGAAGTTTTTCATGAGTATCATTTATGGTGACGGAAAGATTGAAAATATGGCCTCTGTGACAACAGCTGGTGACAGGTGGGCGGTGATCAACGGTAAATATACCGTTCCGGCGGGGGCTGACCTAAGTAATGTAAGAGTGTTTATCGAGACCGCTTATAAGTCGGATCCTGTTGCCCAGGATCTGGTGTCCTTCTTTGTGGATGACGTGTCTATAAAGAAGATAGCGGATCAGGTGCAGAGCAGCAGTGGATCCCTGTCAGATGGCTGGTATTATATTAAGAATACGAATTCTGGTAAATACCTGCAGACCGCAGATAACAAAGGCGGAAACAGTGTGAATGTAGTAATCGGAACAGGCACCGCATCCGCAGGTCAGAAATGGTATGTCACCAATCTTGGAAACGGTTATGTGACGTTGAAAAACGGCCTGGGATATATGCTGGATGTACAATACGGCGCCAACAGTGACGGAGCTAATATTCAGACTTATTCAGCTAACGGTGCAGAAGCCCAGATGTTCAAGATCCAGAAAACAGCGGCAACAAATACCTTTGGCATAACGACCAAAGTCACAAAAGATGCAAAGGGGCTTGACGTGTACAACTTTGGTAAAACCGATGGAACCAATGTGTGCCAGTGGCAGTATAACGCAACATCGAACCAGACATGGGTGTTCGAGGCATGCAGCAGATAATATCGTTGCTGCTGACCACAATTTGCCTGCGGCACTGATCGAAAAAGTCCAGGGCAACAATTTGGAAGATGTGTATATGTATTATTTTGGTGAGAACTCAATAAGCTCAGGAGACTTTTGAAAAGTTTTTTGGGAGAAAAACATCAACCGGGAATATTTTTAACATCATAAAATATTCCCGGTTGATGTTCTGCTAATAATAAAGTGTATCTCTTACATCAATTCGTTGTAATCGTAGGGGCATCCCATGAACCAGAAATAAAGAAAAGTGCAACACAGATAATGATCAATAATCCTAAAATAATGAAACACATCTTTGCTTTTTGGGGAATACCGATGTTTGTATACTCCTCATCCATGCTTTCTTCTCCGCAGAATAAATCTCTTATATCTTCCGATAAGGTCTCCGGATGATTGTGCCAATAGGCAGACATCTCGTTATATAGGCTTTTTCTATAGTTTCTTCCCTCAAAAAAGGAATACCTGAAAAGGGGAAATGCTTGTCTGGCAATCTTTTTTAATTCTTTTTTCTGGTTCATAGAAGTCTCCGTTAATAACTAAAAGTTCCGTTTTTGCTGCATGTAATAGAAATAGTTTTAGTCGTAATTAAAGTTTGTTTTCGTATTTTGATCGTTCCCGTGGCGGTGTTTCCGGAGTGGGAGTGCTTTTCATCATATAGGGAATAAGCGGGGTTGTAGATCGTCACTTTTGCCCTGGAATCATCACATGCGGCACTGATCCCGGTAATGTAGTGAAAGATTCCCGTCAGGGAATACCGCCAGCAGAGAGAATTGCTGGAATTATAATATTCGATATTTCTTGTCTGTCTCACTGTGGCCGCGCTGGCGCTGCAGGGGCTGATACTATAGAGGGACAGGGGACTGGTCTCGGTAATCGTTTCTACATAATAGCCTCCGCCTTCCTCTTTTGTAATGGTGGTCTTAACCCGGGGCGCTGATGTGGCCGCCGAAGCAGCCGGGGTATGTACAAAGCAGGTGATCAGTGTCAGTATAAACAAAAAGGATAGTATTCTTTTCAT
>CAMTDY010000204.1 GCA_947070915.1 uncultured Roseburia sp.
AGATGTAGCTCCGTCTCGTGGGCTCGGAGATGTGTATAAGAGACAGACTATATGGTGTGTAGATATGTTAACACACCGTATTGGTGCATTACCTGGCAGGGGCGTCACTGGTAATGCCGGTTTCAGATATTTTTTTATGAAGGGACGCCTCAGAATGGAGAGTATCTCAATATGAAATATGGGAAAAAACAAATAGCATGGTTCATGAGTATGTTGATGGTGCTAATGCTTATTTCTCCTATGGGTACAACGATCAGTTTTGCCCGAAAGAAGAATGTAAAACTCAAAAAGATAGTACTAAACCATTCAACATATAAACTAGAAAAAGGAAAGAGTTTAAAACTTAAGGTTTCTTTTAAGCCTAAAAAGACAACACAGAAAAAAGTTGTCTGGAAAAGCAGTAAAAAGAAGATTGCCAAAGTCTCTAAAAAAGGTGTGGTCAAGGCGTTGAAGATCGGAAAGGCAACGATCACGGCCAAGGTAAAAGGTACGAAGAAAAAAGCGACCTGTAAGATTCAGGTTGTGAATAAAGTGGACAATAAAAAAGTTGTAGACGATCCGTCTGTAAATAACGATCCCGTACCCCAGCCACCGTCAGACAATCCTGTTATTCCGCAGAGTACGCCACAGGCGTCTTCCCTGCCGCCAGGACCGCCGGTTTCGACTCCTAAATATGACAGACCTGATGTGCCGGCGCCGTCGGTTCAGTACATTGATCTGACAGCAGAGGGAGCTTACCAGAATGAATCGCCTTCCGGTGCCAGCATTGTTAACAATCCGGATGGTTCCATTACAGTTACATTTTCACAGCAGTATGCGGCGCTGAATTTCTTCCTGCCGGATAATGCACAGAATTATTACAGCAATTATAAGTCTGTCGTTGTTACCTATACGAGTGAGGGCGGAGACCTCGGCCATGCACTGTATGATACACAGATGGCAGGTCCTGCAGATTCAAATGCCGGCAAACACCCGGATTGGAGCAGCCAGATCAAAGCGTCAAAGGAAGAGCAGACACTAATTTTAAAAGTTACTGATGATTGTGAGGGAGGATGTATCCGGGGATTCCAGATCTTCAATCCGAATCTGCTGGAAGAAGGCAAAACAGTTACCATAACGATAAAATCTCTGATCTTCAGCGACAAGGAAAATCCTTCGGATGAAGATTTGAAACCGATCGAGACACCAGTACCTACGGCACCAGTTTCGTCATTAAGTCCATCGGCTTCACCATCGATACTGACATCAAAGCCAGGAACGACACCAACCAAAAAACCGGATTCAACGACAAAACCAGGGGAATCTTCGGCAGCTCCATCACAAAAACCAAATGATCCTGGGGCGACAGCAGCACCTGCGTTCCATTTTGAATTGACGAAAGAGGGAGCGATTCACAACGAGTCTAAAAGCGGTGCTACCATCGTCAACAATCCCGATGGTTCTGTCACAGTAACTTTCCTCAGTCAGTATGCGGCGCTGAATTTCTTTTTGCCGGATCTTACAAAAGGGGATTATAAATCCGTTGTCCTGACCTATACAAGTGAGGGCGGAGGTCTTGGCCATGCACTGTATGATGCAGATGCAGTGGGAGTGACGAATACCAATGCGGGTAAACATCCCAACTGGGGCAAACAGGTTGTAGAGTCTAAGACAGAAAAGACTCTTATCTTTAAGGTGACAAATGAATGTAAAGGGGGAGTTATCCGCGGCTTCCAGATCTTTAATCCAGATAAACTGGATGCGGGAAAGACCATCAAGATTACGATTAAATCACTGGTATTCAGCGATAAAGAAAATCCAACGGAAGGAGATTTGAATCCTGTTCCAACTGCGACACCAAAGGCTACACCTAAACCAACGCCAACTCCGACCCCGAAACCGATCGTGACGAGGGAACCGGGTCCTCTGGGGATTACCAGTCCGGGAGCAGAGGGAGACGATGTTGTATGGGATTGTATCACTTTTGGATCCTATTACCAGAGTCTGTATGAGCCCAAACAGCCTCCTCAGAGTCCGGTAGATAATACAGAGTACAAGGATTCGGATGGAACCAGTATGATGTATTCGGGCGGAAAATATTATAAGAAAGAGCCGATTAAATGGCGAGTTTTGTCAGTGGATGGAAACGATGCCCTTATCGTGGCAGACCAGAATCTGGATACCCAGCCCTACCATGATCAGAATTGCAGCGAGATTACCTGGGAAGGCAGCAGCATCCGTCAATGGCTGAATAATGATTTCTATTCAACTGCATTTATTGAAGAAGAGCAGAATGCTATTTTGCCAACCACCGTTTCGACAGAAAATAACCCACAGTACGGTACGGTAAACGGAGTGGATACCACAGATAAAATATATTTGCTCTCAGCGGAAGAGGTACGCAATAAGAGCTATGGATTTGCAATGTATCACGAGAAGGATTCCCAGACGAGACAGGCGAAAAATACTGCATATGCCGGTGCCAAAGGCGCATGGGCAGACGATGCCGGAAACGGCTGGTGGTGGCAGAGGTCACTGGGAAGTTTCCCATTTAATGCAGTATATACCGGAAGCGGGGGTGTTGTAGACTGCTCTGGATATATCGTAGTCAATGAGGGAGGCGGTGTCCGTCCTGCTATGCACCTGAATCTGCTTTCTGCTTCATGGAAACAGGCAGGGCAGGTGAGAGTTACTTCTGCCGCAGAACTGGAGCCGACACCGGTTCCTACAGAGAGCCCGGTGAAGAAAGTTTCTTTATCTGAGGTAGTGATAGACAGCAAATGTGGTTCCTACGACCTGGATAGCGATACCATCCGAGTGAACGATACACAAACGGGTAGTGGTGATTCAACATTTATGCATTTACCGATTCCTGTTACGGTGGCTCCTGGGCAGAAGCTGAAAGTAACGGTATCAGGAACTTCCTGGGGAACAGCTGACTTTAGGATCTGGACGGTTCCCCAGGGATCGGAAGGTTCGGGAGATTTTGTTGAAGATACCGAAATATACCTTAACCCGACTAAGAATGTGGATAATTCCTTTACGGGAACGGTGGAGCTTACCGCCAAAGGCAGGGAATGTAACCGTATTACATTAAAGTCACAATGGGGCGTTAAAATTAAAAATCTAGTCATATCGGAGATTAAAGTTGAACTTGTGCCGCTGGAAACAACGGCGGCTTCACCATAAGAAATTCGGACGAGAAGATCGTGCGGGGCTGTTATACCGGGGAATCGGTGCAACAGCCCCATATTTAATGTAAGACATGGCTTCTGTGGATGAATTGGCGCTTTAATTCATATTATGTTGTCTCTTTTCTAAGAATGTGTTATAATTCCAATGTATCATAAACCAATCATTATTTATGAAAGGAAAGGAACAGTATGATGAAATCAAAGGGAATGAAACTGGCAGCTATTTGTCTGACGGGAGCCATCGTGGCAGGTTCTGTATACAGTCCAGTCAGTGCGGCCAAAAAGGTAACGATCAAAGGGAAGAAAAAAGTGTCTATGAAGGTGGGGGAAAAAAAGCAGTTCAAAGCGAATCAGAAGGTGAAATGGACGGTCAAGGGTAAGAGCATCGCGATCGTAAAAGGAAAGAATGCAAAGGCGGTGACTGTTCAGGCGAAAAAGAAAGGTTCTTCAACCTTGACGGCAAAGAAGGGAAAAAAGAAAGCAGCAGTCAGGATTCAGGTGACGAATAAGGGTGTGGATCAGAATAATACCAACACAAACAACAATACTAACAATAATACCAACACCAATACCAACACGAATAATACTGCAAACATAACGGATATGACTCTGCTGACAGATATTACATTTTATAAGGTGACAAATGTAAATGGAAATAATATTACAATGCTTTCTGCGGACAACAAGGAGTATACCACGACGGTGAAAGCAGACATTCCGATCATGAAGGATTCCGCGGTTATAACAGCGGATTCTATCAAAGCAGGAGAGTATTTTAGATGTAGTTCTTATACATATAGCAATGGTAAAGAAAATATAACTGCCTATGCAGCAATTGTCATTTCTGAGAGCGTTTATCAAATGATCATGGAATACCGGAATAAGGGAAATGCACAGTATACAAAGAATGTGGCTACATTCTATATTATTGGGAAAAATGACAGTGTAGTTGATCTGGCATGTTATCAGGGCGGTCCCAAATATACAGAAGTAATTATTGATGAGGATATGGTTACCACTGTGAATGGTGTGAAAGACAAAGATGCGGGCGATAGGCTTCAGATCGGACAACGTGTTCTTTTTGAGTATGGATGGGAAGATCCAAAAGGACATTTTGTTAATCCAAATTCTTTGGTTGTTTATTAAGAACTGTATAATATGTGCTTTGAACTGTACAGAAATATCTATGGAAATCC
>CAMTDY010000205.1 GCA_947070915.1 uncultured Roseburia sp.
AGATGTGTATAAGAGACAGTAATAAATCAGAAATACAAAATCATCAGAGGAGGCAGCGCGGATGTCTGAAACTTTTTCCAGGGATTTTATGACGAATAAAAAGATGATCGACGAACTTTTTCAGGTGGATAAAAGTTTTGATCTGATCTACAGGGTGGTGACAGTTGGTGGCCGAGCGGCTTGTTTTTATTTTATTGATGGCTTCTGTAAAGATGAAGTTATGGAAAAGATACTAGAATATCTATACAAACTTACTCCGGAAGATATGCCAGAGACAGCCCATGACTTTCTGAAAAGCGCTCTCCCCTATGGGGAAATTGATCTCATATCAGATGAAAATACTTTGATTCAGAGAATGCTGTCCGGTGTGCCGATCCTGATCGTAGACGGCTATGACAAATTTCTTGCCATGGACTTCCGAACCTATCCGGCCAGAGGTGTGGATGAACCGGAAAAGGACAAAGTCATGCGGGGATCCAAGGATGGTTTTGTGGAGACCGTTGTATACAATACCGCACTGATCCGGCGCCGCATCCGTTCCCCAAAACTCGTAATGGAAATGAATACGATAGGACGCAGTTCCCGGACCGATGTAGTTCTCGCCTATATGTCAGACCGGGTGGAACCTAAAATGCTGCAGGACATCAAGAACCGGCTGGGCAAAATCGATATTGACGCCCTGACCATGAACCAGGAAAGCCTTGCCGAATGTCTTTACCAGCACAAATGGTACAATCCCTTTCCCAAATTTAAGTTCACAGAACGTCCCGACACTACTGCTGCCAGCATTTTGGAGGGCAGTATTGTACTCCTGGTAGACACCTCCCCGTCGGCAATGATACTTCCGACTTCTGTCTTCGATATCATCGAAGATGCAGATGACTACTATTTTCCCCCGGTCACCGGAACATATCTTCGGATCTCCCGGATCATTATCAACATCCTCGCCGTATTGCTGACGCCGACCTTTTTACTGCTATTTATGAAACCCGAGTGGATCCCGGAATGCCTTTCCTTTATCGTTATTGAAGACCCTATCAATATACCGATCTTTATGCAGCTGCTCATCCTGGAATTCGCCATTGACGGTCTGCGGCTGGCTTCCCTGAACACACCAACCATGTTCAGTACCCCTCTCAGTGTAGTAGCCGGTATCGTTCTGGGAGATTATACCGTCAGTTCCGGCTGGTTCAATTCCGAGATCATGCTCTATATGGCTTTCGTGGCTGTCGCCAACTATACACAGGTCAGCTTTGAACTTGGCTACGCCCTGAAATTTATGCGGCTCATCCTAATCTGCCTGACTGCCGCTTTCCATGTGTATGGTTATGTCGCAGGCATCCTTATCACGATCCTCTGCATCGTACGCAACAAAACAATATCTGGAAAAAGTTACATTTATCCGCTGCTTCCCTTCAACTATAAGCAGTTTATGAGGCGGTTCTGCAGGATCAGCCTTCCCCGGTCGGAAAAAGTAAAATAGTTATAAACTCTTAGAAACCTCTTGTTTAAAACAGCCGGATGTGCTACACTGAATATACAACAAGCGGTAAAACAAGGAGGGCATAATGGAGACATTTTTTACAGATGATGATCTATTCGACCTTCTGGAAGAACTGGATCAGGAGAACTCTGAGATAGAGATCCTCGAAACCGAAGCGGAAATGCAGGCTTCCAACCGTCGTTTTGAAGAAATCATCCTCAAACACCGGGTAGAATAGAAGAATCCCAGACCAATTACCGGAAACTTAACAATTACTAAGTTTCCACTAATTGGTTCGGGATTCTCTTTTTTATCTGACAGGAAGCTTCTCTGTCTACAGACAGTACACATACATATAATACAGTTTTTTCATTCCCCTCTGTCCGGCATAGATCTTATGGCGGATCAGGCGGCATAATTTCCAGAACCGCAGCATCTCTTCCCGGTCGAAAACTTTCGCACTGAAACTTGCACAGAATACGATGGACACAAATTCATATGCTTCTTCCTGCTGAATTCCATAAGTCTGCGCCATCATTCCGGCATATTCTTCTACACTCTGTCCACGGTAACGGATCCCGTCATGATGCAGCACCCCTTCCAGATGCCGGTAATACGCTATGATCTGTCTTCCATATTTTTTCTTTTTCATATTTTTTTCAAAGATAAGAAATCTGAGACGGCGCTGACCTTCTGCTGCTGCGGCAAAAACAACCAGCCCCAGCAGGATCCAGAGAAGAATCTTCCACCATACCACACCGCCAGAGGTCCTTCCATTCCCAGTCTTATCTTTCTTTGTCTCCTGCTCAGGATTGGCTTTCTCTGTCTCCTCTTCCTCCTTGTCGTGATTATAATTATCTGTCTCGATATTTTCAAATTCCATATCATCATCTTCCGGCATCGGGGTGGGCATCTGCGGCGAAGCGGCATCCGACCCGCCGCCCTGGTCCTGGCCCTGGGAACCGCCATTATTATCCTCTTCCGCCGTCACCGGAGATTCCTCTGCATCTTCCTCGCCAATCCCCGGTGTGAATTCAAAGGGAACAAATCCGTAATTTTCCTGGTATACTTCTGCCCAGGCATGTAAGTTTTTATCGGTTACCTCGATCTCCGTAGTTACATTTTTCACATCTGCCAGCTTTTCCCTGCTGATGTATATCCCCTCAACATACCGCGCTGGAATTCCGATACTCCGGAGCAGTACTGCCGCCGCTGTCGCATAATGGTTGCTGTAACCTTTTTTATTGGAAGCAAGAAAATATTGTACCGCATCCTCATCTCCCGGCGTCTTCCCCGGCGAAAGTGTATATTCTGTATCATTCATGATAAAATTCCGGGTCTCCTCGATGATCTGATACAGGGACGCAGCTCCCTGGTTGTACTGATCCAGAAGTCCCCCCTGGGAATTCAGATAATTTTTATACTGATCTACAATGCCGGATACTTCCTCCGGAACACTGGTATAATATTTCTCCGCAAAATCTGCCAGCCGCTTCCGGTTCGCCTGGGAATTCACCCAGTATTCATTTGCAGCGAGACGATAACTGTTCGCCGCCATCCCGTTCCTTAATTCTGTACAGAGAAATGGAAAATACTCGGTCTCGTACTGAATCCCGGGGACCGTGTTTTCCATACGGCCGCCGGTGGAAGAAAAGGGAATGGTGGGGAAATAAGGAATGATATAATTGCCATATCCAAAAGCCAGATTTCGGACAGTGAGCTTTCCGGTCGTCCACAACTTATCATTTCCTGTAGTCTGGCTGTCTCCGATCTGATTTCTGAGAACCATGTGCCAGCCGTCCACCGATAATCCATCCTCTGCCAGCTGATCCCGCTCCTTCGCAAACTGACCGTCTTCATCTTTGATCTGGTGCCATCGGTTGTCTGAATACACCGCACCGGTATACCCCTTCAGATATAAACCGTGATCTGTGTCAAAATCACCGCTGATCTTCAACAGCTTTTTACCGCTCCGCTTGACACTGTTCTTTCTGCCGATCTTTCCATATTCCATGACATCCCCGCTGAAATACTCCCGGAACCATGTCATAATATCTTCTTTTTCCCATGTCGTGAGAGCAAGAGCTGAATTTTTGATCTCCACGATCTGATCCATATTGGCATCGTATCTCTTCGGCGGTAAAAACAGCCATGTCACCAATCCTGCCACCACGCCGACTCCTGCCAGAACCAGGGAGAGCTTCTGACGCATTCTTTTATCTGTCGTGTCCGAACGCAGGAAACGGGTTCCCACTACTGCCATAGAAGTAAAGATATAGGTGATCACATTGGAGAAATATCCAATTTTCCCCACTGACACCGGCACCAGAAAGAACAGTATAGTCGCTCCCATATAGACCGAGGAACGTCTTTTCCGGTAAAAACAACTGCTGATCAGCGCAATAAGATAACCGGCGGCAAGTATTACCACGAGAGTCGTACAGTACTCCAGTCCCGCACTTTCCCCGGCAAATCCTTTTCCGGATAACAGAGTAACATTACTCTGGGTGTAATTCATAAATTCTTTCAGATATGTATTGATGATCGTTACGGCACCCTTCAGCAGAACGGCCCGGAACCGGAGAATGACCAGCACCACAAATGCGGTAATGCCAAGCATCCCGTAGAATTTGCCGTGGTGAAAGGTCTCCAGTACCGTAAACAGGCCATAAAATAAAAATGCGGCACTGAGAAGAACCAGCGTCGTCGCCATGCGGTTCACTGGCAGGGAGAGACTGAGCGCTGCACACATTACTGCTGAGTATACACCCAGAAACACAAGAAAAACCTGGCTGATCTCCAATATGAAATTCACTATTCTGCCGTTTTTCATAATTTCCTCCATGCGCGCACGCCTTTTGCGCATTACACAAGTTTGGGCGTGC
>CAMTDY010000206.1 GCA_947070915.1 uncultured Roseburia sp.
TTGGCGTCCACGATGGTCCCTCTGGCTCCGCCTTTTCCATCATACGCATCGGAGATCGGGGTGAGCACCGGATTGTATACAACCGGATCGCTGCTGGTGACCGTAACCTTCACTTCCAGATCGATATACCCCGGCTTCCTGATGGACATATTATACACGCCGGGAGAGAGACCCGCGATTTCATACATGCCGCTCTGGTCTGAGCTGCACTGATGCACCGCCCCGGTATTATAATCCGTCAGCTGGACCTCCGCACCGGACAGGGGCGATTGTTCTCCTGTATCCGCCTGATTTACCCGTCCTCTTAATACAGATCTCGATATCTCTTCCTTTCCGATCTCGATCTGGCGGGCAGAACACATAAGCCGGACCGGATTTTTATTCGTCTTACTTTTTCTGTCCCGGTCCTCTTCCGCCGATTTTTCTCTCTGGATGTCTTCTGGTGTACGGTCACAGGAATATTGTTTGGTGATCACATATGGTTTCCCTGTGAGTTCCTCCGTTCCAGATACCTGAATCGTATAACTCCCGCCGATCCATGCGAAGAATCCTTTCTTTTTTTTCTTCTCCACCACTCTGTCTCTTTTTCCCTCTGTATCAAAAACTTCTACTTTAGCGTGTTCGTCGAAGACCTTTACCCACACAAACTCATAGTTCCAGGTCCGGTCAAATATTTTTCCCACATCTGCCTGATCCGCTTGATATAATATCTCCTCGTCATTCGATTTACCGGCATGCATGCGGAGATACCCCGACAGATTGCGGAGCCCGTATCCGTTATACAGATACTCGTCCAATTTGGAAGAAAAGCTTTTCACTCTGCAGGCGCGGAACTCATCAATGCTCCCTTTGTAGGATTTTAACTTTGACTTCTTTTTCTTCATACCGATTTTGTTTAACACCTGATTGCACACCTGCTGGGCTGATTTATACCGCAGATTAACGATCTCCGGATCGTCCGCTCTGCCACGCACCTTGCCTTTCCCATATTCTGTATGTTTCCCCTCGCTCTTCTCGTGGGTGATGCGTCCCCATTTCAGGAAATCTTCATCCGTCTTTTCCGTTCCCTTCCGGGGCTTGATCCTGCCATAGGCGCTGTGGGCAAATTCATCCGACAGCGTGTGAAGCGCCATGCCATAAACAAAGGCGGCACGTTGTTTCCGTTCCTTTTCACTTTTTGCTTCTGCCCAAAAGCCTTTATACTCCATAGATTCCTTAAACTTTATATACAAACGCTTTGAAACGCCCTTATCTTTCAGCGCTTTTTTCCCTTCCTGGTACTTTTTAGCATTCTTAAACATGTCATCAAAATGCCCCTTCTTCCACCACTTTCCGGTTTTCAGGTAATGTCCCGCCTGCTCCATCAAAAAGAGATATCCCAGAATATAGTCCTTTGTATAGTAGCCGTGAAAATACGGATTATCATTCATTTTTTTCAAATTACTTAGTCTTTTATCCGGATACACTGCCCCATCTTTTATGTCCTCTCTGTCTCCCGCCAGTTCCTGGTGCGTTTTACCCACCCAGGAAGCCGCTGCTTCATCCTGCTCACAGCCGACGACATCTTTTTCGTTTTTGATCCCTTCCTCCGTCTCCAGAAGGTTCTCTACATTTTCTGTAATCTTCTTCCGCCCGGAGTATTCTTTCTCAAAATCGTCGTAATACTGCAGCGCATAGGCACAGTCGATCAGTCCGTAGCCGTATACTTTTTCATCCCCCAGGTGATTTGCTGTGACGTCGATAAGACTGCGGATGAACTCTGCCGGCTTTTCCAGATCTCTTTGCCAGAGCATTGCCGCCAGCGCTGTCACCTGCGGAGCTGCCATGCTGGTTCCGGAAAAGGATTCCAGGCACTCAAAGGCACCATAGGAGGCGATGTTTTCTCCCGGCGCCACCACTTCCATTTCCCCTCCTTCTGCACTCTGTTCCGCCTTCTCTCCCCTGGCATTCACAGATCCCACTGCCATCACTTCCTCATACCTGGCAGGATATTGAATCTCTTCCCCATTTCCTGCCGCTGCAATGATGAGAATCCCTTTGTCACTGGCGGATTTAACAGCGCGGTGCAGCCGCTCGTCATCCCGGTCGGTTCCCCAGCTGATATTGAGGATATCCACACCCTGGTCGACCGCCCATTCTATGCCCTGGATCACTCTTTCTATGGGCGCATGGTTTTTCTCATCCAACACTCTTGCGGAATAAATCCTCACATTGGGATTCACCCCGTCGATCTGTGCATAATGGTCTGCATAGTTGTCAGCATACTGGAATGCTGGCAGATCCTCTTCTTCTCCAGGGGAAAGGTCTTCCGAATCCGCTGCCACCTCACCTGCTTCCGGTTCAGTAAACCCTTCCGGGGTTTCCTGAGGAACCCCTTCTGATACACATTTGTCTCTTTCCGTAAGAAAACTACCGTCAAAAGGAACGTCATCCCCCGGTTCCTCTGCTTCCTCATCTTCCTCTTCCCTGTCTCTGTTTTCCCTTTTTGCCCCCATGATACCAGCGACGGCTGTCCCGTGACCGCTTAAGTCATCATAAAGAATATTGGAATCGTCATAGGTTTCCACAAAATTTTCCCGCTCCACTACGGACAGGGTGTCCGAGTAATCCACGCCGGAGTCCAGCAGTCCAACCTTTACCTGATAGCCCTTTTTACATGCTTTTACCACATCCTGGTCATTGGCATGGATCATCTCCCGGTGCCATTGCTCGTCCATCTTAAGAGAACAGTCCCGCATCTGCGTGATCCTTATGTTTTCCGGCATCTGTATGTCTTCCCCGTCCCCGGGAAAAGTCCATTTCATACCGAAGGTTATGCTTTCCCCTGCCTCTATGATGGCAGTATGATCCGCGTAAGATAACTTATATACCCTATCTTCTCTTCCGCTGATCCCGGCATTCCAGATCTCCTTGATCTCATAGTTTAATGGCATCTCCCAGGATATTTTCCAGTCCTCGATATCTTCCTGGGATACATTTTTCAATGTTGCCTTTACAATACAGCCCTCCTTCCATTTAGATTCCACATCAAAAGCCAGGCGGCATTTTTCCCCCAGTTCTTCCACTTCATACTGGGGCATGCGGAAGGAATCCGGCATGTCTTTTTCCTGGATATAACCCGCCTGGAACCCGATCGACACCTTCTCTCCCGGCTGGATCACCTGATTATAGCCACAGTTTTTAATTATATATGTATTTCCTTCATGAGCCTCAATCTTCGCATTCCACATATTTTCAAACTCATCCTGGGACTCAAAGATCAGTTTCCAGTTTTCAATCTTTTCTTTCCCTGTGTTTTCCAGAATGATTTCACCCTGGTAATGGTTCTTCCATTCATTGGTTATCTTTCCTGTGACCTGATACGTCTCTGTCTCATAGACAATGCTTTGCGTATTCTCCTCATAAGCTGCTCTGGTCTGCGCAGCAGGTATGCTTGAAACTAAAACAGCACCAGCCAGCAGTACACTTACCACTCTTTTAACAAAATGTTTTTTCATGTTTCCTTATCCCTTTCCTCCGCCTGGCAGCTTAGCCAGACAAAAATTTTTGTTTTGAATTCAGTGTACTCATTGTGGTATGTTTTGTCAAACTTTTTCTAAATTTGTACAAAAATTGGAAATATTGTTCCATTTATTCACTTGTAAAATAGCGAGATCGTTCACTCTTCTGAAAGAATGAACGATCTCATCTGGGGACTCTTATTCTTTATTTATTTCACCGCTTTCACACATAGCGGATGGGTGTAAAATACATCCTGCTGATATGCCTTTACCTTTTTGGCGGGCACTTTGATGCTGACATTGACATTGACGCCATGCAGCAGACCGGTCACCGCTTCTGTCAGCTTCTTGCTTTTTACCACCACAGATTTTAGTTTGTAAGTGTGGCAAAAAGCATGTTCTCCCAGCTCTTTCACTCCCGTTCCCAGTGTAATGGACTCCAGGTTCTGCGCAAAGAAGAATGAGTAGTTGCCAACCTTTTCAACGTTGTTACCGATCGTAACTTTCTGTATTTTCAAGCTGGAAGCAAAGGCTTTATCGGCAATCTTTGTCACCGAGTAAACAGCACCATTTAAGGAAACAGTTCCTGGCACAATCACCGTTTTTTTGCTTTTACCTTTGGCAAAACCGAGCAGTGTGGCAGTGGGACGGCCATTTTTGTCAATCCTTACCTTATAGTTATACGACCCGCTGGTAAACTTCGTTCCGACTTTGGCAAGGGTACGGTTCACCGTTTTTCCACATACCGTACAACGGTACTGAATCTCCCCTTCCTGCTTTTTCGTCGCCTTCTTAAGCACTTTCCCCTTGTTCCACTCATGGGATTCCATATCTTCCACCTCACCGCATTCGCAC
>CAMTDY010000207.1 GCA_947070915.1 uncultured Roseburia sp.
AGAATATATAGAAATGTTTTGTCATTCCTATGGCGTATATACATGAATTGAAAAAATAAGGAGACCTTAATCAATGAACGCGAACCATTTACTGGATAACATCAATCACTTCTTTCAGATCAGCCCGAGGGATATCAACAGCTACTCTCCCCTCACCCTTGCCTATCTTGGAGACGCCGTGTTTGAGATCGTGGTCCGGACAATCATCGTCGAGGAAAAATCCAGCACTGTGAAGTCCCTGCACCGGCAGTCCAGCGGCCTTGTCAATGCCAAAGCCCAGGCCGGTCTTATGTCCCGCATCATGAACACACTGACAGAAGAGGAGGTCTCCATTTTTAAGAGGGGGCGCAATGCCAAATCCCATTCTGTGGCGAAAAACGCTGATATCCACGACTACCGCACTGCCACTGGCTTTGAGGCATTGATGGGCTACCTTTATCTGAAAGGGGAAATGGAACGCCTGCTGGAGCTGATCCGGCTTGGACTTACAGAACTTTCCCTATAATCGTCAGAACAGGAATTCAAAAACGGATATGACGTTGAAAAAATGAGGAAACAGGAGCACCGCCCCGCAGAACAATCCGATCACCGTCACACAGAGCCCAAAGCGCATTCTGCTCATTGGCATACACACCACCAGAAGAACAGCAAAACTCACAAAACCACCAGCCAGCAGATTGCATGTCGAAACCACCACCTCATTTACATGGAACAGCCGGGAGAAAAATGCAATCACCACAAGCCCCCCGGTCAGGGCAACTGCTGCCGGCAGGGATATGCGCAGAACATTTTTCAAAAATCCTCTCGGAATCGTATCTTCGTGGCGCTCCAGCGCCAGCACAAAGCTTGGGATGCCGATGGCAGTCGCACCGATCAGGCTGAGCTGGATCGGTATAAACGGATATGTTTTACCGATAATGATAAAAAGCACACACAACAAAATGGAATATAGTGTCTTGGTCAGATAAAGCACACTCACTCTTTCTATATTAGATATGATCGTCCTTCCTTCATTTACAATTTCTTTCATGGAAGAAAAATCGGAATCCAGAAGCACAATATGAGCACTCTGCTTTGCGGCATCGCTGCCGGAAGCCATCGCAATGCCGCAGTCCGCATCTTTCAGCGCCAGAACATCGTTGACTCCGTCCCCTACCATTCCTGTCACGTTCCCCTCTGCTTCAAGGGCCTTGACGATACACTGTTTTTTCTCCGGGGAGACTCTGCCAAACACCTGGTATTTGCTGATCTCTTCCCGAAGCAGTTCTGGATCTTCCGGCAGTTCTCTTGCATCTACATATCTTTCTGCCCCGTCAAGCCCAGCCTGTTCCGCCACAACAGATACCGTCAAAGGATTATCTCCCGACAATATTCTGATATTCACACCTTTTTCCCGAAAAAAGCGAAATGTCTCCGGGGCATCCTCTTTGATCACATCTGCCAGGACAATAAGGGCAAGCGGCTGTCGATTCCCGTCTGCCAGCAGCAGAACCCGCAGCCCTTCTGCGGCATACTGCCCCGCCTGCTCCAGCGCCTTCCTGTCTTCTGTGAGGTATTCCGGTGCCCCAAGGAAAAACTGGCTTTTTCCCCCTGTCTCTCTCACAGTGATCCCCATATACTTCCGCTGGGAACTAAAGGGTATTCTGTCTATAATATCCAGCTTTTCCGTATTTTTGAAATGATCCCGCAGTGCCTCTGTTGTGCTGTTGGTCTCCTCAAAGGCATAGGAGAGACTTTCCATAACAGGATACACTTCCTTTTCTTCTGCTTCCCCTGCCAGTATGACCCTCTCTACCCGGAGATCCCCGGTAGTGATCGTACCTGTCTTGTCAAGGCAGAGCACATCCACTCTCGCCAGTGCCTCGATGGCCTCCATTTCCTGAACCAGGGCATTCTTCTTCGCCAGTCTTCCCACGCCAAGGATAAAGGAGATACTGGTCAGAAGCACCAGACCTTCCGGGATCATCCCCAGTACGCCTGCCACGGTATTTACCAGGGAATCGGATATGTCATTTCCCGCCACCTGTCTCTGAATGACAAAAAGTACCGTTCCGATGGGCACGATGGCATAGCCTACATATTTAATGATTTTTTTTATGGCAATCTGCATCTCAGAAGTAGCCCGTCTCTTCGTCTTTGCTTTTTTTACAAGCTGTGTTGCATAATTATCTTCACCTACATGAATGACTTCCGCTGCCGCCGTACCTGCCACTGCTGTACTCCCTGAATACAGGATATCACCGCCTTTTTTCAGGACAGCCATGGACTCTCCGGTGAGAAGGGACTCATTTACCTCCAGTCCCTGGGATTCCCTGGCCACACAGTCCACTGGGATCTGGTCGCCGATAGATATGCGGATCCTGTCCCCTTTCTTCAGGCTTTCCACCGGCACTTCACGAATCTCCTCCCCCTGTACCAGTTTAGCCTTTGTAGCAGTGACCACAGACAGCGCATCCACCAGTTTTTTTACTTTTATTTCCTGAATGATCCCGATCAGGGCATTGGTAATAACGATCCCCATAAACAGCATATTTTTATACTGCCCCGAAAAAAGGATCAGCCCCGCCAGTACGAGATTCAGAAAATTAAAATAAGTAAATGTGTGGGAGGCGATAATCTCCCCTCTGCTCCTTGAAGCTTCCATAACTCCCTCCTGCGTGCTTTCCTCATAATTCTCAAATATCCTCCGCCAGAATAATCCTGCGGCTAAATGCCTTGAATTTGGGCTAAATTGAAAAAAGAGAATCCCATGAGCTAACTCACGTCTCCTCTTTTCCTATCTTCCACAACTTAATATTTTATAAAGCTAGCGACGGGAATCGAACCCGTGACCTCTTCACTACCAATGAAGTGCGCTACCGACTGTGCCACGCCAGCTTAGATTAATTTTTAACCCACGCATTATTGTAGCAGAGTAACATCATTATGTCAACAGGTAATCAACACAATTCACCTAATTTTTTCTTGATGCGCTGAAGGGCATTATCAATGGACTTTGGCGTGCGTTCCAGCTGCCCGGCGATCTGCTGGTAACTCAGGCCCTCAATGTATAAATTTACCACCTTTTGTTCAAACCTGCTCAGCTGGTTCTGAATGTATGCCTCAATCTTCCCCACCCGCTCCCTGTCGATCATGATATCTTCCGGATTGGATATCCCATCCTTTTCCAAGGTTTCCCCCAGGGTCTGCCCCGTCTCCCCGGTCCCCGTGCCGCCCACCGGGACATCCAGGGAAACATAAGTATTCAGAGGCGAGTTCTTCAGCCGGTTTGCCCCCTTCACTGCATTGTACAGCTGCCGCTCAACACACAGATTGGCAAATCCATAAAAGAAATTCTCTTTTTCCGGCTGATAGTCACGGATCGCCTTAAATAAGCCGATCATCCCCTCCTGGATCAGATCGTCGCTGTCCCCCCCGATCAGGTAAAGCGCCCTTGCTTTTTTGCGTACCAGATTTTTATATTTTTCCATGAGATAATCCACACCAGAATTATCCCCCTGCCGGATCTGAAATATGATTTCTTCATCTGTCAGATCTTCATACCGCTCTGCCATATAAATCTCCATTTCCCACAACAAGCGCAGCGGACATTATATGAATCACTTATGATTCGCTGTGCCTGCGTATTTCCTCTGCCTCACGATCTCAAATGCCAGAACCCCTGCCGCCACAGAGGCATTCAGAGAATCAATATCCCCTGACATGGGGATCGCTGACTTAAAATCGCAGTGCTCCTTCACCAGTCTCGACACGCCAGATCCCTCATTGCCTACCACAAGACCCACAGGGCCTTTCAGGTTCTGACAGTACATGACCTCTCCTTCCATATCCGCACACACAAACCACATCCCTTTTTCTTTCAGCCGTTCCATCTCGGCTGAAAGGTTTGTCACCTTTGCCACCGGCGTGTAATGGATCGCTCCGGCGGATGCTTTCACTACCGTAGCAGTCAGTCCCACCGCACGGCGCTTTGGAATGATCACCCCGTGTGCCCCAGCCAGATTGGCGGTACGGATAATAGCTCCCAGGTTGTGCGGGTCCTCAATCCCATCCAGCAGAAAAAGGAAAGGATCTTCCTCTCTCTGCCCTGCCAGCTCAAACATATCTTCCACAGTACTGTAATGAAATGCCGACAGAACTGCCACGACTCCCTGGTGCTTCCCCGTCTCGCTCATATGGTCCAGACGCTCTTTCGGCACAAAATCCACCAGGGTTCCCGCTTTTTTTGCTTCCCTTAATATACTCAGCACCGGGCCATCCTTACACCCTTTGAGTACAAACAGCTTTTCGATAAGCTTTCCCGCACGAAATGCCTCCAACACGCTGTGCCGTCCCTCTAATC
>CAMTDY010000208.1 GCA_947070915.1 uncultured Roseburia sp.
GTATACCAGAAAGGTCATGACAGTAACCGTATCTGATACAGAGTTATATTCTGTGGAAGGAAGTACCTGTCACGTGGATATGCAGTATTTTACAGGTGAAGTGGCCGGGGAATATCTGAATGGAGAGATCACAGGAGAAGGTACGGTTGTTATAAAAGATTATAAAGAGGGTGAGACGCGTCTATGTTCGAGATATATGATCTCTGGCACAGACACAGAGGGCAAAAACTGTTCCATGTTCATCGAGGACAATGGGATAGTTGATGAGAGCGGTAAGGCTGTCACAACACCAATTATAATAACCGACAGCGATGCGTTGTCCTGGCTTGAAACAGCGGATCTGCAGGGGCGCATCACGGATCAGGGCGATGGGACAAAAACCATTGATATTCTGTGGAATGAGTCAAATACCGAGCCGGTATCCCCTCCCCCGGTGATCCGGCCGGATGAGAGCCAGTCCTATCCGAATGAGATCTTTACCTTTACCATCGATATTGGCAGCACCACATCTGTGACAGGAAATACAGGGAAAGCCTCGATGATCCATTTCGGAGGAGCATCGGATTGTGCGAATTTTAAGGGGAAGATCGTTTCAGACTGTGTGGATACGAGATTGAAGTTCAACGGGCAGATCGAAACATTGTCTGCCAGATATATCCTTTCTGGAACCGATGCCAATGGAAATCCCTGCAAAATATATGTAGAAAATAATGGCATCGATGATAATGGAATGGTCACGGAACCCACTATTATTACGGACAATCCGGATTTTGCGTGGGTGGAAAGTGCGAAGCTGCACGGGACAGTGAGCTGGTCACCGAAGCTTACGATCCATGTGGCTGCTGCGGACGAGTAATGAAAGTCCGGGAATGAAATTTTGTAAATTGCGCTTGCAAATACGAATTAATTGTGATAGAATGTGTATAATTTAGTCAAAGGCATTGAAGGAAACGATTGCTTATGCAGTGAACTTACGACAGGAAGAGACGTCACCGACTGAGAGCGTCCCGCGGGAGCGGTAAGCAGGAGAACATTCCGGAGCTGGTATGCTGAACGGTAAAGTAGGCATACCCGGTGGCACCGTTATATGCAGATTGAGAGGGAGATTATCATTTTTGGATCTATAGAAAATCTTCAACGCGGGTGGTACCGCGGGTTATGGATAAATGACGTTCATGCCCGTCCCAGGCGAAACATTTGTTTCACTGGGGCGGGCTTTTTGTCGCGCGTCTGCGTTAGCCCTGGATGAAACAAAACCTCAAAAAACAAAGAAAGAGAGGAAAGGATCATGGAATTTGTTTCAGGACAGACAAAAAAAGATGTAGTGGAAATCTCAGACATCCTCACCGGGGGCTATGAAGGCAGGGACATCTCCATGAACGGAGCGATACACACCATCCGCGATATGGGAGAGGTCGCCTTTGTTATTCTTAGAAAACGGGAAGGGCTGGTGCAGACCGTCTTTGAAACCGGAGCGGTGGATCTGCCGCTGAAGGAACTGAAAGAAGCCGCCACCGTGGAGATTCAGGGAAGGGTGAGCAGGGAAGAACGGGCGCCCCATGGATTTGAGATCCGGTTGAAGAAGGTCAGGATCTTATCGGAACCGAAAGAGCCCATGCCGATTCCGGTGGGTAAATGGAGACTGGATACCTCACTGGAGACCAAACTGGAACTTCGTCCCATTGCTCTCAGAAACATCAGGGAGCGGGCAAAATTTAAAATTCAGGAGGCCATTGTCAGAGGCTTCCGTGATTATCTATTTTCACAGGGATTTACAGAGATCCACACACCGAAGATCGGCGCCAAAGGTGCGGAGGGCGGTGCAAATATCTTTAAGCTGGATTATTTTCACAGACCAGCCATTCTCGAACAGAGCCCACAATTTTACAAACAAATGATGGTAGGCGTATTTGACCGGGTTTTTGAAACCGCACCGGTTTTTCGCGCAGAAAAACACAATACTAAACGCCATTTGAATGAGTATACGTCCCTGGATCTTGAGATGGGGTATATCGAAAGTTTTCAGGATATTATGGAAATGGAAACCGGATTTCTGCAGTATACGATAGATCTTTTGGAAAAAGAATATGCAAAGGAATTAAGCCTGCTGGAAGTGAAACTTCCAAAGGTGGATCAGATTCCCCAGGTACGTTTTGACGAGGCAAAAAGACTGGTCTCCGAGAAATATGACCGGAAGATCCGCAATCCCTATGATCTTGAGCCGGAAGAGGAGATGCTAATCGGCCGGTATTTTAAGGAAGAATACGATGCAGATTTTGTGTTTGTGACTCATTACCCCTCGAGAAAACGTCCTTTTTATGCTATGGACGATCCGAAAGATCCAGCAGTCACCCTCAGTTTTGACCTGCTGTTTGGCGGGCTGGAGGTAACCACCGGAGGCCAGAGAATACATGATCTGGATAGGTTAAAAGAAAAGATGGAGGCCCGGGGCATGACAGAGGAGGGGATGGAGCATTATCTTATGATCTTTAAACACGGCATGCCGCCCCACGGGGGACTGGGAATTGGCCTGGAACGGATCACGATGAAGCTTCTGGGAGAAGAAAATGTCAGGGAGACAACATTGTTTCCCCGTGACCTGTCAAGGCTGGAACCATAACAGATACAGGAAGCCGGGTATTTATAAATTAAGGAGGAGATTGTAATGGCAAATATTATTTCAGATGAGACCATTGAATATGTGGGCATACTTGCGAAACTGGAGCTTTCTGCGGAAGAGAGGGAGCAGGCAAAGAAGGACATGGGAAGTATGCTGGATTATATCGACAAATTAAATGAGCTGGACACGGAAGGAGTAGAGCCGATGTCCCATGTATTTCCGGTTCATAACGTGTTCCGTGAGGACGTTGTGGCAAATGGGGACGACAGAGAGCAGATGCTTGCCAACGCTCCGCAGAAAAAAGAGGGGACCTATATGGTGCCGAAGACATTTGATTGATCCGGGGAAAGGAGTAAGCGGCTATGAGTATTATGAGTTTAACAGCAGTGGAACTAGGCAAAAAGATAAAGAGTGGTGAGATCGGAGTAGCAGAGGCGGCAAAAGCTGCCCTGGAAGAGACACAGAAGCGCGAGGATCAGATCAACAGCTATGTGACGGTTTTGGATGAGGAAACCATTCTGGCACGGGCGGAAGAGGTTCAAAAGCAGATCGACAGCAGTGAATTGGACAGTCCTCTGGCGGGAGTGCCGGCAGCGATAAAAGACAATATGTGTACCAAGGGGATACTGACCACCTGCAGTTCAAAAATCCTGGAGAATTTTGTTCCTTCCTACTCCGCGGAAGCGGTACGGAATCTGGAAAAAGCCGGGGCGGTCATGATCGGAAAGACCAATATGGATGAGTTTGCTATGGGCAGTACCACGGAGACATCTGCCTATGGTATCACAAGAAATCCCCACAATACAGAGCACGTTCCGGGAGGGTCATCCGGAGGTTCCTGTGCAGCGGTGGCCGCCTGTGAATGTTCTTACGCACTGGGCTCCGATACTGGCGGCTCCATCCGCCAGCCCAGCTCATTCTGCGGGGTGACAGGGATTAAGCCCACCTATGGAACCGTTTCCCGGTATGGACTGATCGCCTACGGCTCTTCCCTGGATCAGATCGGCCCTATTGCAAAGGACGTCACAGACTGCGCGGCAATCCTGGAAGCCATATCCTCTTATGACAAAAAGGACAGTACATCCATCCAGCGGGAGGATCTTGATTTTACTTCCGCCCTTGTGGCAGACGTCAAAGGGATGAAAATTGGGATTCCCAGAGATTATTTTGGGGAGGGGCTGGATCCCCAGGTAAAAGCTGCGATCGAAAAGGCGGCGGGGGTTCTGGAAGAAAATGGGGCGCTTTTAGAAGAATTTGACCTAAGCCTTGTGGAATATGCGATCCCTGCCTACTATGTGATCGCTTCGGCGGAGGCAAGCTCCAACCTGTCCCGTTTTGATGGGGTAAAATATGGTTACCGCACTGGAGAATATGAGGGACTTCACAATATGTACAAGAAGACCCGCTCGGAAGGTTTTGGACCGGAGGTTAAGCGTCGGATCATGTTGGGATCTTTCGTGCTCAGTAGCGGTTATTATGATGCGTATTACCTGAAGGCGCTGCGGACCAAGGCATTGATCAAAAAAGCTTTTGACCAGGCCTTTGAGAGATATGATATGATACTGGCTCCGGCAGCGCCCACCACGGCGCCAAAGATCGGTGAGAGCCTGAGTGATCCCATTAAGATGTATCTGGGAGACATTTATACC
>CAMTDY010000209.1 GCA_947070915.1 uncultured Roseburia sp.
GGCGCCAATGATGTTCAGGAAGGCGTTGCGATCATGCACAAGGAAGGTGTAGACGTATCCATTACCGGTAACTCCACGAATCCTACACGTTTCCAGCATCCAGTGGCAGGTACATATAAAAAAGAATGTCTGGAGCAGGGTAAAAAATACTTCTCCGTGGCATCCGGCGGTGGTACAGGACGTACCCTTCACCCGGATAACATGGCAGCAGGTCCTGCATCCTACGGTATGACAGATACCCTGGGACGTATGCACAGCGACGCACAGTTTGCAGGTTCCTCTTCTGTGCCGGCACACGTAGAGATGATGGGTCTGATCGGCGCGGGCAACAACCCGATGGTTGGTATGACAGTTGCAGTGGCTGTTTCTATCCAGGAAGCAGCGGACGCAAACCGTTTCTAAAGAAACGATTGGCAAGTTCTAATAAAACCGTATAAAAACACCGTAATTTCGGGAGCAAATCGGATTTCGTTTTGTCTGGTTTGCTCTCTTTTTTTGTGCTATAAGACAAGATGTAACTTTTTTCAGTGATGTCATACGGATAGAAGCGGAGAAAAACCGTAAGGAAAAGATTCCCTTTAACAATGAGGAAATTGATATTTTGTGGATGTCGAAGAGTTTTTGGAAGAAGATGATGTATTTAAAATAGTTAAAAAAGATGGGCATGGGTACATTCTGCTTGGGGATAATATATATGGTATCAATGATGCATCTGAGGCTGTATGTGTTTACTATGATATAGCGGTGCAGTTATACCATTACTGTGAGGAGCTGGATGAATATAATTTTACATTCAGTGTATTTACTAAGTATGAATGTGTAGCTAGGGGTATCATGGATGAGGATGAATGGTCAGATTTAAATGCCAATGCCTTTGCATATTTGTGTATAGAAAATTTCTTTGGCGAACTATTTGTTAGCGAGAGTACAGATAGCATTGCTAAAAGGGCAGATAAACAGATATAGGCAGTATTGATCAAAGACCTTGATTCTGGGGTGTCCAGTGTCAGGGTCTTTTTATGGTGGGGGGTAAAAGTTTTGGTTGCATAGGGGGCTGACGATGGATTATAATAGAGACATTGGAAGGGGTGATATTTTTGGATTCATCGGAGAAACTGCACCGACAGGATTTGGAACGTGTGAAATCATTTCGTTATATGGACGATGATTTTATGACCGCATGTCTTGCAGATAACTTTGAAGGCGTTGAGCTGATACTTCAGATTGTTCTGGGGCGTACAGACATAAAGGTTACCTCTGTCAGGACACAGCAGTTAATGAAAAATCTGCAGGGGCGTTCTGCTGTTTTGGATGTTCATGCGGTTGACAGTACAGGCAAACAATTTGATGTGGAAATTCAGAGGTCAGGCGCAGGGGCGGGTGCAAAAAGGGCGAGGCATAACAGCAGTCTGCTGGATGCCTATATATTAAAGGTGGGAAATGAGACAGAGGATATTCCTGACAGTTATGTTATTTTTATAACAGAGACTGATGTAATGAAGGGAAACCAGCCGATCTACCCTGTAGAGAGATATGTCACGATTGGGGAAGACAGGGTATTGTTTGGCGACGGATCGCATATCCTGTATGTGAATGGGAAGTACAGGGGTAATGATGCAGTCGGTAGGCTGATGCATGATTTTTCGTGTACGAACCCTGATGATATGAATTATGAGGCTCTTGCTGGACGGGCAAGGTATTTCAAACAGGACAAGGAAGGAGTGGCAGCCATGTGTAAGATGATGGAAGACATGAGGAATGAAGCGGCATTGGAAAATGCAAGGGAAACAGCGGAGAGGCTGATTAAAAAAGGTAAGATGACACTGGAAGAAATTGCAGAGTGTGTTCCTGCATTGTCGTTGGAAGAAATAAAGGAGATTGAAATGCGGGTTATGCAGATGGCATAGTATGAAGGAGTGGCAGCCATGTGTAAGATGATGGAAGACATGAGGAATGAAGCGGAGTTGAATAAAGCAAAAAAAATGGCTATTCGCATGATCCAAGCAGATAAGATGTCATTAGAAGATATAGCGGACTATACTGAGTTATCGCTTGATACAATCAAGGAATTAAAAAAGCAAACGATGCAGTTAGCGTAATTTGTATAACTGTAAAAAGCAGAAGTAAAAGAACCTGTTTCTGGGGTATTCAGAGTCAGGTTCTTTTTTGCTGTTCTGGGGGTATTATATCTTATTTTTTACAGGATATGATGCCCTTGTTTTTTGTTATGAGGTTTCAGATTATTCCAGTGACTTTTTGACACGAGTTGCCATGTGCGGACCATTCAGTAAAAATGACTTGCAAATAAGGTCAGACAGAGTTAAGATACATCACAAGCAAATAGAGATATTTGCAGTTACTTTTTGTATGATTTGCTCTGGTTTGTTGTGAAAAGTATGGTATAAGACCGCTGTAAGACGAAAGGGCGGTAATGGCTTGAAGAATTGGCGTTTTCCAGCTTCCATCCAGGAAACAGCGGAGAATAGAAAATATTCTGTTTGTGGCCGTTGGGGTATATTCTCCTTTACGGATCACCGAAAATGTTTTAGAATGATGATAATATATAAGGAGATTAGGAGAATGAAAAAATTCAAAAGAGTAAAATGCGTTGCACAGATCGGTCTGCTGATGGTTCAGGCATTCATTTTATGTCTGCCATCTTCCCCGGCTCCGGCCTGCACTGCTGCGGCCAGACGGGAGAGGGCGGTGAAAGAAGAAAACAGACGGCAGAAAGAGACAGAGATTACCATCAGCGCCGCTGGTGACTGTACCTTAGGATCGGATCAGAGTTCCCCCTCTTCTGTGAACTTCTATGCAGTGAAGCGGAAGAAGGCCCCAGACTATTTTTTTAAGAAAGTAAAAAAGATTTTTGATCAGGACGATCTGACTTTGATCAATTTTGAGGGAACACTGACACAGCGGACAACGAGAGAACCCAAGAAATATGCTTTCAGGGGAAACCCTGTCTATGTTAAGATCTTAAAGGAAGGTTCCATCGAGGCGGTTTCCTTTGCCAACAATCATTGCCGGGATTTTGGAAGCGGAAGTTATACTGATACGATCCAGTGTTTTCGCAAAGCTGGGGTGATCTATTCCTCCTACTCAAAAGTGGCTATTTATAAAGTAAAAGGTAAAAAGATCGGTATGATATCGGTGAATGGTCTGGAAAATATCAATTCCGTCAAGAAGCTGGTCTCAGACGGGATGGAGAAGTTAAAAAAACAGAGGGCGGATCTCTGTATTGTAAGTATGCATGCCGGTATTGAACATGTCTATTCTGTTTCGGCGGAGCAGAAAAGTATCGCCCGTTATGCTGTGGACAGGGGAGCGGATCTGGTGCTTGGGCATCATCCCCACAATCTTCAGGGAATCGAAAAGTACAAGGGAGTCTATATCGTCTACAGCCTCGGAAATTTCTGTTTCGGTGGTAATACGAACCCGCCGGATAAAGATACCATGATCTTTCAGCAGACTTTTGTGTTTGGGAAAAGGAAGAGGCAAAAAAGCAGGGAGACGGTGAAAATCATTCCTTGTTCAGTGTCTTCTGCTGAAGGAATTAATAATTACCAGCCAACACCCGCAAAAGGAAAGAAGAGGGTGCGTATTTTAACTAAGCTGGATAAAATGTGTCTGCCGATGGGACTTACCCTGAAAAATAAAAAGGGAAAGCTGACAGATTCTTTGTATACCAAATAGCAGGAAAGAATAAATACTGTCCTGTATCATTAAAACAACAAACATTTCGGGACACTAAGTAATACTTTTTAACAGATCGACAATGGCTTTCTGGGTAACAGGAGGAAGTTGCTGAAAATATGTCAGCAGCTCCTCCTCTTTTTTGGTTAAAGGTGTCGGCAACGGAGGCTGATTAGAGGAAAGTATTTCATTTTCCACCAGAAAATCGATGGAAACATGGAAAAGATTAGACATCATCTTTAATGTTTCCAGATTGGGGAATGCCAGATCGTTTTCATATTTGTAGATACTTTGCTGGGTAATGGATAACTTCTCAGCAAGTTTAGACTGACTCAGTCCCTGAGCTTCACGCAATTTCTTTAAATTCTTCATGAACAGGTTCCTTTCGTAGCTCATCGGTGCCATGATATCTATATTTTTTATTATGTTTCTCTTGATTACTATTATAACGAGTAGTTATATCTTTAAACAAAATCTTGTAAGTTGTTAAATGGTGTTGACACTGTCTCTTATACACATCTCCGAGCCCACGAGACGGAGCTACATC
>CAMTDY010000210.1 GCA_947070915.1 uncultured Roseburia sp.
ACCGGATACCTATGGAAGAGGACGGATCGTGGGAGATTACCGGCGTGTGGCACTGTATGGCATCGATGCTCTGATTGAAGAAAAGGAAAAAGATTTTGCCGGCAGTGAGCGGCGCAGCATGAGAAGCAAGGATTACCGTATCCGGGAAGAACTGGCGGAGCAGATCAAATCCCTAAAGGGAATGAAAGCGATGGCAGAGATCTATGGCTGTGATATCTCGGAGCCGGCGAAAAATGCCAGGGAAGCCTTTCAGTGGCTGTATTTTGCCTACCTGGCTGCCATCAAGACGCAGAATGGCGCGGCTATGAGTGTGGGACGTGTCTCTACTTTCCTGGATATTTATATTGAGAGAGATCTGGCAAATGGCACGTTGACGGAGAAGGAAGCACAGGAGCTGGTGGATCATATGACCATGAAGTTCCGGATGGTCAAATTTGCCCGCATTGAATCCTATAACCAGCTGTTTTCCGGTGATCCGGTATGGGCGACCCTGGATGTGGGCGGCATCGGCATGGATGGACGCTCCCAGGTGACAAAGACCTGTTTCCGTTTCCTCCATACCCTGGAAAATATGGGGCCGTCCCCGGAACCCAACCTGACGGTACTCTATTCCTCCCATCTGCCGGAGGCCTTTAAGAAATACGCGTCTTATATTTCCATTAAGACGAGCTCGGTACAGTATGAAAACGATGACGTGATGCGTCCGGTATGGGGCGATGATTATGCGGTTTGCTGCTGTGTATCAGCGACAGAGACGGGAAAAGAAATTCAGTTTTTCGGGGCGAGGGCCAATCTTGCCAAATGTCTTCTGTATGCCATCAACGGCGGCATTGACGAGAAGAATAAGACCCAGGTGGGGCCAAAATACCGTCCCATCACCTCGGAATACCTGGATTATGAAGAAGTGATGGAAAAATATGAGGAGATGATGACCTGGCTGGCACAAACCTATGTGGAAACTCTGAATATGATCCATTACATGCACGATAAATACTATTATGAGGCATCCCAGATGGCTCTGATTGACACGGATGTGCGCCGTACTTTTGCCACCGGTATCGCCGGTTTCTCCCATGTGGTAGATTCCCTGTGTGCCATTAAATATGCCAAGGTGAAGGTGATCCGGGACGAGGAGGGGCTGGCTGTAGATTATGAGACGGAGGGAGATTTTCCGAAATACGGAAATGATGATCCCAGGGCAGACGAAGTGGCAGTCTGGCTTCTCCGTACCTTTATGGGGAAGATCCGCAACTGCCATACCTACCGGGATTCGGAGCCTACGACTTCGATCCTCACCATTACCTCCAATGTGGTATATGGCAAGGCTACCGGTTCTCTTCCGGATGGAAGAAAGGCGGGAGAGCCGCTGGCGCCGGGCGCTAACCCTTCTTATGGTGCAGAGCAGAATGGTCTGCTGGCATCGCTGAATTCTGTGGCGAAGCTTCCTTATGAGGAGGCGCTGGACGGTATCTCCAACACCCAGACCATTAATCCGGGAGCTCTGGGGAACACGGAGGAGGAGCGGGTGAAAAATCTCGTTCAGGTGCTGGATGGTTATTTTGACCAGGGCGCCCACCATTTGAATGTCAATGTCTTTGGCAAAGAGAAGCTGATGGATGCCATGGAACATCCGGAAAAGGAAGAGTATGCGAACTTTACGATCCGTGTATCCGGCTATGCTGTGAAATTCATTGATCTGACCAGGGAGCAGCAGCTGGATGTGATTTCCAGAACCTGCCACGAAAGGATGTAAGAAATTGAGTGAGAGAATCGGAATGGTCCATTCTCTGGAAAGCTTTGGTTCTGCCGACGGACCAGGCGTCCGGTATGTCATATTTCTGAGCGGCTGCCACATGCGCTGCCAGTTCTGCCACAATCCGGACACCTGGGATCTTCGTGCCGGCAGGGAATATACGGCTTCTGAGTTAATTCAGACGGCTTTGAGGTACCGCTCTTACTGGGGAAGTGAGGGCGGTATTACCGTCAGTGGGGGAGAACCTCTGCTGCAGATCGATTTTTTACTGGAGCTGTTTTCCGAAGCTAAGAAAAAGGACATTCATACCACATTGGATACCAGCGGGAATCCATTTACGAGAGAAGAACCGTTTTTTTCAAAATGGAAAGAACTGATGGAAGTCACGGATCTTGTCATGCTGGATATCAAGCATATCGATGAGGAAGGGCACCGGATCCTGACGGGACAGTCCGGTGAAAATATAAAAGAAATGGCCAGGCTGATGTCGGATTTGGGCCAGCCCATGTGGATCCGTCATGTGCTGGTGCCGGAGCGAAATGATAAGGACGAATATCTTCAGGCGCTGGCGGCATTTATCCGGGAGTTAAAGACCGTGGAGAGAGTGGAAGTTCTTCCCTATCATACCCTTGGGGTTTTTAAGTGGGAGAATTTAGGGATTCCCTATCCGTTGGAGGGGATCGCTCCCCCATCGCCGGAGAGGGTAGTCCATGCGAAACGGATATTGGGGATAGAGGATTGAGACAGTCATCGCCAGGCTGTCAGGAATCATCGCGTCATTGAACTAAGAAGCAGGAAGGGGATTCTTATGAAGAAAAAAATAGTTCAGGTAATGGCTGTATCGGGTGGGATCCTGGTGATAGCAGGACTTTATTTTACGATGGTGAAAGCGGGTCTCCCCTACCAGGATCCCACACCGGAAATGGTGGCGCAGTACGAGCGTGACATGGGCATCGGCATGGTTTTGCTGCTGGCAGGTCTGGGTACCGGGATTTTCAGCCTTGTCTATTCTGTGGTTTGTTTTTTGAGGAAAAAAATCAAAGAGCGGTGCCATTAATTTTTTTAAAAAATATTGAAATCTAAATCAAACAATAGTAAAATAGCATACATATACGATAACAAGTAGTAGGAAAGGACGACGATTATGGAAAAGACAATGGACAAAATTGTGGCACTTGCCAAAGGACGTGGTTTCATCTATCCGGGTTCGGAGATCTACGGCGGACTGGCAAATACATGGGATTATGGAAATCTTGGAGTGGAGCTGAAAAACAACGTAAAAAAGGCATGGTGGCAGAAATTTATCCAGGAGAATAAATACAATGTAGGCGTGGATTGCGCAATCCTTATGAATCCGCAGACCTGGGTGGCTTCCGGTCATCTGGGCGGCTTTTCAGATCCGCTGATGGACTGCAAAGAATGCCATGAGAGATTTCGCGCGGATCAGCTGATTGAAAATTTTGCAGAGGAAAATGGCATTGAGCTGGATGGTTCTGTGGATGGCTGGGACAATGCAAAAATGGAACAGTTTATCCAGGATAAGGCAGTGCCTTGTCCGACCTGCGGCAAACATAATTTTACGGAGATCCGGCAGTTCAACCTGATGTTTAAGACCTTCCAGGGCGTCACAGAGGATGCAAAGAATACAGTATATCTCCGCCCGGAGACGGCGCAGGGAATCTTTGTGAATTTCAAAAACGTACAGAGAACTTCCAGAAAAAAAGTGCCTTTCGGCATCGGTCAGATCGGAAAATCTTTCCGGAATGAGATCACGCCGGGGAACTTTACTTTCCGTACCCGCGAATTTGAGCAGATGGAGCTGGAGTTCTTCTGCGTACCGGATACTGACCTGGAGTGGTTCTCCTACTGGAAAGAATTTTGTATCAAATGGCTGCAGGATCTGGGTATCAAAGAAGAGGAAATGCGGGTTCGCGACCATGATAAAGAGGAGCTTTCCTTCTACAGCAAAGCCACCAGTGATATCGAGTTTTTGTTCCCCTTCGGATGGGGTGAGCTCTGGGGCATCGCAGACCGTACCGATTATGACTTGACCCAGCACCAGAATACCTCCGGCGAGGATATGAGTTATTTTGATGACGAGCGCAAGGATAAATACATACCTTATGTCATTGAGCCCTCCCTGGGCGCTGACCGTGTTACCCTTGCTTTTCTCTGCAGCGCTTATGATGAGGAAGAACTGGAGGGCGGCGATGTGCGTACGGTTATGCACTTCCATCCGGCTCTGGCGCCGGTGAAGATCGGCGTGCTGCCGCTGTCCAAAAAGCTGGGTGAGGGGGCAGAAAAAGTATTTGAAGAGCTGAGTAAATACTACAACTGTGAGTATGATGACCGCGGAAATATCGGCAAACGTTACCGCCGTCAGGATGAGATCGGAACCCCCTTCTGCATTACCTATGATTTTGATTCAGAAGAGGACGGAATGGTGACGGTGCGCGACCGTGATA
>CAMTDY010000211.1 GCA_947070915.1 uncultured Roseburia sp.
GGATAAAAGTGTCTGGTTAAAATTGAATATGTACAGAGGAGAGAAGTAACAATGAAGGTAATGATAAATATTCTGCTGGGAAGAAGGCTCCGTAAAATTAGAAAAATTCTGGGTGTTTCATCGGAAGATATGGCAGAAGCTCTGGAAGTCAGTGTGGGTCATTTCCAAAAGCTGGAAAGGGGAGACCATGCGTTCAGCCTGGAACGTCTGAAAGTTCTGCGGGAACAGTATGGTATTGACCTGAATTACCTGGTTACAGGAAGGTCCAAGGAAGAAGATATCGCCAGAGATCTGATCTATGGAACTCCTGAAGAAACGTTTTATTTTATGCATCAGCTGCTGGACTCTTGTGAAAAAATGTATCTGAGGCGTGTTTCAGAGGAGGGGAAGCTGTGACCAAAAGTATCATCCGGGATTCCACAGAGGTTTTTGTGTGCATACAGGGGAAGATCAACCAGTTTGATATCCGGGATATCATTTATGTGGAGCACAGCAGCCGGACGGTCTTTATGTATACTTTGAAAGGAATCGTGTACATCCCCTATATGCCCCTGAATCAGATTTACCAGGCGCTGGGAAATGATTATCTGTTCCAGTGCCACAAATCTTTTCTTGTCAACCGGATCCATATCGAGAGCATTGACCGGACGGAAAATGTCGTTGTGCTGAAAAATGGTATGGGGGAGATCGCCGTTGGAAGAAAGTACAGAGCCCGTTTTTTAAAGGCGATGCATCTGACGGAATAGACAGGAAGAAAAACTGGCTGGCGCCTTCAGGTGTTCCGCTTTTTCGTCTGCCAGCCCATTGAACTGCTTCCAGACTTTACAAATTTCATGTTCCGTTATATAATAAGAATTCAAATTGATTCCGAGGTGGTAAAGGTGAAAGAGCTGTATCTGATCCGGCACGGGAGGCAGTCTTCAAAACTGTGTAATGTGGATGTGAGTCTGGACGAAGCGGGGAGAAGGCAGGCGGAACTTCTGGCGGACAGGCTTACATATGATAAAATACAGAAACTGTACTGCAGTGATCTTAAGAGGGCGGTGGAGACCGCCGGGATCATAGGAGACAAGCTGGGATTGGAGCCGGTGGTGATCCCTGCGTTTCGGGAGATCGATTTTGGGGAACTGACGGGAAAATCTGATGACATAATTATGGAAGAGTATAAAGAATTCCGCAGGGAACGTGCCAGCCAGACCAGTGATCTGCCCTATCCCGGCGGGGAAAATGGAGAGGATGTGATCCGCCGTGTGCTGCCAGCGTGGAAGGAAATCTGCCAGTCCTCTGAGGAGCGTTCTGCCGTGGTGACTCACGGGGGAGTGATACGGTCTCTGTGTGCGTATCTGCTGGAGACAGATTTAAAGAACAAGCTGAAATTTGCTGTGGATCTGGAAAATACCAGCATAACCGTGATCCGGTATGATGAGAAAAAAGAGTTTTTTTATCTGGAGCGCTTTAACGATACGGCGCATCTGGAAAGGCATCCGGAGCTGTTGCGGGAGAGCTGGAAATCCTCTCTGATCCGCCAGTAAGGAGAATTGATGACAGGAGAGAAGACAGATGATGGAACAGAGTAAAACAGCACAGGAAAATAAGATGGGGGTTATGCCGGTAAAGGAGTTGCTGATCACCATGTCCCTGCCGATGATGGCATCCATGCTGGTACAGGCATTATACAATATTGTGGACAGTGTATTTGTATCCCGGATTGGTCAGGATGCCTTAACAGCAGTATCTCTTGCCTTTCCGGTGCAGATGCTTCTGATCGCAGTGGGGGTGGGTACCGGAGTCGGGGTCAATGCCCTGCTATCTAAGAGCCTTGGCGAAAAGAAATTTGAGGAGGCTGACTGGGCTGCCAACTGTGGTGTGTTTTTGATGCTGATCAGCTATGGGCTTTTTTGTGTTTTTGGGATCATAGGCGCGGGTAAATTTATGGAGACCCAGGTGGATATGACCAAGAGCAATTCCGCCCAGATCGTGGAATATGGGACAACCTATCTTTCCATCTGCATGATCCTGTCTTTTGGCATCTTGTTTGAGATGATGTTAGAACGTCTGCTGCAGGCTACAGGAAAAACCATCTATACGATGATCACCCAGGGAACAGGCGCTGTCATAAATATCATTCTGGACCCTGTATTGATCTTTGGATTGTGTGGTATGCCTAAAATGGGCATTGCGGGGGCCGCGGTGGCCACAGCTATTGGACAGATCATCGCCATGGTCCTAGCCTTAATATTTAATCTCCGCAAAAATACGGAGATTCATCTTTCCCTTCGCAGCATGAAACCGAGGGCAGCTACGATCAAAGCCATATACTGGGTGGGGATCCCTGCCATCATCATGCAGGCTATTGGCTCGGTGATGACCTATGGCATGAATAAGATCCTGGTTCCCTTTTCCACTACAGCGGTGGCGGTATTTGGCGTATATTTTAAACTGAACAGTTTTATCTTTATGCCGGTATTCGGGCTGAACAATGGACTGATCCCCATTATTGCCTATAATTATGGGGCGCGGAAGAAAGAGCGGATCATCGAGGCAGTGCGTTTTAGTATGATCATCGCCGTGGTGATCATGTTTGTGGGGCTGGGGATTTTTCTCAGTATTCCGGACAAGCTGCTGCTGTTGTTTGATGCCTCTCCGGAGATGCTGGAGATCGGCGTCCCGGCACTCCGGATCATTGGGACACATTTTATGCTGGCTGGCGCTTCCATCGTTATGATGTCGGTGTTTCAGGCCTTTGGTGAGGGATTTTTGAGCCTTACTGTATCGGCGGTGAGGCAGCTGGTAGTCATACTGCCGGTGGCATATATTTTAGCAAATACGGCGGGACTCGGATATGTGTGGTGGTCATTTCCCATCGCGGAAGCATGCTCTCTTATACTGAGCAGTGTATTCTTTACGAGGCTGTACCGAAATAAGATAAAAAAACTTTGATACCAGAGGATAAATAAATTTTTATGAGATGAAGGAGGAGAATTCAAATGAAACTGGACCGATTAGTAGGAGACAGATTTAAAGAGAGACCGTCTGACTGTGTGGTAGAGAGCCATGCTCTGATGGTTCGCGGAGGCTACATGAAAAATATGGCGAATGGTATTTATTCCCAATATCCACCTCTGCGGCGGGTGACGGCAAAGATTGAAAACATTATCCGGGAAGAGATGGATGGGATCGATGGGCAGGAAGTTTTGTTCCCTGTAACACTTCCGGGCAGTCTCTGGGAGGAATCCGGCAGGTTTCAGAGTGTGGGAAGCGAGCTCCTTCGTTTTAAGGACCGCAATCATTCCCAGATGCTGCTGGGAATGACCCATGAGGAAGCAGCAGTACATCTGGTGCGTGAATATGCCAATACTTATACCAAATATCCTTTTATGATCTATCAGATCCAGACGAAGTTCCGGGATGAGGCTCGTCCCCGCGCCGGATTGATCCGGGTGCGTGAGTTTACGATGAAGGATGCCTATTCTTTTCATACTTCCCAGGAGGATCTGGAACAATATTATGATAGATGTTATAAAGCATATCAGCGTATCTTTGCCAGGGCAGGGATACCGGAGGTGGTTGTGGTAGCTTCGGATTCCGGCATGATGGGAGGAAGTGTTTCCCACGAATACATGCTCCTCACTCCAGTGGGAGAGGACTCCATCGTGCTGTGTGGTGAATGTGATTTCCGCGCCAATATGGAGGCGGCTGAGTGTATCATTGAAAATAACCAGACCCTTGCCCAGGCGGAACTGACCCTGGTGGACACACCGGATAAACATACCATTGATGATGTATGTGAGTTTTTACATCTTCCGGTGGAGAATTCCTGCAAAGCGGTAGTTTATCAGCGCAACGAGGACGATTCTTACGTAGTTGTATTTCTTCGTGGGGACCTGGAGGCAAATGAGACTAAGATCACAAATTATCTGGGTGGTGCCATTCATCCGGCAGTGATCACACCGGAGTGCGGACTTGCCGCTGGTTCCATCGGACCTTATAATCTGAATGGGGATTATACGGTACTTTATGATAAGTCCCTGAAGGGGATCGACAACCTCTGCTGCGGTGGAAATGTGGATGGAAAACATTACACAGGACTGGATATGAAACGGGATGTGCCAGAGGCAGAGTACGGTGACTTTGCCAAAGCTGTAGACGGTGGAATCTGTCCCTGCTGTGGAAAGAAGTCTTTGAGGATCGAGAGAGGAATTGAGG
>CAMTDY010000212.1 GCA_947070915.1 uncultured Roseburia sp.
CCCGGAAACGGCTGTCATTGGAAAAGTTCTCCAGCACCAGCCTGTCCTCCAGTCCTTTAATGCGGATCTCCACATCATAGCTTCCACGGCTTACGATTAAGTCCTCCGGCTTGATCCCTGCCCCGAAACGGATGGTGTTGCTTCCCTCCATGTCGTAGATCTTCTTGGTCCCGCAGCCTTTCTCAAAGATATAGGTGTCATCTCCGGCTCCGCCGCGAAGACGGTCTTCGCCACCCTTTCCGATCAGTATATCGTCCCCTTCGTATCCATAAATTGTATCGTTCCCCTCTGTTCCATAGATTAGATCGGATTCTTTGGTCCCTTTTCCCATACTGACAGACCGTGCATTGGCATCAATTATTTCCAGACATGAACTACCATAGGCATCATCTATTCTGGAAAAATAAGATCTGAAATCGAATAAAACGCGAATATCTCCCAGGGCATTTTTACAATACCATCCCATATACCTTATCAATTCTGCAAATTTTTCATCACCTAACCGTCCTGTGCTGATGGAAAAATCTACATAGGCATTAAACAGCTCCATATTGACCTTCCTGCTTCCATCCGGCAATTCTTCTATTTCGATGCAGTTTGTATATTCTCTTAACTCATAACCAAGCAGCGAATGATAATAGATATCAACGATACTATCATACACCTTGTCCAACTCTTTGGCAGCCTCTGAATTTGGCTCTGGCGTATTACCTGCGCCTACAAAGTCACGCCCCATAAACTTCTCTATTACAGTAAGTTTATCTCCGTCATAACTGCGGATCATTTTATTCATTTCTACTTTATCTATTTCCCATTTTCTTTCATTTCTCTGGCAAAGCTGCCAAAGTATTTTTTCCACCACCATTTTACGGGAAGCTTCACCCTCACAATTGTAGAAATCATTCACATACTGCAGCAATTCTCCTGATTCGTCGCGTGCCAGTGCCATGTGCAGGGAACTGATTGTGCCAAATCCACGTATATCCGGCAAATCTTTCATATCATCCAAAAACTGCTCCATGCCCTTTTCTTTTGTATCGTACTTGTCAACAGATGCCCACATCTCTGCAACTTTGCCTTCTGAACCATCCTCTCGTACAAATACAGCGGTATTTCCGATAACAGCTTCCGTTCCTGTCGTTATATTCGTCTTGGAATAATCCAATTTTATTGAAGATATTCCCAGTTCTTCTAATGTCTTTAATTCCTCTGCCTGGGAGATTCCATCCTTATTAGCATCCACCCATATTTTTAGTCTGTCAAAGACACTGTCTTTTTTATCGATCACATGATCTCTGTTTGTGTCATACTGAGCCAGGGCTTCAAATCCGTTGGTAGCTTCCTTGTGATGAACCTCCAGCTTTGATGTGTAACTAGACGGACCACTTCCTCCTGAACTGCCCCCTCCTGAATTACTTGTTGACGCCAGTAATTGTCTTACATTTTTCTCCCAATCCGCACTGCCTTCGGGAATCGTTCCATCCCAGAGAAGGTGATTATCGCCAAATACTTCCCTGCCATCATCTATCATACCATTTCCGTTTAGGTCTATCGCCAAAATTCCATCTGTAGATGTCCAGTTCATCCTTTCTGCAAATCCATTTGCATCCAGATCAAAATATGTACCATCCGCTTTTGTGGTTATATCAAATCCATCATCTCCCAGATCAAAGATCAGAGGATCTACTTGTTTTATACCAGCATCTTCATAAACTGCATCGGCATAAAGCATCAATTCCGTAGCCACATCATCCAAGTCTCTGTATTTAATGCCAGTCAAATTCCGATATGCCTCTAATGCCTTATTCACCCTTATCTGTATCTGTTTCCAATTTTCATCTGTATGATTTACATATTCGTCTATTCCCGGATTGTTTATTCCAGCCGCCCCTAATCCTATCTGTACCACTTTTGCAACTGCCGCCTGAGCTGCCGACTTCCGCGCAAATTCAGAAGCTTCTTGTATTTTCTTCGCTATTTTTTCAGCACAGCCTCCCTCTTCTCTCGCCTTCCTCACCTCTTCCGTCTCAACCGGAGCCTCATCTTGGGGATTGCTTATCGCCTTATTGATTTCATCCAGCTGGTTCACAAACTTACTGGTCACCTCCACTCCTTTTCTCAGGCAATCCCCGGCGCCTGTCAAAACATTAGTCAGATAAAGGGAGTCTACCCCTGTCAAACCCGCCAGGTTGCTGGATAAGTTTAGCAGGTTTTCTATGGCATCATTCTTACACTCCCATAACTTAATATTATCTGTAGCCCGATTTGCATCAATAAGATTTTTAAATAAGTCTATTATGTCCCCCTCCGTATCCAAAATACTTCTTGTTGCTAAGTCTCTCTTGAGCATTTTAGAAACTTCTTTGGATGTCAATTCTGAAATATTACTCTTAACCTCATCTATAGTATTTTGTTTCATACTTTCACCAACATCCCCATATAATTTCTCTATTACCTGTTCTGCTTCTTCACGTGTCATTTCTTTTCCTCCTATATCATCTATAAAATATATCAATCCAATATGGACAGCCATCCATATTCCCAGTTAACCAAATGCTTCTACTACTTTTGTCATTACCGTCTTTATCATATATTCCGTCTTTTCCCTCTCCCCACAACTCGTAAATATATTCCCAGGGTGTCTCAAAGTTCACCCCACATATATCAACTTGTAAATTCGAGTCCCGCTTGCAAAAACCTATTTTACCAAATTTTTTTTCCTTGATATTTCCTCGTTTTCCATTTATAATCCACAGTTTCGCAATCTTTTCCCCTTTATAATATAAGTCTGCCCGCAAATCATTTCCTTTGGCTTGATAGGAACTTTTTTTAATCGTGAACCCCTTTCCCAGCTTCTTTAATGTCAAAGGAAAACTCACCTTCTTTCCGCAGATCGTTACGTGCTTCATCACCTCCTCAAAGTTCTTCTCCAGATCTCCCTTGGATATCTTCATGGGATCAAAGGTTTCCTTAGGCTTTGCTTTTTTCTCCTTTTTCTCATTCCTTTTTGTTCCTCTTTTCCAGTCCGGTATACTGGGGTCCTCCAGCTGGTATTCCTCCGGGACTGGGATCTGTTGCTCCTGTACTGTTTTTTCCTGTTGACACCCGGTCAGCAGGATAAACAGCAGACATGCCAGACAGATTTTTACTGCTTTCTTTCCTTGTTTCACTTTGCGTTCTCCTTTCCTTTTTTTGTTTATATTAAGCATTTGCAACATGCATTATTTTGTTTCAGACTTTGACCAACATCCCCATATGATTTTTCTACTACCTGTTCTGCTTCTTCACGTGTCATTTTTTTCCTCCCAATTATCTATAAAATATATCTATCCAGTCTGGACAGCCATCCACCGTCCCAGTCAACCAGATGCTTCTACCACTTTTGCTATTACCATCTTTGTAATATATTCCGTCTTTTCCCTCTCCCCACAATTCGTAAATATATTCCCGTGGTGTTTCCAAATTCACTCCACATATATCAAATTGAAAATTGGGGTTTTTCACAGCGCCAAAATTAATTTTACCAAATTTTTTTTCATTGATATTTCCTCGTTTTCCATTTATAATCCACAGTTTCGCAATCTTTTCCCCCTTATAATATAAGTCTGCCCGTAAATCATTTCCTTTGGCTTGATAGGAACTTTTTTTGATCGTAAACCCCTTTCCCAGCTTCTTTAACGTCAAAGGAAAACTCACCTTCTTTCCGCAGATCGTTACGTGCTTCATCACCTCCTCAAAGTTCTTCTCCAGGTCTCCCTTGGATATCTTCATGGGATCAAAGGTTTCCTTAGGCTTTGTTTTTTTCTCCTTTTTCTCATTCCTTTTTGTTCCTCTCTTCCAGTCCGGTATGCTGGGGTCCTCCAGCTGGTATTCCTCCGGGACTGGGATCTGCTGCTCCTGTACTGTTTTTTCCTGTTGGCACCCGGTCAGCAGGATAAACAGCAGACATGCCAGACTGATTTTTACTGCTTTCTTTCCTTGTTTCACTTTGCGTTCTCCTTTCCTTTTTGTTTATATTAAGCATTTGCAACATGCATTATTTTGTTTCAGACTTTGACCAACATCTCCATATAATTTCTCTACTACCTGTTCTGCTTCTTCACGTGTCATTTTTCTTTCCTCCTAATTATTTATAAAGTATATCAATCCAATATGGACAGCCGTCTACATTCCCAGTTACACTGATACTT
>CAMTDY010000213.1 GCA_947070915.1 uncultured Roseburia sp.
GCCCAGAGAATGATCGTTGGAAAACCATTTACTTTCGGAATGATCATATTCGGGATCACGGGTTCAATGGCTCCGAAAGAAACCCCCTTCGTGGCATAGGTGACAAGTCCAAAGATCACCAGCATATTCGCCATCGTTGAAATAAAAGGATGCATCTTGAATTTCGCCGTAAAGAAACCTGCGATAGCGGTAAAGACCGTACACAGGAGGATACAGACAACCAGCGCGAAGACCACCCTCAAAGCGATGGGCATCCCTGTAAAATCGAAAACATGTCCAAATACGGAACCGGTATTGATCCCCTGATGCATAATGATCGTCGCCGCGGTCATTCCCATACCCACCATACGGCCAATGGAAAGGTCGGTACCAGTAAGAAGGATCAATCCTGCCACACCCAGGGCAAGAAACATCCTGGGGGAAGCCTGCTGTAAAATATTCAGAACGTTATTGTAGGTCAGCAGCGGCGCATTTTTCACCATCGGTGTGATGATACACAGCATAATAAAGATCAGGGCGATGGCAATATACAATCCATTCTGCAGGAGAAAGCTTCTGCGGTTAAAGGTATATTTATAATTCTCCCATTTCTGCGCCATTGACTCCCCAATAGTAAACTTTGACATACGAAGAAAATCAATCAGATGAAATTTGTATGTGTAGGCCGCATGTCTCCGGTCTTTGATCTGCTGAAGATCTTTGTCTCTCTTTATCTTTGCGTCAAACAGCCGGTTTTTATAAACATATTTTTCATCCTTGATCTCCTGATGGTCTGTAAGCCTCTGCATGATCTGTTCATGCTCCCGCTTCAGCTCGGCAATCTTTTTGTCGTAATTGCTCTTAACCTCTGCTTTTTCCAACTCGCAGCTTCCCTTTACTTTCTGGTAGTATTCCGAGTCAAAATGCTCCTTAAGATAGCCTTCGGCTTCCTGGATAAGCTTTGAAATTTCTCCCTTATCCGGAGACTCCTCTGCCCTGAGACTGTCAATCCTTTCCTGGATCCCGCCAACGTAATCCTCGATCGGCTTCCTCAGCTGCATTTCCTCTTCCGCTGTAAGAATCTTACTTTTTTCATTTGTCATATCTATTCATCTCCCTTATTATAGGTATTTTGCACTGAGTTTTAAAAGTTCTTCCTGATCTGTCTCATTGGTATTGACAATACCAGAAAGACGTCCGTTTGACATGACGCCAATACGGTTTGTGATCCCAAGGATCTCCGGCATCTCAGAGGAGACGACGATAATGGTCTTTCCCTGTTTTGCCATATTGATGATCAGTTCATAGATCTCATATTTCGCTCCCACATCGATTCCCCTGGTGGGTTCATCCATCATAAATACATCCGGACTCCGTTCCAGCCATTTTCCCATGATCACTTTCTGCTGGTTCCCTCCCGACAGGCTGGAGATCATATCCTCCGGTCCCATGCACTTCGTACGCATAATGTCAATCTGCCTTGTGGTTGCCCTGTTCATCTTTGGATTTGAAAGCGCCACCCCGGAACGGTACTGTTTCAGATTGGCAATGGTGGTATTGAAGATCAGATCACCTTTCAGAAAGAGTCCATTGGCTTTCCGTTCCTCCGTGATCATGGCAAAACCGTGATCCATGGCATCCTTTGCACTGCTGAAATTCATAAGGCGTTCCTTAAAGTAGACGCGCCCAGCCGCCCTGGTACGAACGCCAAAGATCGTCTCCAGAAGCTCCGTACGCCCGGCGCCCACCAGTCCATACAAACCAAATATCTCTCCTTCCCTAACGTCGAAGGAAATATCCTGCAGATTAGGTTCAAATTTCGTTGACAGATGCTGCACCGACAGAACAACATCCCCCGGCGTATTATCAACCTGCGGAAAACGGTTTTCGAGAGAACGTCCCACCATCGCCGCGATCAGCTCATTCATATCCGTGTCTTTGCTGTTTTTCGTCATAACAAGATTCCCATCCCGTAGAACTGAAATCTCATCACAAATCTCAAAAATCTCATCCATTTTGTGGGAAATGTAGACAAGGGAGATCCCCTGTTTTTTCAGCATCCGCATCATCTCAAAGAGCTTATCCACTTCCTGTACGGTAAGAGAAGAAGTAGGTTCGTCCAGTACAATAACCCTGGAATGATAAGAAATAGCTTTGGCGATCTCACACATCTGCCTCTGGGATACGGACATATTCCGCATGGGCTGGGTGAGATCAACGGTCATCCCCAGCTTTCTGAAAAGTTCAGAAGCCTCTCTTTTCATTTTTCCCTCGTCCACTACCCCCATGGAATTCCTGGGATAGCGCCCCAGGAACAGATTGTCAACCACGTTTCTTTCCAGGCATTGGTTCAGTTCCTGATGCACCATTGCGATGCCATTTTCAAGAGCGTCCTTCGGTCCGGAAAAATTTACTTCTTTCCCCTCCAGAAAGATCTTGCCCTCATCCTTTTGATATGTGCCAAAAAGACACTTCATCATCGTTGATTTGCCAGCGCCGTTTTCTCCCATCAATCCCATAACCGTACCCGGTTTCACATCCAGATTGATACGATCCAGGACCCTGTTCCTTCCAAAAGACTTGCTCATACCCCTTATCGACAGGATGATATCATTTTTTTTATCTGCCATAGTTATAACCGTGCCTTTCCGTAGCCTGCAAACCTTTGACCGCAGGCACAAATTTGCCTGTGAAAAGTAAAATTTTCACAAATTCACCCCTGTAACTGTATGCCGATCTGTCTCCATGACAATACAATTGGGGAGAATCTCTTCTCCCCAGATTGACGGCGGATCACTGATTCAGTAACGCGGTATAAGAAGCTGCGTTATCCGTCTTAACCATATTGATGGCAAAGGCATTGTACTGACCCGGATTTCCAAGACGGTTTGTAATGTTTGACTCGGTCTGGCCGTCACCGCCAATATAATCAACCTCGAGATTGAGCAGATCGTCGTATTTCTGAAGAAGCGGCTGATAGGTCGAACTCAGGAAATTATCAGAAGCATTGTAAATGTTCAGCCAGACTTTCTTCACAGCACTCTTTCCTTTGTCAAGCTGCTTGGACACCGGTTCGTAAACCTTGGTAGAGTCTGTGTAATCCTGATAATTCTCAGCTGTCACTGCCACATTCAGCGCATAATAGGAACGCTCGTCCTCTTTGTAGGTGTATACCTCTTTTGTCAGCACATTACCTGCTTCATCTGCCGTACCGATCCCTGTATCTATATCTACCCCATCCAGTGCATTGCGGAGAACTCGAAGTGTCAGATATGCCTGTACATCTGCGTGCTGGCTGATGGTTCCGCCATATCCTTCCGCGATCGCCGCAACAGCGTCATTATTCGCATCATATCCAAAAGTTGGAACTTTATTATCCTTAGACCATGCATTGAACATGGACATACCCATTCCATCATTATTGGAAACGACTATATCGATCTCTTTCCCGAAAGAAGAAGACCAGGTTCCAATAGCGTTTCCAGCTGTAGCGGCATCCCATGTTGCACCAGCCGAGTTCTTCATCTCCTGGGAAGCAAGTTCGCGGACTACATATTTCTTTCCGCCGATCTCCAGTGAACCATCCTTCACAGCGGAAGCTTTTCCGTCTACATTGGTCCCCACTGGCTCACTGTTGATATCGCCTCCTTTGTCTACCCCGGTGCCCAGCGCCTTACGAACGCCTCTCGTACGTGCAATGGAATCATTGTGTCCAATATCACCGATGGCAAGTACATAACCGATCACCCCGTCGCCATTGCGGTCGATCTTATCGATATTTTTCTCGATAAAGTCTTTTACCATCGTTCCCTGGAGTTCGGCGCCCTGATTGGCATCAAATCCTACATAATAGGTATCCTTATTAAATGACATGGCTGTCTTGTCCAGTTCTCCTGTAGAGCTGTTGGATGGCTGGCGGTTATACCATACTAACGGCTTATCTTTGTTAGCCACCGTTGATGTCCCGCCTCCATCTGCTTCCGTACCTGAACCACTTGATGTGTTGTCACCGCCATTTGATCCGCAGGCTGTGAGTGAAAGCCCAAGTACCACTGCCATTGTTAAACAAAGTAATTTTTTCTTCATTTTCTTTCTCCCTTCCGGCACACTGTGCGCGTGTCTTTTGTTGATATTGACCTGTCTCTTATACACATCTCCGAGCCACGAGACGGAGCTACATCTCGTATG
>CAMTDY010000214.1 GCA_947070915.1 uncultured Roseburia sp.
GTGTTCACTCAATACGGATTCCATTTACGTCTGTCCTTTCCCGGTTAGTCTGTCAGTCCGATCCTCTTTGCCACCTCATTATAGGCATCCTCTACACCACCGAGATCTCGGCGGAAACGGTCCTTGTCCAGTTTTTCTCTTGTCTTGATATCCCAGAAACGGCATGTATCCGGTGATATCTCGTCGGCAAGAATGATCTTTCCATCCGGCGTCTTTCCAAACTCGATCTTGAAATCAATAAGTTCGATGCCGCACTCTTCAAAAAATTCTACCAGGAAATCATTTACCATAAAAGCGTATTTTGTGATCGTATCAATATCTTCCTGGGTGGCGATCCCGATGGCTTTTGCAAAATAATCATTGATCAGCGGATCTCCCAGATCATCGTCTTTATAACTAAATTCAAGCGTCGGGCAGAGAAGCTTTCTTCCCTCTTCAATCCCAAGACGCTTGGAAAAACTGCCTGCGGCAGTATTACGGATAATAACTTCAAGTGGTACAATAGATACTTTTTTTACTGCGGTCTCACGGTCACTGAGCTCCTCCACAAAATGAGTTGGAACACCGGCCTTCTCAAGTTTCTGGAACAAAAAGTTTGTCATGCGGTTATTGATGACGCCTTTTCCAACGATGGTCCCTTTTTTTTCACCATTAAATGCGGTGGCATCGTCCTTGTAATCAACGATACATACACCTTCTACATCTGTAGCATATACCTTCTTGGCCTTTCCCTCATAGAGCATCTCTTTCTTTTCCACTTTTAAGTCCTCCTTATTTGATTATGCGTAATATATATATGATGCCCAGGGGGTTAACCTGGACACTATATCTGGTTACTCATCAGGCAGCGGATACACTTCCCGAAGGATCTTATTCTGCAGGATCCGCAATACCGCCTGATCAATCACTTTTTCATCGATCTCTTCCGTCTGGACAGCCTGGCGCAGCGCTGAGACAGCTTCCTCAATATTTTCCGGATTATAGATCATATCCGCTCCGGAGACGATCGCTTTCACTGCCGCCTCACTGGTGGTATATCTGGTAGTGATCACCGGCAGGTCCATCTGTTCTGTCATAATGATCCCGCGAAATCCCAGTTCTTTCCGCAGCAGATCCGACATGATGACATTAGACAGGGAAGAGGGAACCTGCGGATCGATCTTATTCAGTGCTACATGGCTGACCATGACCACATCCGTCCCCGCATCGATCCCCGCGGCAAAAGGCTCAAAATTGACTCTTCTCAACCGCGACAAGCCTGTATCAATCCCCACAGGCGCCAGTTTATGGTATTTTGCCACAGAACATATCCCCGGAAACATTTTTAATACGGTACACAGGTTTGCGCCATCCTCGGTATGGCTGGCATGCATCCCCTGGATCATCGCAGCAGCAGCATCGCTGACCTTTTCTTCGTCCGGACCAAAACAGCTGTCACAATATTTTTTTTCCGTATAAGATTCAACAAAGCGCTCATATCTGTTCTGATATGCCTGCAGTTTCTTCTTATAGGCCCGGCGCTTTTTTTTCCGCTTCGCTTTTGAGATTTTTTTTGCCGGCGGAACATATTCCGGTTCTTTGCCCAGAACAGCTACAACGCTTTCTTCTACTGCGGAAGTATCCATCGTCTTTTCCTCTTCAGCCACATCCGCTACAGGTGCAAAATTCATATTAAACCCCAGATTGAGAAGCTCCTCTCCAATGATCTCCCCGGTATCTTCCAGCTGCTCTTCGGTCATATTTTTTCCCATCTCGGAAGGACTGATATAACCAGTGGATCTGATCTCTTCGTTTTGGGCCGCTATGGAATTCTGGCCGCCGCCTTCTTCCTGGGTGGCAAGATACAGAGGTACCTGTATCTGCAGGCTTTCTGCCACATACGCCTTAATCTGCTGAAGCATCGCCTGGATCTGCTCCACCCCTTTTATATTCTGATCATAAAAAACCAGACCACCGACTTTATACCTGTCCAATGCCTTTAAAAGTTCCGGAACTGCTTCCTGTAGCGGTTTCCTGCTATTTACCAGCTTGTCCACGTCAACCATCAGAAGCTGGCCAATCTTCTCATCCAGCGTCATTGTCTTCAGTATCCCGGCAGCGGCTTCTAAGGCACTGTCCTCTGTCTGTCCGCTGCTCACAGGATCTTTATTCTCTTCTGATTCAGGTTCGCTCCCACAGCCCGCCATCGAAAAGCAAAGACAAAACACTAAAAATAAACATAATATCTTTTTCATTTACCTTCTCCTTGGTTCAGCCACACATGATTCTGTCCCCAAAAGAACCATATTCCGCATAACTATCCGAATGTATTATATCAGATAATCCCTCATTATACAAATAAATATTTCACAAAAATAAGGGAAACATTCAATTTTTTCATAATATTTGTAAATCAGTCAAGCAGTCATTCATATGATATCAATGTAAATTAATTTAGGAGGAACTTAAATATGAGTGATTTATCAGCAACAAACTGCGGTGGCGGATGCTCCTGCAATGAGGGACACAATGGCGGATGCTCCTGGATTATCATCATCCTTCTTCTGTGCTGCTGCGGCGGCAACGGTGGCTGCGGTGGTGGCAGCTGGGGCGGCTTCGGCGGAGACTGCAGCTGCATCATCTGGATCCTGCTGCTTCTGTGCTGCTGCGGCGGCAACGGCGGCTGGGGCGGATGCGGCGGCGGATTCTGCTAATTCCTGCTCGAAAAGAGGTGTCGGGGCTTCAACCCCGGCACCTCTTTTCCTTTGCTCTCTCCGGTTCATTTTTCTTTATCTTTCTGCATTCTGCACACTCCAGATCGATCTCATAAATCGTCGTCTCATCAATGACAATCTCTGTCCGCTCTTTCTCGGTCATGCCCTTCACCTGTTTCACTCTGCTTACTATCTATTCTATGAAAATACAGGTCATAGTTTATCATAATTTTTTTGCGCCGTCGGGCTGTCATAAAATCTGGCGATCCGGTCCATTCTAGAAGTCATTCCCACAAACATCCTGTCCACCAGTGTCAGCGCCGCCATGGCTTCTACCACCACAACCGCCCGGGGAACAATAACCGGATCGTGCCTTCCTTTGATCTGAACCCGGATCTCTTCCCCAGACTGGTTCACAGTACCCTGCTCCGCAAAAACAGATGGTGTGGGTTTAAAAGCCGCCCGCAGTACGATAGGACTCCCGTCACTGATCCCTCCCAGGATCCCTCCTGCAGAATTGGTCTTTTTATCCACCTTCCCATCCTCATTGATGCAGAATTCATCATTGTTTTCAGAACCGCTTCTTTTTGCCGCTGCAAAACCGCTGCCGATCTCAACGCCTTTCACCGCCCCGATAGACATGACAGCCTGTGCCAGCGCCGCATCCAGTTTACCAAACACCGGATCTCCAATCCCTGCTGGAACCCCTGAGATCACACATTCGATCACTCCTCCTGCTGAATCGTGGTTTTTCATCTGGCCCTCCAGAAACGCCTCTGCCCGCTCTGAGGCTTCTAGATCCGGCATGCGGAGAGGACTCTTTTCAATATTTTCCAGCTTCATTTTCCCGGGATCCACCTCGATATCCCCGATGGATCTAACATAAGCACAGATCTTAATTCCCAGCTCTGCCAGAATCTTTGAGGCAACCGCGCCTCCGGCTACCCGCCCGATGGTCTCTCTCCCGGAAGATCTCCCGCCCCCCCGGTAATCCCGGAACCCATACTTTTGATCAAAGGTGTAATCCGCATGTCCCGGTCTGTAATACGAAGCAATCTCAGAATAGTCCCTGGATTTCTGGGACGTATTCAAAACCATCATGGAGATCGGTGTGCCCGTAGTCTTCCCCTCAAATACCCCTGACAGGATCTCCACCTTATCTCCTTCCTTTCTCGGCGTGGAATATCTGATCTCCCCGGGCTTCCTCCGGTCAAGATAGCGCTGAACATCCTCTTCCGTCAGCGGCACTCCCGCCGGACATCCATCCACAACAACCCCAAGACCTTTTCCATGGGATTCACCCCACGTAGCAACTGAAAATATATCACCAAAGATTGAACCAGCCATTTTCCCCTCCAAACTCGAAAATTCTAAAATACTATTTCTTTTTTTCTCCTAATATAGTATAATAAAATTAGTTTTTTTACCTGTCTCTTATACACATCTCCGAGCCCACGAGACGGAGCTACATC
>CAMTDY010000215.1 GCA_947070915.1 uncultured Roseburia sp.
CTTGAGTACTGATCAGCAGCCGGGCCTTTTTCAAATACGTATTCAGTCTCTTTGAAAAACCCAACAGACGCTCCGCATCGCTCTTCTTCGGGTTGTTCAGATCAAACTCAAAAAAATCCGATGCCAGTATCTTTTCCTTCCCGTCTTCTGTGAGAGAAAAAATTTTCCACTGGTAATCTGCCGCTCCCTGGTACATGGCAGGTTTCCAAGTCATAAGAAAGGACTTCCCGCCATCCCTGTACAAATACACATTATTCCATACCCCATGAACCGTATTGACTGGAAGAGACCAGATCATCCTCCCTGATTTTCCAGAAAAAACTTTTACTGTTGGTTCATCGCCAGTCCTTGGTTCTGCCGCTGCTCTCTCATCAATCTGAATGCTCTCTGAAATACCATCTCCAGTAAGGTCTGCTTTCATATAATTCTGATTCCTAATTACCATTTATTTTATTATATGAGACATATTAGCAATGTGGCAGCTCCTAAGATAAAATGGCAGAATAAATTGCTGTGAAGATTTTCTTGTCATTTAACCTAAAAGCATTTATACTTATTTTGTGCAGAAAACCTGCACAGAAATGAAAATAAAAAAATACAGGAATGGAGGTTTACATCATCTTATGAAACAATTCAAAAATCCGGTTCTGCCTGGCTTTCACGCAGATCCTTCCATTATCCGCGTGGATGATACTTATTACATAGCAAACTCTACTTTTGAGTGGTTTCCGGGCGTGCGTCTGCATGAGTCAAAGGACATGATCCACTGGAATCTGCTCCCCTCTCCATTATCAACAACAACACTGCTGGACATGAAAGGAAATCCTTCCTCCGGCGGTATCTGGGCTCCAGATCTTTCTTATGCAGATGGAAAATTCTGGCTGGTCTACACCGATGTTAAAATAACCGAGGGAGCCTTTAAGGATATGGTCAACTACATTACGACAGCAGAGGACATCCGCGGTCCCTGGTCGGATCCCATCCGTGTCAATGGTGTGGGATTCGACGCCTCTTTGTTCCATGATGAAGACGGAAGAAAATATCTGGTACAGCAGACGTGGGATCACCGGGAATATCACCATGGATTCAACGGTATCACACTGACAGAGTTTGATACAGATTCCATGAAATTAAAACCGGAAACCGCAAGAAATATTTATAATGGCACAGACGTGAAACTTGTTGAAGGCCCCCATCTTTATAAGATAAATGGTTACTATTATCTTTTTGCCGCCCAGGGCGGTACGGTATACACACATCAGGAAGTCGTGGCAAGGTCCCATACTCTGGATGAGCTCAGTTTTGAGACTGAACCAGACGGACCATTTATTACGAACTTTGATACACCATACCTGGGTATACAGAAACAGGGACATGGTGCTCTGGTTGAGACGCCTGGCGGTGAATGGTATTACGCCAGTCTGTGCGGGCGCCCATGGACCCATGAAAATGAATCCTGCATCGATCCCCGGGGCTACTGCACGCTGGGACGGGAGACCTCTATCCAGAAAGTCTACTGGGATGATGAAGGCTGGCCGCGGATCGAGGGCGGACACGGCGGCTCTGTCTATGTGGATGCACCGGCTGACGGCATAGAGACTGCCGCGCCGGCAGATCACTCTTTCCATGATGAATTTGATTCCTCTGTACTTCATGACGAGTGGAATACACTTCGTGTCCCTTTTACCGATGCGATGGGCAATACTGGAGACGGCAGGCTTGTTCTCCGCGGACAGGGCTCCCTCTGTAACACACATGAATTGTCTCTGGTTGCCAAACGCTGGCAGGCATTTTATTTTGATGCATCCGTAAAAGTAAGCTACGATCCATTTTCCTACCAACAGATGGCGGGACTGACTAACTATTACAACGACAGGCACTGGTCCTTTGCCTTTGTGACATGGAATGAAAAAAACGGGCGGGTGATCGAGGTAGCACAGTGCAACCGCGGAAACTATAATTCCTTCCTGAGGGATAACGCCATTCCGGTACCGGAGGGCGCAGATGTCTGGTTCCGCACAAAGGTCAGAAAAGAAAGCTATACTTATGAATATTCCTTTGACGGCGAAACTTACAAAGAAATTCCAGTTACTCTGGATGCTGCTATCCTGTCCGATGATTATGTATTACAAAGCTATGGCGGATTCTTTACAGGAGCTTTTGTGGGTATGGCATGTGTCGATTATGCCTACTATGAGGCAAAAGCAGAATTTAGAAATTTTGACTATAAAGAGCTCGGTGATGTGATAAAAGAGGACGGAAGTTTTGCCTGGGAATAAATTTACAGGCAGAACAACACAAATAATAACATACTAATAAAAAGGGAATCTCAAAAGTCTTAACATGACTTAAGGGACTCCCTTTTCTGATTTTACATATTATTTAACCGCATTGATAAAAGAATAGAAGGACGGTTTCGGATCATAGATGTTATCCCCAAACAGAAGCGGCTGGCATTGGGAACGCCAGGAAGTACGGTCGGTAAGCCCCCATAAGGTGATATTTGTGATGCCCTTTGGATTTACATTGACATCACGGTTCTTCTGTTTCGCAATGATGGTTTTCATCAGACTGCTGACAAATTTTTTCTGGTCATTATTGGTCTCATTTTCATCCACATAGGAATAAGATGCCGAAGAGCCTTCTGTATCGAAATTGATGGTAAAATCAAGCTCTGTAATCTGAATCTCATAGCCGGCAGCAAGGAATTTCTCCAATGCAGCACCGTACTGACCCACCGTCGGCACTTTCACATCTACATGGCTCTGCATTCCAATACCGCCACAGATCTTCTCTGGTTCATCTTTGTTGATAAAGCTGACCAGATCCAGTACCTTCTGTGTATTAAAGTAGGTGTTATAATCATTATAGAAAAGTGTTACCTTATCCTGAACACCATAATTCTTCAGCATACCATATGCCACCTGAAAAGCTTTTTTCACATAGGAAGGTGAAGCACCCATATTTCCATACACGCTGTCCCACACTTTTCCGAAAGCTCTCCGGTTCAGATACTCGTTTACAACATCCCAGGCGTAGACAATGCTTCCGGCAGATCCGGTAAGCGTTTTTTCCTTTTCCATCACATGGGCCATCACATTATGTACGTAGTAATCCAGACGGGCATCCATAATATCCTTTGCCACAACTGTATCTCCATCATAATTCTTTGTAAAGAACCAGGATGGTGTCTGGCTGTGCCATACAAGGGTATGGGCGCGCATTCTCAGACCATTTTGGGAAGCAACCTCCAGGGCACCATCCACTTCATTGAAGTTTAACTGTGGGACCTTCGCCTCACTGTACCCTTCTGGGATATAATAGCCTTTATTCTTTGCCTCCTGGACAGATAATGTCTTTGGCGCGGAACCAAGGATGTTATCCGGCTTCATCTCATTTTCCAGGGTAATGCTGTTAAAATGTTTCTTGATAAACGCCAGTGTTTTGTTATCCCGAAGTTCCCTGGGAGCCCTGCTTCCGTAGTTGACGGCAGCGCCCATATTCGGGATGATCCCTTTATAAGCAGCGAGAATGCTCGGTGTATTTACGACCTTCTTTGCCTTCACCGTCACCTTACACCGCAGTTTATAAGTTTTACTTCCGGTCTTTACCTTACAGTTTAAGAGCGCATTTCCTTTTTTCAGCCCCTTTACTTTACAGGAAGTCTTTTTCTTGTTCGATAACTTAAGTACCTTTTTCTTATTTGTGCTCCATGTTACCTTTGCTTTCTTTCCTGCCCGGGAAAGCTTGATCGTCTGCGTGTTGCCGGCAGTAATTGTCAACGTCCCTTTGGAAAGCTTTGGCTTTTTTGCCTTCGCCCCGGAAACTGTGCCGGGAGTGACCGTCGCCAGGCACAAGCTAAAAATAGCAGCATGGGCTAAAAATATTCTACAACGTTTCATTGGTTTTTGCACCCCTTTCTAAGATATACTTTCATTATAAGGAAGAAATAGAAAAATAGCAATAAAATCATTTAAATTACACAAAGTATTCATCTTTATGGTTGCGCCAGGCAAAAGATTAATGTTATATTATAGATAGAAAATAGCGGGGAGGAACGCAGCTTATGAAAATGAAATATGATATTAACTTAGACCACACCCTACCATTTCACAATAATGTGACCTACTGTGTGGGGAC
>CAMTDY010000216.1 GCA_947070915.1 uncultured Roseburia sp.
ATGGTGAACTGGACTGACCATGGACAGATCGCCCATGCAGAGACTTTTAACGGAACAAAGAACTGGCGTGCCTGGGCACAGCATGTTGTGACCAAGCCTGTTTTTGAGGACGGGGAGTGGAAAAACAAATATTATCTTTTCGCTCCTTTTAATGGAACGAAGATCGATGTGGCTGTTTCAGATAACCCCTGGGGGCCTTTCGAGGATGCGACGCCGGGCAAGTATCTCATTGACGGCGGCTGGGGAGGCGGAAATATTGATCCCACTGTGCTGGTAGAGGATCATGGAAACCCGGAAGACGTAGAAAATTATGATTACTATCTGTATTGGGGCAATCCCTATCTGCGTTACTGCAAGCTTACCGATGACCTGCTGGATGTAGATCCGGATACGGATGGAGATGGTGTGATATCCGAGGAAGAGAATACCATTGATTCCCGTTTCAGCAAAGAGGACAATACAATTCTTGGTAAGGTGCGTCCAGGACTTCATAGTTTCCAGACCTACGGAGACGAAGGTTATGCATCTTTTGGGGAGCCTACCCAGGGCAAGGATAAGACTGGAAAGTTCCCGGCGGAGCCCAGTGGCAGCGAGCAGAAGCGCTCGGCGTTTGAAGAGGGTCCCTGGGTGATCAAACACGATGACGGCAAAGAAGACACCGACGATTATTTCATGTTTTTCGTGGGAGGACGTACACCAGGAGAGACAGTGGAATACTCCACAGCTCCGACTCCCCTTGGGCCATGGACCTACCGCGGGCTGGTGATGGACCGTGAGTTTGGCTACTCTTGTATTCATCCGGGCGTGATCGAATTTAAAGGCCATAATTATTTATTTTATCTGAATGAGATGCTGGTGGGCGGAACTGGTTCAGACCGTTCTGTCTGCGTCAAAGAATTTTCATATGATGAGAACAATCTGATCGTTAAGGAGACAGGAGATAACGTGGCTGCTCTTCTCCAGCAGGGGATCAAAGATACCACAAAGGGAACACCATTTTTCAGTGTAGATCCTGTTGGTACTCTGAATCCTTATGAACTGAATCAGGCAGAGACCATCTGCTGGGCCTCCAATCTGGACGGTGTGACTGGAGGATTTAACGGTACGGGCAAGGGAGTTAAGACGAAATCAAAAGCGGCCTGTACGGACATTGATCCGGTTACCGGAAAAGAAGCATTCTGGAAGTCGGCAGCCCTGTTTGGCGTCGCCGTATGCGATATCGATAACAATGATTATATTAAGGTGGCAAACGTAGATTTTGGCGATACCAGGGCAGAGACCTTCAAGGTATCCGCTGCCTGCGGCGAGGGGCTTCCGGCCACGGACCTCACCGAGGACAGCAAAGGAAATGTGATATTCAATCCAGATTGTGACACGGTTTCCGGAAGCATTGAGTTGTGGCTGGATTATGGCACCGAGGATGAGCGTCAGATTGGCACAGTGGAGATCACGGACACTGGAAGCACGAATACCTACCAGGATTTTACAACCCAACTGAGTGAAGAGGTCACCGGGGTTCATGATCTGTACTTTGTTTTCCGGGGTGATGAAAATGCGAAGCTGTTTAATCTGGATACCTGGCAGTTTACGAGAAAAGAAGTTCCAAAGCCTGAGAATCCGGAGCCGGCACCACCGGTTCAGAGCCCGGCACCTTCTGTGACGCCAGCTCCTTCCCTTCCTGTTTCGACACCTTCGGCGCCGGGAGAGAGTGCTGGACCCTCTGTGGCGAAACCTGGTAAGGCAAAGATCTCCAGTGTGAAGAAGCAAGGAAAAAACAAATGCACGGTCAAGCTGAAAAAGGTGAAAGGTGCCTCTGGCTACCAGGTCGTATGTGCGACGGATAAGTCCTTTAAGAAAAATCTGAAGAAGATCACGACAAAGAAATTATCCTGTACGTTCAAAAGGCTCCGTAAGGGGAAGACATATTATTTCCGCGCGCGGGCCTTTGCGAAATCTTCAGGCAAAATCATCTACGGGGCTTACAGCAGTAAGAAGACAAAGAAAATAGGGTAGTGCGATGAAAACAGGTTATTGCCGGTATCCGTTGAGGAAACCGGCAATTTTTTTTGCGGCCTGCTCTAAAACTTCTACCCGGGGAAGATAGACAACACGGAAATGATCCGGCTGTTTCCAGTTAAAGCCTCCGCCGTGGATGATCAGGATGTGTTTTTCCCTTAAAAGGTCCAGTGCAAATTTTTCATCGTCCATAATATTGAACTTTTTGACATCCAGCTTCGGGAAGATATAAAATGCTGCTTTGGGTTTTACCGCGGTGATGCCAGGGATGTCTGTCAGAGCTTTGTAAATGTACTCTCGCTGCTCGTAAATCCGCCCGCCGGGTATGATATAATCCTTTACGCTCTGATAACCTCCCAGAGCCGTTTGAACGATGGACTGGGCGGGAACGTTGGAACAGAGCCTCATATTTGAGAGCATATTGATTCCCTCGATATAATCTTTTGCCATCGCCTTATTGCCGCTGAGGACCATCCAGCCGATGCGGAATCCGGCGATCATATGGGATTTTGACAATCCGCTGAAGGTGACACAGAACAGATCCGGCGCCAGGGAGGCGATGGAGACATGCTCTTCTTCGTCCATGACCAGGCGGTCATAGATCTCATCCGAGAAAATGATCAGCTGGTGTTCTCTTGCGGTCTCCGCGATCTGCTGCAATAGTTCTTTTGGGTACAGGGCGCCCGTTGGATTGTTTGGATTGATGATAACGATGGCTTTTGTCCGGCTGTTGATCTTCCTTTTTATGTCCTCCAGGTCTGGATACCAGTCTGACTGTTCATCGCAGAGATAGTGTACGACCTTTCCGCCGGCAAGGGTGGCACATGCTGTCCACAGCGGGTAGTCCGGGGAGGGGATCAGGATCTCGTCGCCATTGTCAAGCAGGGCGGACATGCAGAGATTGATCAATTCGCTGACGCCGTTTCCTGTATATACATCTTCGATGGACACATTGGGGATCTGTTTGAGCTGTGCGTACTGCATGATTGCCTTTCTGGCTGAAAAAGAGCCTTTGGCTGTGGAATAGCCCTCGCACTCTGTCAGCTGCTGGCGCATATCGTAGATGATCTCGTCGGGAGTACGGAAACCGAAAGGGGCGGGATTTCCAATGTTCAATTTCAACACGTTTGTCCCCGTATTTTCCATCCGGGCAGCTTCTTCTACTACCGGTCCTCTGACGTCATATAAGACATTGTCTAATTTAGATGATTTTTTAAATTCGCGCATTTTTGTTTCTCCTTCCATCCCCTGTGCGGGGTTTCTTCCATTCAGCCAGTCCGGGTCCACCTGCAGCGCCCCAGCCAGAAAACGAACCATATCGGCTCTGGGGACTGTTTTTCCGCTTACGTACTGGCTGATATGGCTTTTGCCGAGTTTTACTCCCTGTTCTCCGGCATAGCGGACCAGATCCACCTGTTTGATTCCCTTTTCGCTCATTGCTGATCTTAATCTGTCTGCAAAAGATTCTCTTGTCATATTCAAACGGCCCCCTTGTTATAGTAAAGTTCAATTTGAAAAACGAGTTCAAAATCAATTGTAGCATATCCTTTGGAAAAGTTCAACTGAAAGTTCAAAGTGCGCCCCGCCGCAGACGAAAAAACCCCTTACATCCTGGCAGACGTAAAGGGTTTTATTGTTGTTTCCCTTGATATTATAATATTAGGGAAAGGTTTAACAGCAGGGATCGTCATCTCCGCAGGAAATTTGTTCCTCCCCCACACAGGCGATCACATTGAACTCCACAGGGATCTTAATGAGAATTTTCTGGGTGACCGTGATCTCGCAGGAGTTTCCGGTGTAATTTTCTTTGCAGTACACCGAAGGTTCACCGCAGCACTCAGATTCGATACAGCCAATGGTTGCGTTTGGCTTCAGTTCAATGGGAACGCTGATATCGGCGTACTGATAGCCGATCTTTTTGCATACCTCTTTGCATGGCGGGTCAAAGGATTCACAAAGGATTTCCGGTGAGCTTTCATGATTTTCAGGCATAATTAAAAGTCCCCCTTTTTATAATTGGTTTTCTGGTGTTTTAATATAACATATGCACAGTGGGATAAAAGGTTCCTGGTGAAAAATGGGGAATAATTACGATAAAAAACGTGCAGCCCCTGTTGGAC
>CAMTDY010000217.1 GCA_947070915.1 uncultured Roseburia sp.
GATGTAGCTCCGTCTCGTGGGCTCGGAGATGTGTATAAGAGACAGTCTATACCCTGTTTGAGCTGATGTTCTCCAAACTTGAGGAATCTCTTTCTTTCCGCTCAGAGAACACACAGATCAAGAATCTGCTCTCCCTGCGCCTGGATATAAAAAATGATCCAGGTTTCGACTGGACCATTCCTTATATGGCAGATTCCCTTCATATGAGTACAGGGTACCTGCACACGCTGTACCGGGACACCTTTGGCATCACCTGCATGGATGATGTCATTCAGATGCGCTTGGCACTGGCAAAAGATTTTCTACAGCACAGCTCTGTCTCCATACAGACGATCTCCCAGAACTGCGGTTACAAAAACGTTGAACACTTCAGCCGCCAATTCAAAAAACACACCGGCATATCGCCCAGAGAGTACAGAAAACGCTTTTCCTGAAGCGGTGAGGGACGACTATTTCTGGGCCAGCAGATCATTGATATGTTCCGCCATCTGGTTCAGCGCCGCAACCTGCTCATTCATCTCTACAATATCCTTTGAATTGGTCTCTACCATCTCGTTAATATTGCAGAACTCGGCGTTTTCCTGTTTGATGCTTTCTGCAATATGCTCATTGATCTCCACTGTGTTCCGGATCACCTCAGACTGCTGGTCATGGGCTTTTCCCATGGAATCAATGTTCTCAATGGATGTATGCAGGAGATCGATCATATCCCGGAGACCGGTAAAAACTTCATTGAAATACTCATTCTGCTTCTCTAATTTGTCCGCATTTTGCGCCACGTACATTTTCATATTTGATACATTCTGCTGCACGTTTGCAATTACATTTGCCACCTGCTCCAATGATTCTTTTGTATTATTAGCAAGATTTCCCACCTGGGTTGCAACAACGGCAAACCCCTTTCCCGCTTCACCGGCTCTTGCCGCCTCAATAGAAGCATTTAAAGCCAGAAGATTTGTAGAGGAAGAGATCTCTCCGATGATGTTCAGCGTCACCCCTATTTCCTCAACCGCCTCCGATAATTTCATGGCAACATGATTTGTACTGTTCATGGAGTTTGAAACTTCTGTATTGATCTCCTTCAGGGAATGCAGACGCTGCTCATTGACTCTTGACTTCTCCAGTAACTCTTTGGAACTATTTTCTACTTCTACGACGTGTTTGCTCACAAGGCTTTCCCACTGCTGAAGTTCATTAAGATTTTCAATGCTCTCTTCACTTCTGCCTCTCAAAGCCGTATTGTTTGAAAGCAGCTCTTCACTCGTCGCAGACAGTTCTTCTGAAGAAGCACTTTCACTTAATGTTATAGTATGCAGTACATCAACGGCCTTCACCAACTGTTCCGAGAGACCAGAAACAGAATGTAACATATTCTGCACCCGTTCATTATTTTTTTCCATTTCATCTTTTTTTGCATTCACCAGAAACCGCTGGGCGAGCCATGTAAGCAGCCAGATAAAAAACAAGGACAGCACGACACAGACACACCGGTTTACCATATTGGGAACAAACAGTGCATTCCTGCCCGGAAGCAGTATATCCGCCCGCAGGATCCATGACACGATCAGGGAGAGCGCGATCTCTGCACTCGTAACAACAACCATTCTGCTGTCCAAAAACAGCGCCGTCGCTACCGTAAACAAAAATGCAAATGCCCAGAATTCTGATGACGGGATCATATAAAGGATAAAATTAAACTGGGTAAACATGATAATGACAAGATATATTTTGCATTGCTTTAATTTTTCCGGCATCACTATTTTTCCATCGGTTCCGGTCTTAATAAAGAAAATTCCGACGGCAAGATATAATAAGCAGGTAATGTCAAATACGATCAGCATCGGCCAGCTTACTGTGGGAAATAAACCGATGAACTTTTCAAAGGAATATAAAATACCTGCCGCCTGACATGCACCGGGCACTGCCAGCAGAACAATCGTATATACCTTATTTATATAAACATCTAATGCTGTCAATCGTCTTGTATCCATTCCTCTTAACCTCCTGTTATTCTAAAATTCATATAATTGTACGATAATGGCAAAGCCTGCACCTATGGTACAAAATACAATTTTATTTCCTCTGCTGTCATATGTATCCCACATACGGTTCAGGCATAAGATCGGACAAGTATTCCCTGTATATCCGTACTCCTTACCCACAAAATGATATTTATCCTCCCCGGCTCCTAAGATCTCTAAAGTCTTCATATTATAATCATCACTCAGCTGGGAAAAAATAAAATAATCGATGTCCTCTACCTGCAGGGAATTCCGCTCCAGAACCACACGGATCTGCTTCGCCCAGTATTCCGGAAGAAAATCCATGGAAAAAGGAGTCCATTCCAGTCTTTTCTCATTAGGCTGAACGGATTTCAGCGGAACTTTTGACATTCCACATTTCGGATAAGTCACATACTGATGATAGTCCGCATCGATGTACACTTCCGTATCAATAAACCCTCTTTTTTCCTCCTCTTCCTCCGCCGAAACCACGACGCAGGCCGCTGCATCTGCAAAATTTGCATAAACCACCGTATCCGACCACAACGTGATGGGGGATATACAAAAGCAGCCGACCACCATGGCTTTTTTGATATCACTATTCATCATATACTTGTGCACGATGTCAAGTCCTTGTATCATTCCCGTGCAGTTCGAGTTGATATCGAAAGCAACCTTTACATTTTTCATTTTTTCCCCATATAACCCCACCAGCTTCAAAGCATTAGAAGGAGACACATATTCTGGAGTATCCGAGCAGAAAAGCAGCATATCCACATCTTCCAAATTAATGTTATTTTTCACAGCGCAGTTATTAATGGCATTTTGTGACATTGTAATTGCATTTTCTCCCTCAGATATAAAATATCGTTTCCTTCTTCCCAAGTGTTCCATCAAATTGTGGGCACTCAGCCCCATTGCCTCAAAGTGCTCGTCCAATTCGCTATTATAAACCTTATTACCCGGAATATACGCTCCTGTACCCTGCATGATCACATTTCTCATAAGCATCTCTCCTTTGGCCTTCGCAATAAGTACTTTCTTATATGTTAGAACAACGTTATTCGGTCTTTTTATCTGCCATTATTTCTTTTGCAGGTTTTCTTCATTATATTATATTTTTTCCCTAAAGTATATATTGGAAGTGCTTTTTACCCCAAGAAAATATCGCATTTTTCGACATTTTTCGACAAACAGAAGAGGATTCAGCCAGCCGTTTATTTATATATCAAAAGGGACAGTCAAAAGATATTTAAAAATGCCCATGAAATATAATCTGTCACAAAACAAAGCCCCTGATATAAAAGCATCACATCTTACGTCTGCACCATCTGGATTCTTATTCTATATAATGTGTAAACTCTTTTCACTTGCTATTCCTCCCGTAATTTAATATTTCTACGGGATACACTATAAAATTGTCAAGGTGCATTACTGGCTATCCAGTAATATCATATTTATTATAGGAAGAAACACATTTACTTTCAAATGTACAAATCCTGAATTTGCACTAAAATACTATGTCAGGATACTTATAGTGATACCCACTAAGCTTGCCATTTTCATTATATTTTCTGGCTGGCAAGTTTCATCAAATCATTCTTCACACGTTCATCATAAGCATTTGATAATATGGATTTCACTTTCTCTACAACATCTTCCGCTGGTTCCGGCAAAAATGACAAAGTGACATGACATCCATTGATTTCTTCTGTTAATGCCGGAATATCTGTACACTGCATAACTTTTATCCCCTTTCACACTTGTTTTACCACGGGAATTGCACCCCTCCGGGGATCGCCCGAAGCTGCCCTCATTTGTTGCGATGCCAATAAATGCTTTGCATTGTACGCTCGACTTTATGACGGGACAGTAGTATCATTATGCCTGTTGTCTGTTATCGCCCTGCCAGTAGCAATCTGACAGTTATAACTCGGTAGTTCTCGCTCCCCGGAACAGAGAGGCAGACCGCAAATCATTTTCTGGTATAAGTGGAATTTCGCTACGTTTTTCTGTTTCGGCTCATGGCGTACCTGCTAACGTGGCTTACGCTCATCACGATAACAACAGGAATGTGCCTGATGAATGGTTTATGAAATTGTCAAAGTCCATTTTGTTC
>CAMTDY010000218.1 GCA_947070915.1 uncultured Roseburia sp.
GTTAAATAAATGATAATTGGGAACAAAATCTGAATATCGAAAGAACTTTCTTCATAAAAGAAAAAAGCATAGTACCAGTGTACCATGCCTTTCCTTTTTTGTAAAGATTCTTTTATTCGTAGCGCAGCGCTTCGATGGGATCCAGTTTTGCCGCCTTATTCGCTGGATAGCAGCCGAAAAACAGTCCGATTGCCATGGAAAATCCCACCGCAATGAGAATTGCCGCCACTGGCGCTGTGGCGGAATAGCCCAGCAGCATTGCCGCCGCTGCCCCCAGTCCAAATCCCAAAAGAATTCCAAGACACCCGCCCACCAGGCACAGTATCATCGATTCGATGATAAACTGGAGCCGGATAAAGCTGTTTTTTGCTCCCAGTGCCTTTCTGGTGCCGATTTCCCGAGTCCGTTCCGTGATAGATACCAGCATGATATTCATTACGCCAATTCCCCCTACCAGCAGGGAGATTCCTGCAATAAACGCAATGGCAGCTGATACCGTCTGGATCATGTCATTCATGGATTCTGTCATGGATTCCATCGTGGTGGCCGCAATCTCAAAATCATCGTTTGCCGCATAATATGGATGAAAAAAAGTTTCCAGTTCCTGGGCAAAGTCAGATACCCCCGGCAACCCCGCCGCTGTGACCACCGTAAAACGATCGTATCCGTCGTCTACATGGATCTGTTCTTTTCCCGTAGTCAGAGGAATATAAGCTGCTGTGACCGCATCCTCATCCGACGCAGAAGAAAAGGAACTATTTTCTTCGTATTTGTATACACCTACGATGTAATAAGAAGTATAAACACCATTGATCTCCACGTTGATGTCTTTCCAGAGAACCTCTTCGTATTTGCCATCAAATAAATTGTCCACTACCTTGTCGGAGACCATGATCACCTTTTTCTTTCCTTCCAGATCTGCTTTTTTTATTTTTCTGCCCGCTAAAAGCGTCATGTCGCTGCTGGCAAAATAGTCCTCATTTATACCTGATATGGATATATTCGCCGTGCTGCCACCTTCTCTGACTGCGCCCTCTGCCACCGATTCACTGATGGCAATGGCTTCGATCTGATCTGGAAAACGGGCAGTCAATGCTTCCAGCATCTCATCGGTGATCCGGTCCTCTTCCTCCACCGTACCGCTGCGGCCGGATGCGCCAAATCTCATTCCGTTCTGCCTGACCTCTTCCTCTTCGCCAGACTGTTTGAGGCCAACGGTAATATTGTTGGCGCCCATTTCCTGAAAAGAAACAGAAATGGATGTAGAGAGGGAAGAACTCACCGTCATGATCGCGATAACGGATCCAATTCCGATAATGATCCCCAGCATGGTCAGAAAACCACGCATTTTATTGGCCCGCAGAGCCCCAAAGGCAAGCTTGATATTTTCCAGGATCAGCATACCGCACCTCCTTTGCGTATTCCCGTTATTTCTCCATCACGCAACGTGACAATCCGGCCGGTCTCCTCCGCCAGTTCCCTGGAATGGGTGATCAGCACAATGGTTTTCCCCTGCTCTTTGTGCAGCCGGTGAAAGATATCCATAATCGTCCTGCCGGTTTTGGAATCCAGTGCGCCTGTGGGCTCGTCGGCGAGAAGGATCGCCGGATCATTTGCCATAGCGCGGGCGATCGCCACCCGCTGCTTCTGACCGCCGGACAATTCATCCGGTCTGTGCTGCATACGGTCTTCCATGCCTACCATGGCCAGAAGCTCCTGTGCCCTGGCCATCCTCTCTGCCTTTGTTACCCCGGCATACAGCATCGGAAGCTCTACATTGGACAATGCGGTTGTTCTCGCGATCAAATTATAGGTCTGAAAAATAAAACCTATTTTCTGATTTCTAAGCTCCGAAAGCCTTTTATCCCTTGCCAGGCATACATCCATTCCTTCCAGATAATATTCACCCCCGGTAGGCCGGTCCAGGGCTCCTATGATGTTCATCAGTGTCGTCTTTCCAGATCCGGATTCTCCTACGATGGAGATAAATTCCCCCTCCTCCACGCTCAGATCAATCTTGTGTAATATCTCAAGTTCATTTGGCTGACCGATATAAAACCGCTTTACAATCTGCCTCAGATCGATCACCCGCTTCTTTTTATCTGACATTTCCGCCCCTTTCTCTCATCTGCGCTCTTCCTCCGCCTTCAGGTGATGTTCCGGGCGCTCCGCCGCCAAACATATCAAATCCATTTTCTTCAGTCTTCTTATCCTCACTGTCGGATACCATATCTGTCGATATCAGGATCTGCATCCCCTCCCTTAACCGATCTCCGCTGATCTCCACATAATAATCACTTTCCATTCCCTTTTCTACCGGAATCTCTGTGAAAGATTTTCCTTCCTCTGTCTTTTCAGTGACATATACCACCGAAGATCCATTTGAATTTTCGTGGATCGCATCATAGGGTACAGCATACACGTCCTGGACTTCCTCCAGAACAATACTGCACTTTGCTGTGAGCCCCATGCGAAGCCTCTCATCCTCTGTTTTGACATCGATCTTTACCTCGTAGCCGTTGCTGGTAGATGAGGCGTTGCTGCTCATCCCCGTTCCCCCTGCGGACTGGGACGTCGTCCCAGAGAGGGAACTACTGCCCGTGGCGGGCGCCACAAAGCTGATCTCACCCTGGATTTCATCCTCGCCGGTCGCCTCTGTCAATACAGCCACTCGCTGTCCCTCCTCAACTTTACTGATATCATACTCATCTACAGTTGTAGAAATCACGTAGGAACTATTGTCATCGATCTGGATCAAATCACCACTATTGTAGACTTCTCCTTCTTCAATGCCGACTGCTGTCACGATTCCAGAAATGGGAGCCGTCACCGCACACTTTTCCAGTGTAGAAGACGCATCTTCCACCTGTTTTTCCGCTTCCCGGATGCTCTTTTTATTATTGGACTGCGCTGTCTTCACTGCATTTTCTGCATTTTCCACACTGTTTTTATTTTGCTTCTCTTCATTCTTCTGGGACTCTTTTGCCGCTTCATAAGCGCTCTCTGCCTGCTTGACCGCTTCTTCTGCCTTGGCGAGCTGTTCCTGCAGACGCTTCTTTGTCTCCGCATCCTTTTCTTCCGAAATCTTGTCATTCAATTTTGTAACCTGCTTTTTGGCGCTCCGAAGTTCTTTTTTGGTCTCTGTTACCTTTGTGGCCGCTTCCTCTTTTCCATCACTGTAAGATTCTTTCGCATCTGACAGTTGCTTTCTGGCGGATGACAGGTTTCTTTCCGCCTCATCTCTGGTATCACTCAGGGACTGCTCTGCCTCTGACAAGGTCCTCTTTAGATCACTCTCGTCAAACTGTACCAGGGTATCTCCCTTTTGGACCGTATCTCCAGCCTTGACATTCACCTTCTTTACCTTCACTCCATTTACTTCTGCCGACACCGTCCGGCTCTGGCTGCTGCCGATCGTCCCCGTGGCACTGACCGACTTTGTCAGGTCCATTTTTCCCAGGGAAATACTGCTCTGTTTCTGAACCTGGTCTTCTGCCATGGCGCTGTTTCCTCCACGGGTCAGAAAGAACACCATGACTGCTGCCAAGACACAGACCGCCCCTCCGAACACACACAATTTCCACTTCTTACTTTTCTTCTTCACTGGCGAAACCTCCTGCACTTATTTTTAATTTTCAGATTGAATTTCTATATTTAGCATAGAAAAAAAGTATGAACAGAAGATGTTCATACGTTGATATAATTGTGAAAGGTGTGAGAACAGAAAATCACATAATCATTATTTGAATTTCACAATTCCATAGGTATTTATAATACCTTGCAGGACTTTAATAAAATCCTCCGAACACCTTGAAAATTCTTCAACCAGCAAAACTTTCATGCCATCCAAACGTACTGTCGATTCCTGTATATTTTCTGCTGTCTTTTCTTTCTCTGCAATGCCAGATATTATTCCTGTTCCATTCCTGTAATTATCTTGTTTACACAAGTTATTTTATACGATTTTCATCTGATAAACCATAAAGGGCAGATAACAGGTATGTTAAAACTGCGTTAAAAATATGCCGGATATATCCCTTATAC
>CAMTDY010000219.1 GCA_947070915.1 uncultured Roseburia sp.
ATGTAGCTCCGTCTCGTGGGCTCGGAGATGTGTATAAGAGACAGCCCTAAAAGTAATATAATTCTAATGATTTACTTTTGGCATTAATTTGATTTTTGGGTTATGAAATTGATGTATCAGGTATTTCGCCTGAAAAAGTAATGAATGGGAGGAGAAAATTAATTATGGCACTTATAAAATGTCCTGAATGTGGAAAAGACATATCGAATACAAGTGAGAAATGCATACATTGTGGTTTTCCGATTGAAAAGCCTAAAAAAAAGAATTGGATAAAAGCACATAGAAAAATTGTGATCTTTATCTGTGTTGCAATAGTAGTAACTTTAGGGATCATCTTTGCTTTAACAAAAGGAAAATCGCTTTTGCCACATACCATACAAAATCCTAAGTTAATACAATTACTAGAATATACCTCTCCAGATCAGATAAAAAATGAATTAGGAGACGGTTTCGAGCATAAGACTTTTGATTCCATTAATTCTACTGCTGATGATTATAATGAAATTGATATAGATGGAAAGACATATTCCCTGGTGGAGATTTCATATAAGGAAGATGGAACTTTTGAAAGATTATATTTAAGTACAGCTTCTATTTGGACTGAAGAGGATTACAAAGCACTTGTGGAAGATTTAATTAAGCAATACGGTGATGAATATAATTACAAAGAAGATGAGTATAATGGTAAACCGATTTATGATTATTCGTGGAAGATACACTTTCCGAGAAGGATTTCGTGTTCAATTCATGCGGATGAAAAAGGAAAGTATTGGGTAAGAATAAATTCGTTCCATAACTAATATACAAAGGAGAAAAAAATGGCTTTAATAAAATGTCCTGAATGTGGAAAAGAGATAAGCGATAAGGCTGCTGTATGCCCAAATTGCGGAGTCGAAATCGCTCCTGCTGAAGTAAAAGCAGTAATATGCCCTGAGTGTGGCAGCGAAATTGATCCAGCCAGAAATATATGTAAAAATTGTGGATATGATCCTGTCAAAATTACAAAGGAGAAATCAAGAAAAAAGAAAAAGATTATTACAATTGTTCTTTGTGCTGTAGTTGTCATTGCGATTATCGTGGGTGCTGTTGCCCTGATAAATGCTAACAAGGGAACATCTTATGTTGTAGAGGCATGCAAAGAATTATCCAACGAAAAGAATGGATTACCAACTATTAAAGAAATATATACTTCTGAAGATACGAGTGATGATTCAACAATAGATTATGTATATAGAGTGTACATTGAATATATGTCTGAATCGGGAACCAATAAAGTTTTGTATATTGTTGACAAAAAGGGTGAAACTTTTTATATAACACCGAATAGTGATGAAAAATTGTCGTGCTATTTGTCAGTAGTGGATATGGAAATATTTGGAGTTAGCGGCATTATTGAACCTTATGGTAACTGGGATAAAATGAGTGCATCCGATATCGCAAAGATTAAAGATAAAGTTGAATGATATTGGGGCTGTTGGCTAATATCTGTTTTGCCCCATAAAAATATTAACGGAGGAAAGATGGTAGTATCAGCCATCTTTTTTCTTTATATTCAATGGTGTAGGGGAGAAAACTTCTTGCCTTTTTACTGGAGGTCTGTATTGACAGTGGCTTTGAGAGCCAGCGGACATTTAATCGTGTATTTAAGGAAGAATACAAAATTACGCCCAGAGAGTATCGCAGGAACCAAAAGATCATTTTTGGGGGTGAGGTGAAATAAAATCAAAGATGGCTGAGGCTGGACAAAAACTATAGTTAAGTAGTAAAATACACAGAGGAGGTGTGTTAAAGTGATGGAAGAGAAAAAAGTCCGTTTCCTGCGCTGGCCTTGGAACGTGGTGGTCTATGTACTGCTGGCACTGGTGCTGCGCATCTTCGCTGTCCCCGTCATTTTGATTCTGATGTGGGTTCAGCGGAAGAACAATCCTCACGGCATATCGGAAGGATACTGTCTCAGCCGCACTCGGAAACGCCTAACCGGGCTGATTTGGGCATTTCTGCTCCTTGTGGTGTCTGTATCTTTGTTTTGTCTGTTCAAGGTGTGGCTGGAGCAGGACAAGACCTATTGGGAGACCATGGACTATGTGAAGCTGGCTGTCTGTGGCGTTGGCGGTCCGTTGCTGCTGATCGGTGGACTCCACCTGGGCTATACCGCTGTCCGGGATACATTCTTTCCGGCGAGAAGCGCCCTTGCCCAATCCATCCGGAATCAGTTGCCCTATCCGGGAGAGTCCCCGGCGGTGGATGAACTTTTTGCCATGGTGGATCAGGACTTGATGGAAAATGCCCAGTGGTTTGGTCCAGTGGGCATTGGCCAGGAATGGGTCCTGGGAGACAAGGCGAACAAAATCGACCGCATCCGGGGCATCTTTGTGGTCAATAAAATCCACCAACACCACACACAAACCGGTATCAGCACCAGCCGGAATATGGAACTGGTGCTGATTGACGACTGCTGGCAGCGGACTGTCACCAGCTTCAATAACCTGAAAGATCTACAGGCGGCGGCAGACTGCCTGGCGCTTCGCGTCCCGGAAGCGCGGTGTGGCACCAATAGCGAAAATATAGATTTTTGGACCATGGACGAGGCCGCAAGGGAGGATTTTGAAAGAGAATTTCGCCAGAAACAAAACCGGCGTGCCTCGGAGCGGATCCAGCGGGAGACGCTGGATAGTGGCCTCCAGGATATGATCCTCCATCAGATAGATGGTCAGGTGACTTCCCGCGTGACCGAGTCCCTGGTGGATGAGCAGTTTCGGTTATGCCTGGAGCAGGGTGAGGGGCATTTTATCCTGATACCAAACCGCCCGGTGGAGGCGGAGGCAGATACATTCCAGGCACTGCATGTCTCCGTTTCGGAGGGGAGGATCTGGCTTCTGATGGAGCTCCAGAACCAGCCGGGCTATGGTCCGGCTAAAGCAATGGACGAAGGGGAGGCCTGGAGAATTCTATCTGGCTGGTTACGTCGGGAAGCACCAGATACGGCTTCCTGGGAACTCCGGCAGGTCAATGCCCCTGACAGCCGGCAGGGTGCCGCTGACCAGGTCCAGCAGTCCCACACAAGGCTCTCCCTGGTCTACGCCAGCGGCGCCGCCGAAAATCACACTACTTTCACCAAAGAAGATGTCCAGATAGCGGCAGAGGGCATCGTGGATGGTACATATCAGTTGGTAGATCTGACTCACTCTGTGGGCTATCTGTGGATTCGGGTTACAGCAGGAGATAAGTTAGATGTACGCTGTACTGTAGAAGCCACAAAACCAAATGGAGAAAAGTTGGAGCTTTACAAAGCGAAACTGCCGCCAAGAGAGGCAGCGGAGTGGCTGACGGGCTATCCCTACAGAAGGTTCCTGCCTGGGGGCAGGGATTGGAAGCGGGTCAAAAAATGAATAAATAAGGAGAATAAGTATTATGGCAACGGTTTTGAGTAATGAGGTAAAACAGGCTCTTCAGGATATTTACTACAACGAACGCACAGGCCGGGGCAAAGAAGCTCTCGCTCTTCTGGAGAGAGCCTCGCAGGCCGGAGACGGGGACGCTACCTGCGTCCTGGCCCGGTGTTACTGTGGGCGGCAGTATGTGTGGGCAGGCCACAGATTTCCGGAAGACGACGACAAAGCCATCCAGCTGCTCCATAAGTCTGTGGAGCAGGGTAGTGCCTTGGGAGTTCTGGTGGCCCTGCGTTCCGGGGAGCTGACACCATCTGTGCAGAAGAGGATGCCTTTCGCAAACCTGCAGGAGGCCCTGGACAAGGCGGTGGAGCTGGCGGAAGGAGGCGATGCCTTTTCCCAGTACGTGGTAGCAAACTCCTACTTCTGGTGGGACTTTCTGCGCATTCAGAACAAGGGCAAAGACTCTTTTCCTAATCAAGCTGCTTTCAAGGCGTATCTAAAGGAGAATATATCCAAATGCGAGGACTGGTTCTGGAAAGCTCTTCGGGGCGGTATGTATTTTGCCGCCAACAATCTGAACAAGTATTATAAGGAAGGTGATGAGGACATCATCGCCCCCCAGCCGGAGAAGGCCAGGGA
>CAMTDY010000220.1 GCA_947070915.1 uncultured Roseburia sp.
GAATATGGGCTGGCCGTAGAAAGTGAACTGGACGAGGGAACGACAGTTTCTATCTGCATACCGGCAGTACCCTATACTGATGAAAATCGTATGATTCTCGAAAAAGGGTATATCTTCCTCCCCTATACTAAAGTGAAAAAATAAAACGGGAAAATGCCTTCATGCCATCTTCCGTCCGTTTAAATACGCCGGAACATTCTAGTACTTTGACGAAGACTCTGCTGATCTCATCCTGGATGATCCCGTGAATATTAGTCCGGTTCAGTTCATGGTCTCCCATCCATCCCTCTGCCCAGTCGGCGTGTTTGCGGATCCGCTCATCGGCGCGGAGATCCCTTCCGTTTAAAATGGCATCTTCTAACACTTCCATCTCTTGTTTTAATCTTGCCGGCAGCACTGCCAGTCCCATCACTTCAATAAGCCCTATATTTTCTTTTTTGATATGATGGAGATCAGCGGAAGGGTGGTAAACTCCCCAGGGGCTCTCGTCGGTGGTGATATTATTGCGGAGCACCAGATCCAGTTCAAACAGCTCATCGCGCATGCGGGCAATGGGGGTAATGGTGTTATGAGGGATGCCGTTAGTCTCATGAAAGATAAAGGCCCCTTCGTCGGAGTATGACCGCCAACGTGCCAGAATGTGTTCTGCCGCATCTGCCAGCCGATCCATCTCTGTTCCCTGAAGACGGATCACGGACATGGGCCATTTTACGATACCTGCTGTGAGATCTTCATATCCTTTTATGGAAAAGGTTTTGTCATAGGGGGCTCTCGCCATGGCAAAGGTATAGCCGCCGCCCTGGAAGTGGTCATGGCTCAGGATTGAGCCGCCCACGATGGGCAGGTCCGCATTGGAACCTGCGGTATAGTGTGGAAACAACTTAACAAATTCCAGGATCTTCTGGAAGGTACTGCGGTTGATCTTCATGGGGATGTGATCCCTGTTAAGTATGATACAGTGCTCATTGTAATACACATAAGGGGAATACTGCAGGAAATAATCCTCCCCGTCCAGCTGGATGGGAATGAGACGGTGGTTTTGCCTGGCAGGATGGGAGTAATGGCCGGCGTACCCCTCATTTTCCACGCAGAGCAGACAACTGGGATAGCCGGATTTTTTCGCCTGTCCCGCCTTTGCGATCTCCCTCGGGTCTTTTTCCGGCTTGGAAAGATTGATCGTAATGTCGATGCGGCCATATTCTGTCTCAGTTACCCATTTTTCGTCTTTTGCGATCCGGTTTTTGCGGATATAGTTGGTTGCCTGGCTGAATTTATAATAAAAGTCCGTCGCGAGCTTAGGATCAACACGGTAAAGATCGGCAAACTTTCCGCGGACCACAGAGGGCGCAGGGGTAAGTTTACCCATGATCTTCGTGTCAAACAGATCCCTCATGGTCACGGTATTTTCTTTTAGGATTCCCTGTGCCCAGGCATAGTCCAAAAGATCTTCCAGTATTTCCACCAGTTCACGTTTTTCGGAGATTTCAACTGGTTGATAGTCGATCACATCAAACAGTTCCAGTAGCTGGTTTGTGACATATACCCGATCCTCATCCGCAACTAATCCTGACCTGGCGCCATAGGATACCAGTTCAGTTATTAACCTATTGATCATTTTGGTTCCTCCCTTCTGTGAACTTGTTTATTTTGGCAGGTAGCCATGGGGGTGTGTCCGGTGCCACTGCCATGCTGTGTCGATGATCGTGTCCAGATCGTCATATTTTGGATCCCATCCAAGTATTTTCTTTGCCCGGTCGCTGGAGGCGATCAGGGTGGAAGGATCTCCCGCCCGCCGCGCTTCTTCTTTCGCCGGGATGGGGTGCCCGGTAACCTTTCGCGCTGTCTCCACCACCTCTTTCACGGTAAAGCCCACGCCATTTCCCAGATTGAAAATATTGCTCTCTCCGCCATTACACAGGTATTTCATGGCGAGGATATGGGCCTGTGCCAGATCGTTTACGTGAATATAGTCCCGGATGCAGGTTCCATCCTTTGTGTCGTAGTCATTTCCATATATGGAAATATAGTCTCTCTGATCATTGGGTACCTGCAGGATCAGGGGAATCAAGTGGGTTTCTGGATCATGGGCTTCTCCGATCACTCCATTTGGATGGGCGCCGCAGGCATTGAAATAGCGCAGGGACACATATCTCAGGTTGTGTGCCAGGGAAGTCCACTTGAACATCTTTTCCATAGAAAGCTTGGTCTCACCATAACAGTTGGTGGGAAGTGTCCGGTCAGACTCCAGAATGGGGATACTTTCCGGTTCTCCATAAGTAGCTGCTGTGGAAGAAAATACGATCTTGTCGATGCCATGGGCCACCATGCTTTCCAAAAGAACTTCTGTACCACACAGGTTGTTATTGTAGTATTTAAGGGGATCTGTCATGCTCTCACCGACCTGGGAGCATGCGGCAAAATGAATGACACCGTCGATATCCTCTTTCTCAAATATGGAATCCATAAAAGAACGGTCACGGATATCCCCTTCATAAAATACTGCCTCTGGATGGACGGCTTCCTTAAAGCCGGTCAGAAGGTTGTCTACGACAACAACCTTTTCTCCGGCATCGATCAACTCATAAACGGTATGGGAACCAATGTAACCAGCCCCTCCTAACACTAAAATACGGCTCATGATAAATTCCTCCTGTTTTATTATAAGATAGTATGGTCAAATAATTTGATATCCACCCTCAGAGCGGATGTTTAATATATAGCAGCAGTCATCCCCAAACAATGCCTCCATGGTTGTCCTGTATTCTTCGATCCGCTCAACCGGGACGAAGGCCTGTATCGTTCCGGCAAACCCGCCGCCGTGCACACGGAATGCGCCGTCATCTCCTAAAAGTCTTTTGCTCACCATCAAAGCCAGAGGAATACCCTGTTCCACTGGTTTTTTTGTAGAATACAGATTCTGCAGCAATTCAGCAGAAGATCTTCCAGATTCCCGCACCAGACTTAGAAATGTCTCAAAATCCTTTTTGTCCAGTGCTTCCACTTCTTTTTCCACCCTTGCATTGTCCGCGTAGAAATGTGCCGCTCTCAAGATCGCCCGGTCGGAGCAGACGGTTCGCAGATGCGGCAGTGACTGGTAAAACTGTTCTTCTTCCACCTCCCGCAGAACTGCTTTTCCAAACTGTGCGGCGATCAGCTTCATTTCTGATGGCACCGATACATAATCATCTGTCAGGTCTGCATGGCTTCCCTTGGTGTCTGTGATGATCAGCTTCAATCCACCCCGGTTGAAGTCACACTTATGTTTTTCGATTTTAGGATCGGTGGTATCCTCAAAATCAATAAATACAAATCCCCCGACAGAAGACACCATCTGATCCATAAGTCCGCTCTCTTTTCCAAAATATTTATTTTCTGCGAATTGTCCCATTTTGGCGATCTTTACTGCTCCAGCCCTGCCGTTGTTATAATGCCGGTCAATGATATTTCCGATCAGCACCTCAAAGGCGGCGGAAGAAGATAAACCGCTGCCGGACAGGACATCCGAAGTGATAAATGCGTTAAAACCGCCCACTTCTATCCCCATATCGTGAAACTGGGAAACCATTCCCCGGACTAGGGCCTTGGAAGTCCCTTTTTCTTCCGGTTGTATACCCAGAGGGTCCAGTTCTATAAATTCCTGTTCATATCCCACCGACTGGAGACGGATCACATGGTCATTATGAAAGGAAACGATGGCGATGGCATCCAGATCAATGGCGGCCGCCAGTACGCAGCCATGCTGATGGTCCGTGTGATTTCCGCATATTTCGCTTCTTCCCGGGGCAGAGAAGATGGATATATCTTCACTTTCCGGATAAATCGTCTCAAAACTTCTGATTGCCTTGATATAACGTTTTCTCTGTGCAGCCAGTGTTTCCTCATGGTTCCCGTATAATGTGATAAGGGCGTCATCCAAGCTGCCCAGTGTAAGTTCTTTTACCACCTCATCACGATTCATGTTCATCCTCCATTCTCGCTTATTGAATCTCTAATGTATTTAAACTGAGTTTAGCAT
>CAMTDY010000221.1 GCA_947070915.1 uncultured Roseburia sp.
TATTAACGACCTACTCCCTTTCCAGGGGAGCCCCTTCAGCCACTTGGGTACTTCTCCATGCTGAAATAATGTTCTTTATAAAATTCACCGCGCAAATCCAAAACATCTGCACGTAAGCGGAGAAGGTGGGATTCGAACCCACGGCCCCTTTCGGAGTCACCGGTTTTCAAGACCGGCTCCTTAAACCACTCGGACACCTCTCCAAATGCTGCTTGAATAGTATAACAAAATTGTACAAACTTGTCAATGACTTTTTTCCATCAATTTTCGTATCAATTTTAAATGGAAGAAATCTCCGTCCCACTTCCTCCTGGGTCCCGTGCCAGCACAATACACAATGTTTTATACTACAGGAGACGCAAATTGTCAATCTGCGCCTCCCGCGTAACTTCTCTTATGATATTTGCATCTAATATAAATTGGCGCCGTCGAGCCAGCCCAGATTATTCGCAGGACTTCATCTGATCCATCACCCGATCTTCATGGATTTTGTAAGCGCCTTTGCCGACTTAAAGAGCTTTTTGTACTTTTTAAGCTGCTTCTGCGGTACAGTAAAGCGGGCCTTTTTATGAATGTCCTTAAAAGCCTTTTTCCCAATCTTTTTCAACGAAGTTGTTTTTACTTCAATATTCTTCAGCTTTTTACACGCCTCAAAGGCATTATTCCCTATTGTAGTAACATTCTTGCCAATCACAGCACGGGACGCCAGCTTGCAGCCTTTAAAAGCAGCTTTCCCAATGCCGGCCACGCGGAACTTTGTTCCTTTTATGTTAATTGTCTCCGGCACCCGGATAGATTTTATCTTTTTGTTTTTTGTGCCTGTCAAAAGAACAGTTCCCTTCCCAGTGGAATCCGCTTTGGTAATTTTATTATGAAAGTTCCCGACTGTGTGTACTTTTCCCACTGCCAACGGGTCCTCTGACGGTTTCGCCACTGCTGGAACGGTCGGTGACGGGACTGCTGGTGATGGCGTGACCGTACTTCCCGGAACCGGAGCCGGATGAGGAAGGAGTCACATCGGGCACCGGAGATTCCTCTGGTTTTTTATCCTGGCCTTCATCTTTATCCGTAACCGTAGAATCACCAAACTGGAAGGAATTAAGTTCACAGAGAACACTGCTGCCACTTGATTTAAAAACAAAATAAAGAGCATGCTTTCCCTCTATGGAGCTTAAAGAATCGATCTCTGCCGTTTTCAGGACTCCCTCCGGATCATCGGAAGCCGAAATGTCTATAGAGCCGATCTCTGTGCCTCCGTCACTTTCCCAGGGTCTGTCTAACATGATCGTTACCGTTCCATCTTTTCCTTTTGGAACAAGGTTAACCGCCAGAATATCTTTATCGCGGGTTCCCTTTCCCAGATCAAAGTTAAAGTATTTATAGCCTACGATCGATCCATTTTTGATATTTACCACATCACTGCCTGGATTGGAGGTATCATAGTGAGCCTTGATATTGGGACCTCCCGTCATAAAACACGCGCTGCCGGCAGTCTGCTTTTTAAAGGGATTTAATCCGTTGATCTCAAAGCCCTGTGACGTCACCTCTGCTTCTTTGATCTGTACTTCCCCATCCTCGGTCACATTAACATCGATCGCCTCCACAGTAGCCTGACGTGAATACATATCATTATTGATGCAGCGATGGTAGAACAGGTACCACTGACCATTAATCTCCAGGATGCTTCCATGGGTATTGCCATATGACATCTGGGAACAGATCACTTTTCCCTTCTGATCCGTCTCCCTGGCACGGCCGTCAACCAGTGTGCCCCCGTACGTCCACGGACCTAACGGCGTATCTCCGTATGCATAAGCAAGAGTATAATTAGACGCACCAAGTCCAAACTCACCATCTTTGGTATTGCGGCTGTAAACAAAGACATATTTGTCTTTCACCTTGCGCATGGAAGAAGCCTCAAAAAAACGGAAATTATCCCCGTTACTTCCATCAATTCCAGTATCTTTTTCGGTAAGTATCTTGCTTCCTTCCTTTAATGTACACATGGTTTCCGGGTCCAGCTCTGCCATATTGGAGGACTGAAATCCCCAGTATCCATATACTCTCCCGTCGTCATCTACAAAAGCTGCCGGATCAAAACCAAGGATCCCATCTGTACTGGTATGATTTTCATCCTTCCAGTTACAAACCTCAAATGGGCCTTGGGGACTTGTAGATTTGGCAATCATGCCAGTACGCCCTGAACCTGACGACTGATTATTAGGATACAGATAGTAAGTCTTATTTCCATTTTCATCCTTCGTCTCAACCACGTCCGGCGCAAACAAATTGTCATCTTCTTATTAATAAAACAAAAACCCCCAGGCCGGCACCTTTCAGTACCAGTCTGGAGGTTTAAAACACTTTAGACCATTCCTCTGCTATTTTATTTTAACTTTCTTAACAGAACTATAAGAACCGTAATACTTCTTACCTTTCGCGTCTGTTTTATAGGCGCGGACCTTTACATAATAGGTTCCCTTCTTCAGTTTCTTTAACGTAACAGATGTTTTCTTTGTGGAAAGCTTTTTGGCTTTGCTGAATTTCTTGTTCTTTGCGTATACTACTTCATATCCAGCCGCATCCTTTGTCTTCTTAATAACTAATTTAGCCTGCTTTTTCTTTCCTTTTTTCAATGATTTGATCTTTGCCTTTGCAACTGCCACCACCGTCTTGTCATCGTCTGAAATAGTCGGAGGTGCCGTCGGCGTTGCTGAAGGAACCGGTGTATTGATCACCGGCGGAACAACGGGAGCAGTCACTACCACATGACAGGAAGCCTGAATACCAGAACCATCCTTAGCCTGTACCGTGATCGTCGCTTCTCCTGCCTTTACTGCCGTGATCTTTCCTGTGGCATCCACGGTGGCGACATCCGGATTTGCAGAAGTCCAGCCCAGTTCCTTATCCGTTGCATTGTCCGGGCTGACCGCCGCCGTCAGCTGACTGCTCTGGCCGGCCAGGATCGTAAGCTGGCTGGAGCTCAGGGAAATCTTTTCTACCGGGATCGTCTTTTCTGTAAATCTCCAGTAGTCAAATTTGAACAACTCTCCCTCTCCGCCTTTAAATACCATGTAGAGCTCATGCACTCCGGCAACACTCTCTACTTTTGTCGTAAATTCTGCGTAAGTCTCCGGGTCTCCAGTCCCTTTCACTGTAAGCGTACCCAGCAGAGGTCCATCCTTTTCGTCCAAATGCAGTTCAATGGTGCCGGCCTCCGTCTGATCATCAAGTTCACTGGCAACGCTTGCAGTAAAATCAACAGCACCTTCCGGACCAAAATCTACACTTTCAAGCTTTAAGTAATCTTCATTTTCAATCTCACAGAGGTTGATCCCTCCCATGCTGCAGGCTTCGGATTCAAGTCCGCTTCCCCATGCCAGGGTCTCCGCCTCTACCCTCTGGAATGGATTCAGATGATCCACCGCCTCCACGCCGGCATCGGTAAATGGAAACTCCGGAATCGTTCCGTCCTCATTGTAGGTAAATTCTTCCACTGCCACAGACCGACGATATCCACTTCCTCCCGGCAGTTTTCCGGTGTGATAAAAGAAATAGGAATGCCCTTTAAAATCTATGATTCCCGGATGATTGGTAAAGCTTCCGCTGCCTTTTCCATCATATTTATCGTTCATGATCATTCCCTGGTAAGTCCATGGTCCCGTGGGACTGGTGCTGGTGGAATAGTCGATGCGCTCCGGAATACCGTTTGCAGCGTATATCATATAATAGAGATCCCCACGTCTGTAAAACCATGGAGCCTCCTCGAACAGCGTCCAGCGATAATCTTTTGATCCCGTTCTCACACCAAACTGTTTCTGTACATCTGCAATTTTATCTTCTGAAAGGTTTTGTCCCGACAGTTTCCATGTAATCGTATCGCCGTCAGTCTCTATCATATTTTCTTTCAGCTTTGCACAGTTGAGGTCAGGATTTCCCCAGTATATATATGCCTGATCGTCCTCATCAACAAATACCGTCGGATCGATACCGCCGCCTT
>CAMTDY010000222.1 GCA_947070915.1 uncultured Roseburia sp.
TTTTTAAATAATATATCAAAATCCCAGCTGCCGCCACATACTGTGCCAGCACAGTTGCTGATGCAGCTCCTGCCACACCCCATCCAAACATTAATATAAACATCAGATCCAGCGCTACATTCAACAGCGCAGAAATCCCTAAAAATATAAGAGGAGTCAGGGAATTTCCCACGCTTCTCAACAGACTGGCAGCAAAATTATAGATAAAAACTGCCGGGATCCCCCAGAATATACAGTTCAAATATTCTTTCATGCAGCCCTGGATCCCATCTGGAACCCTCATAAACCACAGAATCCCCTGTATCCCCAAAAAAGACCCCGCAGTTAACAGAACCGTAAGCCCTCCTATTCCCATAAAAGAAAGAAAAACGCCTGTTTTTAAACGGTCCTGCTCACCCGCTCCGAACTGGATCGAATAAAACGCGCCGCTTCCCATACAGAGCCCCAGCAGAACAGAAGTGAGAAAAATCATCAATGTATAAGACGACCCCACAGCGGCCAGCGCATACTCACCCAGGTATCTGCCCACGATCAGCGTATCCGCAATATTATACACCTGCTGCAGAAGATTGCCGGCCATCAACGGCAGGGCAAACTTCATGATACCGCTGGTGATATTCCCCCGTGTCATATCATAACTCAATCACATCCACCTTCTCCAAAGGGCAAACAGAAGCACGATCTGCAATACGAGGATCGCTGGCATTCCCCACACAAAATACCAGTGTCTGGTCTTGTGGTGAAATACCCTCATGCCCAGAATACTTCCCACACTGCCGCCAGCCAGCGCCGCCAGGAACAGATGGGCTTCCGGTACTCTCCACCCATGCCTTCTTGCCCGCCTTTTATCAAAGCCCATCTGAAAAAAACTAAGAACATTTATTATCATAAAACAAAACAGGATCCATTTCATCATTATCTCCATTTCTATTTCCTACACCTTTATTTCCAACATCATTATCCACTATCCGGCAATTTTTTTCAACCTATTTTTATTATGGAAATATTTCGGTTGATTTTCGGATGTTTTTTTAGTTTTTTTCTTGACCAGGCGCAGACTATTATGTATAATATCCTTAACCAGATAAAATATATAGAGCCAGGGGTGATCCTATGACGATTGAAGAAATGAAACAAAAAAAGGCGGAGCGGGGATATTCCTATTCTATGATGTCTGAATTATCCGGCGTCCCACTTGGAACCATACAGAAGATTTTTTCCGGTGAAACTACCCATCCCCGCTATGATACTTTGATGGCTTTGGAAAAACTCTTTCAAGATCCGCCTGCATTACATGAAAATTATGCTTATTCCACAAAACCTGCCGGAACCTACACCGTGGATGACTACTACGCATTGCCAGAGGACCAGCGCCGGGAACTCATAGATGGCACATTTTACGATATGTCCGCCCCCACCGTTCTTCATCAACGCATTTGCGGCGAGATCTACCGCCAGTTTTCCAATTATATTTTGGAACGAGGCGGAAAATGCCTGCCTCTGATGTCCCCGCTGGATGTTCAACTGGATCGTGATAACAAAACCATGGTGCAGCCGGATATGATCGTACTTTGTGAAAACCAGGAGGAAAAGCTGTGCAACTGGGGCATCTACGGAGCGCCTGACTTTGTATTGGAAGTATTATCCCCATCCACAAAAAAGAAAGACTGTTTCAAGAAACTATCCAAATATGCCGATGCCGGCGTCCTGGAATACTGGATCCTGGATCCCTATCAGAAAAAACTTCTCATCTACTTTTTTGAAGAAGACGTGATCTACCCCAGAATATGCGGTTTGAGCCAGCCTGTCCCAGTCAATATTTATCATGGTGAACTTTTGATCGATTTCAGCCATCTTGCTTCATGGCTTTCATAGGGACATAGCCCGGTGGCGCGGACTTAAACCCTGTACATGTTACGCGTTTCCTGGCATGTTGGCGTTGTCTTCAACATGCCAGAAAGCATCACCAGTAATATGGCTCGTCAAGAGTCGTCACCAGTATCCTCCAGTCTGCAGTTGTGCTTTCTTTGACAACTATAAATTCCTCTTCCCTGCTTGTCCTCCGCTGCTCTTCCTCCCCCGTCTTTTCATTGTATTCCGTATATTCCCTCTGAATTTCCAGACTCAGTCTCCTTGCGGCCGCCCATTTACTTCCAGCCTTACTCCAGGTCCCTTCCATATCAACATCATCGTCTTCCACCTCTGTTGTTTTACCAGACTTTCTGACAGTCACATTTCCATGACTATTATATGAACCTCCATCCACCCTAAGACTGTTCATCCCCTCTCGGTAGTTCTGATTCCAGTAATAGAGATACTGCCTTACTGTCTCCTCTGGAGAGAGCCCCCTTAAGTCTGCAGAAGAGGGAACAAACCCGATCATACATGCCAGAAAAAATGTAAACACCAGAACGACAATGCTTGGAATCCACCGGTTCCTGCTTTCGGCAATACGGCATACCCTGTAGATCAATTCCCGTTTTCCCCCGCCCATAGTCGTAGCGGTAAAAAATAAACCATTTTTCTGTTCTTTATCCGGCACCATTTCCACCAGCACCCTGCCATAGCGATGTCTCTTTGCTTCGCCAAGGACTCGTATGGATCTTTCATCGCATGCCGTCTCCCCATCCCGCTTTGACAGAGAAGCTGCCACCCAGATCAAAGGATTAAACCAGTTGCAGGCAAGCACGATACAGCGAAGGTTTCCCCAAAAAAGATCTTTATGCTTTAAGTGGCAAAGTTCATGGGTAAGAACATATTCCCTTTTTTCCTCATCTTCAGCCACGGTTTCTGTCAGATAAATTCCTTTTTTTCCATTTACTTTCATGACACAGGAAGAAGCAATTCCTGGGACTTTGTAAACGGGGTACTGGCAGCCTTCTACAACGACCCGGATCCGCTGCTCGAATAATCTATGCCGGAATGTTTCATTTACATACACAGACCAGAGATATACCACTGCAATCCCCAAGGCCCACACACACCAGAACCAGACTGGCAGAGATATTGCCCTCAGGTCCAGGCGCACTGGTTCCACCCCTGACATCAGCTTTACATTTTCTGACCGAACTGACTGAACCATATTCTGAATTATTCCGAAACTACTGTCTGTTAAATTTACATCTGGAATATTCCGCCACTCCACCAAATTCCTAATTGCAGTTAAGAATGGACTGCACAGAAAGCGTATAGGAACAAGGATCCACAACGAATACATCAATCCCCCGCGTATTTTTTTCCGGAACAGAATCCTTATAATACATAAAAACAATACCAGCACACTGATGTCAAGCATAGTTACTGTCATGTAATCTGTAACCGCCAGTAAATAGATGATTCCTGGTAAAAAAACAACCGCCAGTAATGCTTCCATAGGATCATCCCCCCTTTTTTTCTCCCTTTTCCAGAATCCGAATCAGTTCCTGCCGTTCCTGTTCTGACAGGGACTCCCTCTCCACCATGGAATGCACCATCATACTTAAGCTCCCCTGGTAAACTTTTTCGAGAAAACTCCTGGTCTCTTCCCCACAGGCATCCTCCCTGGAAACCAATGGATAAAACTCCTTTGCCCTGCCATTCTGACGATAGGATAATGCTCCCTTCTTTTCTATCCGTCCAAGAAGCGTGATGACAGTATGTTTTTCCCATCCCGTATCCTCAAAGAGATTTTCCGTCAGCTGACGAATCGTAAGATGAGGCGTTTCCCACAGCTTATCCATAATCTTCCATTCCGCATCTGATAATTTAATCTTCTTCATAAAATCCCTCCAACTTAAAAGGTTGACATCTGTATACCTTTATTATAGTCATTTGGTACACAGTTGTCAACCTCTATTTATTATTAATATTGATTCATCTCTGCCAGCTCTTTTGAAAAATCGAAGTATTCGCCTTCTCCATTTTTACCCTTATCTCCAACGCGGATCCTTCCCTCTTGAGTACTGATCAGCAGCCGGGCCTTTTTCAAATACGTATTCAGTCTCTTTGA
>CAMTDY010000223.1 GCA_947070915.1 uncultured Roseburia sp.
GATATGGACGGTGTAAAAAAGACCATTGAAGTAGTGAAATTTGATGGGAGGAAGGTGTATAGGCATAGGTAGAGAATCTGGTTTAAGAGCAGGGGAAATAGGAATATGAAAAATGAAAGCATTTTAGGAGGAAACGAATGAAAAAATATCATTTTACTATATTGTTTATTATTTTCTGCTTTCATATGATTTTATCCTGCCAGGACAGCCTTGCCGCCACAGAAGTGGCGGCTGGTTCCTGTGGGGATAACGTAACCTGGAGATTAACGGGGGATGGGGTACTCAGGATAAGCGGGGAAGGGGAGATCACGGGCGGGACCTGGCAGCAAACAGACGTCAGACCAAAGAAAGTTATTATTGACGAAGGAGTGACGGCCATTAGCGGCCGTTGGATATTTGGAGATGAAGAGATAGAGGAAATAACCATTCCCAATAGTGTAGTTAAGATCGGGGATTGTGTGTTTCAGGGATGTGGTGTAAAAACATTAAGTATTCCGGACTCTGTGATAGGAATTGGAGAATATGCCTTTAGTAAATGCGAAAAATTAGAGCAGATCAAGTTATCTGAAAATCTGAATACGATCAGTGCTCATATGTTTTCTTCTTGCTCCCGTCTAAAAAAGATAGAAGTACCAGACAGTGTGATAAATATAGGTGAAGGCGCTTTTAGCAATATGTATTTCCTGGAAGAGATTGTTTTAGGAAAAGGTTTACAAAAAGTTGGGGGGGCGATTTTTGAAAAATCCTACCGGCTTCGGAAAATTATCAACCATTCATCAGTTCTACTGAATATAAAAAATACGAAAACTGCAGTACAGAAGGTTATATGGTCTGCAGGCGGGAAAAGAACGGAGGTTGTTCCGGGAAATGGTGTTGCCATAGGAAAAGGGAAAAAATATAAGCTTTCTTATCGCCTGAATGGAGCAAAAGTGAAAGGAAAACTTCCGAAGAATTATAGGTATGGTGATGTCGTTAAATTTCCTGGAGAAGTCGCAAAAAAGGGATATATTTTTTCTGGTTGGAATGTTATTTCACCAGAAAATCAAAAAAAGGGAAAAACGAGTTATGGATTATATAAATGGAACGATCATTGTGAACTGGACAGTGTGCAGGAAACATGTGGCGATAAGATCGTTACGCCTCGCTTCTACAAGATATTTATAACTAGAAAAAGTAAAACTTCGGTCAATGTTAAAGTGGATATCAGTCAAAGTAATACCAAATATTTTCGATTTACTGCCCTTCGGTATTCTACGGATCCCAATATGGGAACATACAAGGTAAAATATTCCTATCCATCGACAAAAACGTTAAAATCAGATTATATTTTAAAAGGATTGAAAAAAGGGAAAAGGTATTATATTGATGTAATGATGACGGATGATGACTGGTTCTTTGCGGATTACCAGGAGAATAAAAAGATTGATTATTTGCCATGGGACGGCAGGAAAATATACTGTCATAAGTAGTGGAACTTGGTGATCGGTTTATTGTCAGGAGGAATAAGTGAAAAATAAGATCTATCTTTTGTCTATTCTTTTTGTATTCATAGTATGTTTTTATCAGGGAACTACAAGCCTTGCCGCCACAAAAGTGGCGGCTGGTTCCTGTGGTGACAATATTACCTGGAAATTAACGAAGGATGAGGTACTCAGAATAAGCGGGGAAGGGGAGATGAAACAAGGCGAATTTCTTCCAGAACCGTATGAAGGGATACCTAAAAAAGTAGTTATTGACCCTGGTGTCACCAGTATTAAATTTCGGGCTTTTCCTTATGATAGTATTAAGGAAATCAGTATACCAGACAGCGTGGAAAAGATTGAACCGCTGGTCTTACAAAGGTGACAATTGGAAAAGGGGTAAAAGAAATAGGCAGTAATATTTTTCTGGAAGCAGACCGTGTCCGGGAAATCAATAATCTTTCTGCTGTTTCTTTTGACATAACCCAGACTGGAACAAAAACAGACCAGGTCATCTGGTTTGTGAATGGAATACAAACGAAGAGTATTCCCCCATTTAGTATCCGCCGGAGGAAGCAAGGCGTATCATAAAAAAACTGGAAATACATTATACGCCAAAGCATGGAAGCTGGCTGAACATTGCGGAAATAGAGCTTAATGTAATAACCAGACAATGCCTTAGCCGCCGCATTGCTGAAACAGGAACTGTTACGCAAAGAACTGTCTGTATGGGAAACGGAGCGGAATACAGAGGCAGCAAAGGTCAACTGTCCCGTTTCAGCAGGTCATCCGATTTGTGCGCCTCGCGGTCCGCTTTTGTAATCCCGTTCGGTTTGCGTTTCGGTCGGTGGCTGAGTCCGATTTCCTTCATGATGCGGTAAACGGTTCTTTCGCCGGGAATACGGCCCCCTTCCGGCTGTTTCAGAAGAAGCGCCTGATACATACGGATTCTGCCATAGGCATCGTTGCATTCATCCTCTGATGCGATTGCCCGCATGGCATCAGCTAAATCCTGATATTTCCACGGGCGGTCTTTGTTTGCCAGATATTTATAAAAACCCTGCCGTGTCACATTTAACATCCGGCAGTAAAAAGAAATCTTCCCCTTGATGACGCTGCCCTCAGTTTTTATGGCAATGAACATCATTCTCTGCCTTTTGCAGACTTCCGACGGCTGGCTGGAGCCTTCAGCAGAAAATGGACGCAGACCCTGCCTATGCAAGACAGATTGTGGCAAAGCTGCAGGAGTGGAAAGAGGATTATGACCGTTGGGACAATACAGTAGCTGCCGGTTACGGTTACAATGTGGCAGAGCATCAGGCAGGAAAAAGTTATGTGTTTGATTTGGACGAAAACGGAGATGTGCGCAACTGTACGGTCACGGGCAGCGGGCGGATCACCGGTCCCACGGAAGAGGAATTGCGCCAGTTCAAGGCAGAGCAGGCAAAGAAGCGAATGAGACGCGTGAAATACATAAAGATTTTGCAGGAGGGCACTGAAAAGAGAAAAAGGCAGCAGCAGGAGAATTTGCTGTTTTACCAGAGCCAGTACGTAAAACATGAGTTGTTTGTGTCGCAGCAGAACCTCTCCGATAGCAAAAGAACATCCTGAGTTTCCGCATTTTTTCTGTATGCCTTTGTTTCGTGTCAATATGGGGCTGTCGCAAAATAAAAATATTCGTGCGACGGCCCCGTTTAGCCCCGTGAAGTACAAGCTGCGGAAACTCAGGACGATCGTATCTGGACAGTAAAAGGTGAAGATGCTATACTTAGATTGTCGGTAAAGATGATGTCGGTGTGCAGAAAGCAGAAAGAGAAAAAAATGAATCTCGAATCCGGCGAAGCAGTACGAATGATTTTTCACACGCTTATCGCCATTTTTGCGATAAGTTGTCCAGAAATGAGGAATGAACATGGAAATGCCTAAAATGGTATTATTTGATTATGGTCAAACACTGATTGCAGAACAGAAATTTGACGGGGTAAAGGGAACAGAGGCTGTTTTACAGTATGCGATAAGAAATAAGTATCATTTGTCGGCAGAGCAGGTGCAGGCAAGGGCAAATGAAATCAATCAGGAGTTCGGAAGATTTGATCCGGAGAAAAGACATTTGTTTCAGATAGAAATACCAAATACAATGTTTACGCCTTATCTTTATGAATCGCTGGGAATAGAGATTGCATTAAGCAACTCTGAAATCGATACCGTATTCTGGAATGCGGCGGCTCCGGGAACGCCGACCGAGGGTCTAAAAGATTTTTTAGGATATTTGAAAAACAAAGGCATCCGTTCAGGAGTAATCAGTAATATTTCTTATGCTCCTTCTGTGGTTGCAGAGCGTATCAACAGACTGCTTCCAGAAAATGCTTTTGAATTTATCATTACTTCAAGCAATTATATTTTCCGCAAACCGAATCCAAAGATATTTGATTTAGCTTTGGAAAAAGCTGGGTTACGGTCAGACGAAGTCTGGTATATCGGGGACCAGTACGAATGTGATATAAAAGGTTCCTTGAATGCCGGACT
>CAMTDY010000224.1 GCA_947070915.1 uncultured Roseburia sp.
CCCACGAGCCTTATCGTCGGCAGCGTCAGATGTGTATAAGAGACAGATAATGTACACACAAAAATCTTTTATCCTGACAAAGAAGAACTAGGAAAGAAAATTGAAAATCTAGTAAAAGTAATTGGGCAAGAGGAATTGATCAAAAGAACTGGCGGGATTACAAAAACGATTGAATTCAAGCTGCAAAAACCTATGGAAGTAATAAATACAAAATGATTTATAATTATGTGAGCGACATTATAGCAATTACGCTGGTCTCATAGTAATCAGTTCTGATTACCCCAATGGCTTAATTTAGTATCGGAAGAAAGCCTGTGATCCCAGGGAATTCTATGTGCCGGATGAGAAATAGAATACATATAAAAATATAAATGGCGGTATATGAGCCAGAAAGGACAAAGAAAATGATACAGGCTTATGAACATAAAGTACAATATTACGAAACGGATCAGATGAAGGTCGTTCATCACTCCAATTACATCCGCTGGTTTGAGGAGTGCCGCATCGACCTGATGGAAAAAGGCGGTCTTGGGTATGAGAGAATGGAGGCAGAAGGGATCATCTGCCCGGTGGTATCAATATCCTGCCAGTACGCCGCCATGACCAGATTTGGTGAGGTGGTAGAGATTATTCCCAAAGTGGAAAAATTCAATGGGATCCGTCTTGTTATATCTTATGAGGTCAGGGAAAGGGAGACGAAAGAGCTGCGCTGCACCGGGGAAAGCAGCCACTGCTTTTTGGATGCTGAAGGGCATCCGGTAAATCTGAAACGAAACAGCCCGGAGTTTTATAATATGTTTCTGAAATTGTGTGAATAGATAAAAAAACACCAGTGTTCTAATTTCTTATAAAACACTGGTGTTTTTCATTATGATTGCGTGAAATAATAACTGCTGTAGTGTTTGTCACTCTTAGCGATATACAGGATATCGTGGTTGTTGATGGCAAAATACCGGAGGACGGCATTGGCTCCCAGAGTGTTCTGTTTCATTGACTCAATGGAAGCGGGGGAAAAACTGTTGTAGGTGGCGGGATAGCCCGCCGCGATGTCCCCCGCGGGCTCTTTGTGTCCTTTGGCATAAAATGGCATGTAAACGTTCTGGAAAGTATTTCCGCTGATGATGGGATCGATCACGCCGCCCCGCATGAAGATTCCGAATTTCTCTTTTTGGATATCGTTCCCATTCCAGCCCTGTACACCATCGATGGTGTTTCCACGGATCACTGCGTTTTTCCAGTTTTCCATCATGATCGGACTCTGGATACTGTTTCGGAAGGTGCAGTTCAGGATCTGAACGTTGGTGTGGTATTTATTGGGTGAAAAGCGGTGGGTATCGATGCCCCGGTACAGGTTCGTAAAACTGCAGTTCTGGATCGTGACATTCAGATCCGGTGTCTTGTCAAACTTTGAATACTGACCGTTAAAGCCGTTGGTGACCTTATCCGGGGTATCTAAGTTAATGGCGCAGCGCTCCCCGTTTTTATTGTTGGCGAAGGAGCAGTTGGTCACAGTGACATCTTTTGCCGCGGTGATCTCGATAAAATGACCGTCGCGCAGGTTGGTAAAAGAAATATTTTCAATGGTCACATTGGAGCAGTGGGGAACCCGGATCGCCTCACTCTTGTTGCATTTAGCCAGGTTCATCACCACTTTTCCTTCACCGGCGATGCGGATGTTTTTTTCACCGCTGTAGCCGCCGATGGAATTCTTTTTTTTCAGCCGGGAGCTGCGCACGCACTCAAACATGACATGTCCCGCCTTTAATTTTTTTGTGTGGGTGTTATTTGTCTTGTTCATGACCACGCCGTCTTTTAAGATCACCGTAATATTAGAAGAGACCGGCAACGCGTTGGTCAGGTTGTAAGTTCCCTTTTTCAGTGTCAGGGTTCCGCCGCCTCTTTTGGACATCTCGTCCAGATAGGAGCGGAGCGTCAGATAATGCCTGGTATACTTATTGTAGACCGGCATCTTCACATACTTATTTTTATATGGCTTAGAAGACGGTGACAGGGTAAAATTTTTCTTTGCCTCTGACGAGCGGGAAGCTGACAGACAAAGAGTTATGGCGAGAACAGCCAGAACGAGTATTTTATAAAACTTTTTCATAAGATGGTTTCCTCCTCATATTTATTTTCACAGGATATTATATTCTAAGCATTATCACTTACATCGCTGCATTGGACACCTCGCCCAGCTGCAGGCCCTCATTTCGTTCCAGAACGGTCTGGATGCTCCAGGGATGGGTAAACAGAAGCAGCGGGTTTCCTTTGAAATCCTTCACTTTCTTTGTATCAGAAGTGACAGAGAGGGCATTTACGTCGATATCCTCATTCTCGATCCAGCGCACATGCTCATAGGGGAGCTGGTCCATGCGGATCTCTACATTATATTCATTCTGCAGGCGGTACTGCAGGACCTCAAATTGGAGAACTCCCACCACGCCCACGATGATCTCTTCCATTCCGGTATTAAATTCCTGAAAGATCTGAATGGCCCCTTCCAGTGCGATCTGGGTGATGCCTTTCATAAACTGTTTCCGCTTCATGGTATCTACCTGGCGCACTCTGGCGAAATGCTCCGGGGCAAAGGTGGGGATACCTGCATAGCGGATATTTTTCCCGGATTTGCACAGCGTGTCGCCGATGGAGAAGATCCCCGGATCAAATATACCGATGATATCTCCGGCATAGGCTTCTTCCACATGTTTGCGCTCCTGGGCCATCATCTGCTGGGGCTGTGCCAGACGGATCTTTTTGCCGCCCTGGACATGCATGACTTCCATGCCGGCGGTAAATTTTCCGGAGCAGATACGCATAAATGCGATGCGGTCCCGGTGGGCTTTGTTCATATTTGCCTGGATCTTAAAGATAAATGCCGAAAAATCCTCAGAAAAAGGATCCACGGGATTCTCACCGGAGAGCCGGGGAAGAGGAGAGGTGGTCATTTCCAGAAAATGTTGTAAAAAGGTTTCCACTCCAAAATTTGTCAGTGCCGAGCCAAAAAATACCGGGGACAATTTACCGTCACGCACTTTTTCCAGGTCAAACTCATCACTGGCACCGTCCAAAAGCTCGATCTCATCTACTAATATATCATGATATTCCTTGGTGATCAGTTCATCCAGGCCGCTGTCGCCCAGGCTCGCCTCCACCGATTCGATCTTGTGTCCGTTATCGGCGGCGATAAAACGTGAGATCGTCTTTGTATTCCGGTCGTAGACGCCCTTAAAATTCTTTCCAGAGCCGATGGGCCAGTTGACAGGGCAGGTCCGGATCCCCAGTACGTTTTCAATCTCATCGATCAGCTCAAAGGGATCTTTTGCCTCCCGGTCCATTTTGTTTACGAAAGTAAAAATAGGGATTCCTCTCATGACACAGACTTTGAAAAGTTTAATGGTCTGTGCCTCCACGCCCTTGGATCCGTCGATCACCATGACAGCCGAATCCGCCGCCATCAGCGTCCGGTAAGTATCCTCCGAAAAATCCTGATGTCCCGGAGTGTCTAGTATGTTAATGCAGAACCCGTCATAATTGAACTGGAGCACCGAAGAGGTAACTGAGATTCCACGTTCCTTCTCAATCTCCATCCAGTCGGATACGGCATGTTTGGCAGCTTTCCTTCCCTTCACGGAGCCGGCTAGATTGATCGCCCCTCCATATAATAAGAATTTTTCCGTCAGTGTGGTCTTTCCTGCGTCCGGGTGGGAGATGATGGCAAATGTCCTGCGCTTCTCAATCTCCTGCTTTAATATGTCGCTCATGTCAATCTCCATTCCTGATTTTTCTATAGAAATAAAAAGAAGCTTTGAAAAATGCTTTCCGCCATTCAAAGCTTCCTTATCACTGGGCTACAAGGATTCGAACCTTGAAATGCTGGAGTCAGAGTCCAGTGCCTTACCATTTGGCGATAGCCCAATCTCAATCACGAATGCTATTATACCTGTCTCTTATACACATCTCCGAGCCCACGAGACGGAGCTAC
>CAMTDY010000225.1 GCA_947070915.1 uncultured Roseburia sp.
CTCCGATTATTTCCATGAGTGGCAATACAAGACCGATGGGAGTAAGTACAACTCCGGCGAGTAAGCAGTATATTTATGACCACCGTTTTGACGACGCCCTTACGCTGAACCATGCCATCGTGAAGGAAAAACTTTCCCATGTGGAAGAGGCATTTGAAACTTATAAAGAACTGGCATATACTTTTGCGGGCCCCGCAGTGATTGAGATATTCGGAGAAAAGTTATTTGCGCCGGAGACGAAGAAGGAGAGTCCCTCCTACACGCCGGAGCAGCAGAAGCTTTCCGTGGATTACCGCCGGGATTACATGCTGATCCAGAACCGCTATATCCGGGAGGAAGAGCGGAGCTTTACGATCATTGCCTTTCCGATCCCAGAGATCGGCAGTGATTTTGAAGAAATATTCGATGAGACCATTAAGATCAATACGCTGGATATGGTGCTCTACCGGAAGGTCCATCAGGCCATTATCGATGCGCTGGATCAGGGAGAATCTGTTCATGTCACCGGCAGGGGAGAGAATGAGACAGATATCACCGTGATGCTTCATGAGCTGAAGAATCCGGAGAAGGAGACGAATTTTGAGAACTGTCTGGCGGATGTGAATATTCCTGTGGGAGAGGTGTTTACCTCCCCGGTACTCAAGGGTACCAACGGTGTGCTTCACGTCACAAAGGTATATCTGAACCAGCTGAGATATGAGAATCTGCGGATGACTTTTGAGGATGGAATGATAAAAGACTACAACTGTAGTAATTACAAAGAGGATGCGGAGAACCGCAAATATATAAAAGAAAATGTCCTTCAAAACAGAGACACCCTTCCTATGGGAGAGTTTGCCATCGGCACCAATACCACGGCCTACCGCATGGGGCGCCGCTTTGGCATCGAGGCAAAACTGCCGATACTGATCGCTGAGAAGACGGGACCCCACTTTGCCGTCGGGGATACCTGTTATTCCATGAGTGAGGATATCGTTCTTCATAACCCCGACGGAAAGGAAATCATTGCGAAGGAAAATGAATGTTCTGCCCTGCGCAAAACAGAGATTGAGAAAGCTTATTTTAACTGCCACACGGACATCACCATTCCCTATGACGAACTGGGGGATATCGTGGTGAACACCAGAGATGGAAAGGAGATCACCATTATCCGGGAGGGCAGGTTTGTGCTGGAGGGCACAGAAATACTAAATGAAATGGAATGAGAAAGAGAGGATGAGTAAAATGGCAAAAGTAGGAATTTTAATGGGAAGCGATTCAGATCTTCCAGTGATGCAGAAGGCAGCCCAGATGCTGGAGAAGTTTGGAGTTGAATATGAGATGACGATCATTTCTGCACACCGTATGCCGGATGTGTTTGTGGATTATGCCACAAAGGCGGAAGAGCGTGGGATCCAGGTAATTATCGCCGGTGCTGGGGGAGCTGCACACCTGCCGGGCATGTGCGCCGCTTTGTTTGATCTTCCGGTCATCGGCATTCCGATCCATACCAAATCCGTAGGAGGGGTGGACAGCCTTTATTCTATCGTGCAGATGCCATCGGGTATCCCGGTAGCCACCGTTGCCATCGACGGCGCGGCAAATGCGGGTATCCTGGCGGCAAAGATTTTATCCGTATCGGATATGGAGCTGCGTAAGAAGCTGAAGGAGTACAAGGTAGAGATGAAGGATGGTGTGACTGCCAAGGCGGAGAAGCTGGATCAGCTGGGATATGCGGAGTATATCCGGCAGATGTAAAGGAAAGTGATGATATTGTAGTAATTATAAGTAAGTAGTATTGAAAAAAATATTCATATTGACAACTAAAATATATACTGCTAAAATAAATTACACAAAATAAAGGAAAGATAAGCCCATGATTAAACTTCTAATTACCATGAACAAAATGAACCAGCAACAGCAGCCTATTGTCAAAATTGATAACGGGCTTTTTGGACTGTGTTCATAATAAGTGGCTTATCCTAGTTAATCTGAACCAAACGGTCGAAAGCTCGATATGAGTTTTTGGCCGCTTTTATTTTATCATATTTTAAGGGATTAGGAGCAGATAAACAGGTCGAATATGAGGATATAGAAGACGCCACCAAACGTTTTATCAACGGAATACCATATGCGGGATTTTTTATGGATTAAGGAGTTATGGAGGAGATGTATATGAATTTCAATGATTATAAAAAATATGTTTCGGCGGAAACCATGATGGGGCCGAACAGTGTCAGGATTTTAGAAGAGCTGCTTGACAAATATCCTTTGCAGCTTGAGCCCAATGCCCAGATTCTGGATTTGGGGTGTGGAACAGGACTGACAAGTCTTGTGATTGCAAGGGAAACCGGTTCAAGGGTTTATGCAAATGACCTTTGGATCAGTGCAGAAGAAAACAGAAAACGATTTACCAGGTGGGGTATCATTGACCGTGTGACATCTGCTCGGGAGGATGCAAATGAATTGCATTTTGAGGCAAAGCAGTTTGACGCCCTGATCAGCGTTGACTCCTATCACTATTTTGCTGGAGAGATGGGATTTTTTCAGGATAAGATATTGCCTTTTATGAAGGACACCGGAACCGTTTTGATTGGTATTCCCGGCTTGAAGGATGAGTATGAAGGTCGTGCGGACGAGCTTCTTTCCAATTGGACGGGCGATGAATCCTATATGTTTAAAAGTCCCCGGCTTTGGAAAGAAATCATCGGCAGCCATGATAGAATCGAGACGGTGAAAACATGGGAAATGGATTGCTTTGATGTAGCATGGAATGATTGGCTTATATCCGATCATAAATTTGCACTCGGTGACAGAAAACACTTTGAAACCATCATAAAACCGTATACTTGTTTTGTGGGTATTTATATAAAATTGAGGAGTTAGAAAATGGACAGCAATGACAGAAAAAGGGAAATCATTATATAATAGACTTTAAAAGGCGAAAATGCTATAATCGGGTTGTTGATAAAGATGATATGAAATAGGATGTATCGCAAGGTAGTGCTAAAGGCAAAGTATGCGGTGTTTACGGTAAATGGCAATGTTTGGAGCAGCACAAATGAATATAGAAGTAGATAAACTTAGTGTTTGGTATGAAAGGAAGTTATGGTATATTTAGAAACGGAACGTTTAATTTTGAGGGATTACTGTGAAGATGATTTTAACGAATATTATCAGTTAAAAACCGATTCCAAAACCATGTACTATTTGCAAGATATACAATTATTCAGTAAAGAAGACGCATATCAAGATTTCCATAAGGTTTTGGCTGACATGTCAGATTTTGATAGAAAGTACTATTTTATGCATATTGAGTTAAAAAATTTACATGAGCAGGTTGGAAGTGTTGGGTATACGGTAATGAACGATACTCCCGTTGGGAAAATTGTTCATGCCGGGTATTTCATTTATCCAAAGTTTTGGGGAAAAGGATATACGACCGAAGCGTTTCAGAGAGTTTTAGAGTTTGCATTTTCTGAGAATAATGTATACAGAGTATCTACAGGATGCTTAGCTGAAAATATAGGTTCCGAAAAAGTAATGCAAAAATGTGGTTTGATAAAGGAAGCGGAACATATTGATTATGAATGGCATGATGGGAAAATGAAAACACGATTGGAGTATCGCTTATTGAAAAGAGAGTGGGAACATAAAATCTATTGTCAAAAAGCCTGAGCTGCAGGCGAGAGAGGGAGAAGTCATGAAAAAAGAGTATTCAGGTTTTTAGGGCGTTTGGAGCGTCATTTAGGCAGGGAACAGGTGCGGATGACAGTAGTGTTAAAGCAGAAATACCCGAATGTGTGTCTGGTACATTTATATACATTAGAGGGAGCGATCCATGATACAGAATTTAACAGACTTTCAGAAGATACGAAAAAGGAATTAAAAGAGTTTAGCGATTTTCTAAAAAAGTAACAGTAATGAAAATTTTAATTTTGCAGAGGAGGCTATTATGCTTGATATAATACCT
>CAMTDY010000226.1 GCA_947070915.1 uncultured Roseburia sp.
GGAGTTGTACTTACTCCCATCGGTCTTGTATTGCCACTCATGGAAATAATCGGAGAGAGCCCCATCTTTTCAAACTGCTGGATGGCTTCCCTGACCACTGCCTCAAAGCCGATATTATAGCGGATGTTTACCGTTTTCTTCTTCGACAAATCTATGCCCGCTGCCACAAATCCCTGGCGGTAGCCCTCGGTATATGTTGTGGCGATCTTCTCGATCTTTTCCCTGGGAAGGGAAGAAATATACCGCGCTGTGGCGATCTCATTTTCTGTAATATTTTCACCATAATAATACAGATACTTTTCATCTGACAGGTCACTGTCTGTCACAATGCGCACAAGCCGGTCCAGGGCGGGATCAAGAAGCCTGCGGATCCCTTTTTCTGTATAATATTTATCATAATCATGGACATAATAATACAATGTTTCTTTGAGCCATCTCGGCTGGTCCTCTTCTGTAGTGAGTACCGTATATACCTGCAAAAACAGCTCCATCAGCAGAAGAAGGGACTCTCTATCACCGCTGTAGGCATCCAGGATGCCATCCCGAAAGCGGCTGTAGAAATAAGCCATCAGTTTTCCCTGTTCCATCCCGAATTTTTCTGTGCAGTACCGGGGATTTCCATAAAATTTCTCGTAGTTGTCCTCTCTCAACGGATCATAGAACTGCGTATTCCATGCTTTCAGCTGTTCCAGGGCCGCCGTCTGCAATCCGTCCCCCTCAGCCAGCACCAGCACCTGGTCCAGACTGGTTAACAATACAGCGGTCTCCTGGCAGTACGCCCGGTAAACCTCTGGAATATTTTCTTCAGAAATAATCTCATGGATCCTGTTATAGGCAAGCTCATATCGCTCTTTCATTATTCTCTCCTGTTTTTTACTTTAATTAGTATGAGCAGCACGATAAGCCGAGTTCTGTCGTTGGATGATCATCTATCTGGACCTGCTGTTGCCAACAGGCTCTAGCGACCTACCCGAAAGCACGACGGGCCGCCGTATCGCTCTCTGTTCGGTCTTGCTTCGGATGGGGTTTACATCTGCCCTTTCTGTTACCAGAAAGGCGGTGAGCTCTTACCTCACCATTCCAACCTTACCTGTCCTGCTGCCAAATGGCGGCGGTTACAGGCGGTATATTTCTGTTGCACTAGCCTGGGAGTCACCTCCACCGGACGTTATCCGGCATCCTGCCCTGTGAAGCTCGGACTTTCCTCACCTGGGACCTTTCGGTATAGCCAGGTGCGATCACCTGTGCTGCTCATAAGATCAGCATTTTACAACTGAGCGGTACAAAACTCAATCCAGCAGAATACCGCCCCCGATAAATTCCCTCAGGATCGAATTCAACGGAACTTCCTCCGGATTGATCCCAAGAAAATAATCCAAAAATTTTAACAGCCTCTGTGCCTCTGCATACTCCTCGCTCCCCCGGGGAACCCGGAATAAAAGCGGTTCGGCATACTGCTTCAACGCCGCCAGTTCATATACCAGCGAGGAATTAAACATCTCATCGGCTTTCTCCTGGAAAGGAAAAATATTTTCACTCTCCCCATTTCTCACAGATTTCCACATGGAAATGGTTTTCTGTGCCCCATGTCCCCTGGTCCTGGCGTCCCGGATGATCCGCCGCAGCAGTCTTCCGTCTGTCGTAGGGATGCGGTTGTGTTCATCAATATTCAAAGAGGTCAAAGCACTGATATAGACCTTAAACTTGTTTTCTCGCGGAATATTTTCCGTCAATTTATCATTCAGACCATGAATTCCTTCGATCACAAGAATCTCTCCCTCTGAAAGTTTCATCAGCGGTTTGTTGTACTCACGCATTCCTGTGATAAAATTGTAGGTAGGCAGCTGAACTTCTTCTCCTGCCAGCAATTTCCCCATATCCTCATTGAATTGGGCAGTATCAATGGCCTCAATACATTCATAATTATATTTTCCTTCAGAATCCCTGGGGGTATCCACCCGGTTTACAAAATAGTCATCCATGGCGATGGGATGGGGTTTTAAGCCCAGTGTCTTGAGCTGTGCCGACAACCGGTAGGAAAATGTAGTTTTCCCGGAAGAAGAAGGGCCGGCAATGGTCACCACCCGGATCTTTCCAGAGGCTGCGATCTGCTCAGCGATATCCCCGATGCGCTTTTCGTGCAGCGCCTCCTGCACCATCATCAGTTCCCGCATGCCACCGTTGACAATCACATCGTTGAGCTGTCCCACATGTTCTGCTCCCAGCCGTAACCCCCACTCAGAAGTCTGCTTTAATTTGTTATGCAGTTTCATGCTGGGTGCAAACTCCGGCAGCTCATCCGGTCTGTCTGCCCTGGGAATGATAAATACAAAACCATCGTCGAATTTCTGCAGCCGGAACAACTTGAGCACTCCTGTACTGTAAGGCATGGGACCATAAAAGTAATCCACCACCTTGCCGAGACGATAGAGATTTACCTTGGAACTTCTCCTGTATTTCAACAGGCTGCATTTATCGAACATCTTTCGTTCCCGGAAGAGACGGATCGCATTATCCACACTCATGGATTTTTTTTCAAATACGATGTCATCCTCCACATATTTCCGCATCCGCGCCTCTACCCGCTCCAAAAGCTCCTCTGTCACCTCTGCCCCCCGGAGTGTACAATAAAATCCGGTATCCAGACTGTTTTCCACCGTAACTTTTTCAAATTGGTCCTTGGGCACTTCCTTATAAAAGGCTTTCAGCATCATCATGGTGATTCCCCGGACATAAGCCTTCTTTCCCCCGTCCTCCGAATACGTGCAGAAACGGATCTCACAGTCCTCATGAAGACCGGCAGCCAGTTCCTTCACCACCCCGTCCACTTTGGCAGTGATGATATCTCTCCCGCAGCTGCTCCCGTATTCTTTCGCCAGCTCGTACAGAGTGGTTCCTTTTTCACAATCAATCTTCCTGCCATCTATCGTAACCTGAATCATATCCATCTATTTTTCACCCCTTCTTCATACTGGCAAGGCATGCCTCGGTCTCCCTGATCTTTCTTCCGATCTCTTCCTGATCTTCCCTGCTGGCAGAGACAAACTGCAGATTCTCAAGAATGCCTTCATAGGTCCTTTTTTCTTTTTCCAGATAATTCCGGAATATGGGATCCTTTCTCTGCGCCAGATATGTACCATACCGGAACTGCCACTCTGCCTCCGGTTTTTCCTCTTTTTCCGATTCACGCCACACCGCCTGCAGGGCAAAATAGTATTTCCCTTCCTCCAGGCAGACTTTCTCCTGCCGGATCGTAAACCCATGTTCCCAGAGATAATGTCTCACAGCTCCGATGTCCGACTGGGGCTGCAGGATCAGTGTACGAACCTGTTGAAGTACGTCCCTTCCCTCGGAAAGTATATGGATCATAAGAGGACCGCCCATACCTGCGATCATAAGCGTATCCACTTCTCCAGGCACCAGCTTTTCTGTTCCATTTCCCTGACGGCATTCAATCTGCCGCTCCAGACCGGCCTGGCGCACATGTTCTCTCGCTCTCTCGATAGGACCCCGGTTCACATCAGAGGCAATAACTTTTTCTGCGATCCCTTCCTGGATAAGCCAGATCGAAGCGTAACCGTGATCACAGCCGATATCCGCGATCCTGGCTCCTTCTGGCACCAGTGACACATTCATCCTGAGGCGCTCTGACAACTGCATCAGTCCAGATAATCCTTTAATTTTCTGCTCCGGCTCGGATGGCGGAGTTTACGGAGAGCCTTTGCCTCGATCTGACGGATCCGCTCTCTGGTGACATCAAACTCCTTGCCAACCTCCTCTAACGTCCTGGCGCGCCCATCGTCCAGACCAAACCGAAGCCTGAGAACTTTTTGTTCCCTCTCTGTCAATGTATCCAGCACCTCCGTAAGTTGTTCCTTTAAC
>CAMTDY010000227.1 GCA_947070915.1 uncultured Roseburia sp.
TGTAGCTCCGTCTCGTGGGCTCGGAGATGTGTATAAGAGACAGATACAAATATGGTAAAATAGATTGAGATGCACGTTTATGAAGAAAGATTTTGAGAAAGAATAAGAATATGGATAAACGATTGAAATATAGATTAAGACAGGATCTGTCTTTTATAAAAAACCGGATCAAATACAAGTTGTGCCGGATCTTTTATATCACCCAGGATAAAATGGTCTTTTTTGAATCCTATCATGGAAAACGCTGCGGGGACAGCGTAAAAGCGATCTATGAAGAGATGGCAGAAGATGAGGCTTTCCGGGACTACACCTTTGTGTGGGCATTCACAGATCCGAAAAAACACAGGGATCTGGCAGAAAATCCCCATACGATACTGGTAAAAAAAGGGAGCCGTGATTATTTCCGCTATGCGGCCGCCTCCCGTTTCTGGGTAAATAATGTGAGCGTTCCTGACTTTCTGATCCCCGGAAAACACCAGGTCTATATCGAAACCTGGCACGGCACGCCACTGAAACGGCTGGGCTGCGATATCGAGACCGACAGCGATCCAAGACAGTCCAGGGAACGTATGCACAAACGTTACCGGAAAAAAGGTAAAAAAGTAACCCACTTCCTCTCCCCCTCTCCTTATTACAGCGAGAAGATCGCCTCAGCCTTTGGTCTGGAGCATCCGGAGGAAAACCGTTTTATTGAATGCGGCTACCCCAGAAACGATGCACTCTTCCACTACAGGGAGGAAGACATCGCCCAGATCCGGGAACGCCTGGGGATCCAGCCGGAACAGAAGGTGATCCTCTATACTCCCACCTGGAGAGATACGGACTTTCAGACACAGTCCGGTTTCCGCTACAATGCTTCCGTGGATCTGGAAAAAGTAATGGAGGGACTGCCGGAAAATTGTGTACTTCTATTCCGCGCACATCATCAGATCGGACTTTCCGGCATCATAGAAAACACCTCCAATATCATTGACGTCACGGACATAGACGACATCAACGATCTCTATATCATCAGCGACCTGATGATCACGGACTACTCCTCAACCATGTTTGATTTCAGCGTGTTAAAACGCCCCATGGTATTTCATATGTATGACCGGGAAGAGTATGCCAGTAACATCCGGGGCTTTTACTTTGACCTGTCAGAACTGCCAGGTCCCATCACTGAAAATGAAGGTGCGCTTGCCCAGGCTGTCACACAGCAGCTGGCGCATTTTGATTACAGCAAAGATGCAAAATACCAGGCATTTCATGATAAATTCAACAAATGGGAGGATGGAGAGGCTGCCAGGCGCGCCATTGAACAGTGTATCGCCATTCCGGCTCACAAGCCCGGGCTATGGGAACGCCTGATCCAGATGTTCAAAAAAAACCTGAACCGTATCCGCATCGTTTACATGATCGTCCGTTACAACATTACCGGATGGTTTAATATGCATGGGCTTTTTCTGAATAACAACGGAAGACGCCTTATGGAGATGAAGGACTGCCACAAAGGAGAGCGGTGCTTTCTGATCGGCAACGGTCCCAGCCTGTCTCCGGCGGATCTCCACCTGTTAAAAGACGAGTACACCTTCGGGACAAATATGGTATATAAAATATTTGACCAGACCGACTGGCGCCCCAGCTTTCACTGTGTATCTGACAGCATCTACGCGACAAAACTGCGGGACGAGCTGTATAACAATGTAAAATCACCCTTATTTACCATAGAGAAAACCTATCACAAAATGACCAAGCGGACACTGGACACCACCTATGTCCACACCATTGCCAGCGAACGGTATAAAGTGCGGGGGAATATCTTTGCCTACTGTATGGTGAAGGCCACAGTTCTCTCTCTTGCCGCCGAGTTTGCCTTTCATATGGGTTTCTCGGAAATCTATCTGCTGGGAGTGGACTGCACCAATCCCCATGCCGCCGGAGGCCATTTTACCGACAACTATACAACGAAAGAAATCGCCCAGACCGATATTTCCCGTATCAAAACCCGTATGAACAAAGAAAATGTGACCACGGAACAGATCGGAGAACATATCATTGACCGGTCCCTGTTCGTCTACCGGCTGCTGAAAAAATACGCCGACCGGCATGGGATCAAGATCTACAATGCTACCCGGGGCGGAAACCTTGAGGTCTTTCCAAGAGTCCAACTGGAGGACGTTCTCGCCGCTGAAAAACCTGGTCCGGGTACCCACATGAAAAAGTTATAGAAAGAAGGTATATTTATGAAAATCATCGGTGTAATTCCTGCACGTTATAAATCCAGCCGTTTTCCCGGCAAGCCACTAGTGGATATCTGTGGCAAGCCAATGATCTGGTGGGTGTACCAGCAGGCAAAAAAAGTCCCTGAATTCGATGAAGTTTATGTGGCTACTGACGATGAGCGTATCAAAGCAGCCTGTGACGAGCATACTATGAAAGTGATCATGACCTCAGACAAGCACGAAACCGGATCTGACCGGGTGGCTGAGGTAGCATCCAAGGTAGAGGGCGACCTGTTCATCAACATCCAGGGGGACGAGCCCGTCATCAATCCGGAGATGATCCAGGAGGTCATTTCCATCTTTTTCGAGGACGATTCCGTTTATTTTGGAAGCCTGAAAAAAGAGATCACCGATCCAGAAGAGATCAAAGCAACAAGTACCGTAAAGGTCGTTACGGACCAGCGGGGAGATGCTATGTACTTCTCCCGTTCTGTTATTCCCTCCAACGTAAAAGACGGGCATCTGGCAAGAGTGTTCCGCCATGTAGGAATTTACGCCTATAAACGGGATTTTCTCAAAGAATTTTCGGAAATGACCCAGACCGAGCTGGAACTGGGAGAGGGAATTGAACCACTGCGCGCCATGGAACGGGGCTATAAAATGCGCCTCAAGGAGACAAAACACTCCTCCATCGGCGTGGATCTGCCAGAACACATTGAAAAAGTGGAGCGGGTGATCCAGGGAATCGATACATTAGACTAGCCGGACTCCGGAACCCCCGGAGAGAAAGGATTGTAAGATATGAAACGAGTACAACTATTGGACTGTACATTGCGGGATGGGGGATATCTCGTGGATGCCCAGTTTGGAAATACAGTGATCAAGGGTATGATCAAGGGACTTGCAGAAAGCGGCATCGATGTGGTAGAATGCGGTTTTTTAAAGGACGAGCCCCACGAAAAGGGAAGTACGATATTTAACAATGCGGCGCAGCTGCGCCCTTTTTTGCCGGAGGACCGCCGCCAGGCATCCTATGTCTGTCTGGCAGATTACAGCCGCTACACCATCTCCAATCTGGAACCTTTTGACGGCACTTCTATCGATGGCGTCCGCGCCTGTTTCTTTAAAAATGAACGCTATGATGTGATTGATTTTTGCCGGGAGATCACAGAAAAAGGCTATAAACTCTATGTACAGCCCGTGGATATCCTGGGTTACTCCGACGCAGAGCTTTTGGAGCTGATTGAAAAGATCAATCCACTGGAGCCCTATGCCTTTAGTATCGTGGACACTTTCGGTTCCATGTATAAGGAAGATCTTCGGCGAGTATTTTATCTGATTGACCGGAATCTGAATGCCTCATCCCGCATCGGCTTCCACTCCCACAATAATCTTCAGATGTCTTTCTCATTATCCCAGGAATTTGTGGATATGACCCAAGGACTAAGAAAGGTTGTCATTGATGCCACCATGGCGGGCATGGGCCGCGGCGCCGGCAACACCAATACCGAACTGGTCATGCAGTATATGAACCGCAAATACAATGCCGGCTATGATATCGACGTGGTTCTCGATCTCATCGACAACTACGTGGATGGGATCCGCAACACCTGCAGCTG
>CAMTDY010000228.1 GCA_947070915.1 uncultured Roseburia sp.
TCGTTACATTGGTTTCTGAACTGGAAACAGCATTTGATGTGGTCATTGATGGTCTGGATGTTCTGCCAGAAAATTTTGAAACGGTTCAGGATATTTGTAATATGGTGAACAAAAGCAGGGAGGAAGTGTGAAAAATTCACCCTGCAAGTTTGTGCATGCACGCCCAAACTTGTGAGGCGCAAAAAGGCGTGCGCGAATGGAGGGAAAAATGATACTTGATTTTAAGGGTAAGAAAATATCAGGCGTATTGTCCATATTGCCAGAAAATGAATACCTTTTTGAGGATGAGGCGGCGGATCCGGGAGACATTAAAAACCGCAGATTAAAAAGAATTATTGGGTTTGGGGCCCGTCGTCGAGTCAAGGGAACAACAACACTATCAGACATGCTGTTATATGGTGTAAACCATCTATTGGAAGAAAATAAATTAAAAAAAGAAGAGATTGGGGCGATTGTTGTATCAACTCTCTCGCCGGATTATCTTCTGCCTCAGATCAGTAATATTCTCCAGGGAGAAATGGGACTGGGAAATGATGTATACTGCGTGGATATCATGCAGGCATGTGCAGGATATGTGGTCGGATTGATTCAGGCATTCATGTTATTGGAACATCTTGGTGATAAGAAGGTACTTGTATGTACCGGTGAGATATTCAATAGAAAATCCGATGACAATGAGCCTAAATTTGAGCATCCATCCTTTGGTGGCGATATTGCTAATATTTCTATTGTAGAGAATAGCGATGATGAGAAAAAGATCTATGCCAGCATCTATAATGACGGGGCACAAAGGGAAGCGCTTATCATACATGATGGCGGCTTTAAAAATCCGATGACACCAGAGAAAATTGCTGCGCAGACAAATAATATTCCCTGTATGGGAGTATCCATGGACGGAACGGGCGTATTTAATTTTGTACAAAAAGAGGTTCCCCCCGCGGTATTTGAATTATTGGAAAAGGCTGGAATGACAAAGGATGATATTGATTATTTCCTATTTCATCAGCCGAATAAATTTATGTTACAGAAATTGGCGGAAAAGATGGAGATCCCTTATGCCAGGCTGCCGATGGACATCACAGAGAAGCTGGGGAATTCGGATTCTGGAACAATTCCGGCTGTTATGACGACAGATGCAGCGGAAGACCTGCTTTCAAAAAATAACCATTGCTGTCTGTCTGGTTTTGGCGGTGGACTCACTTGGGCATCCATCGTTATGGATGTTGGAAATTTAGATTTTTGTGAGAATGTAATTTCCAATTTGTAAGAAGAAAAGAGAGGAGAAATGTGACATGATGAATTCCGTTCTTTGTTATCTGGAGGAGACGGCAAAGCGGCTTCCAGAAAAGGTTGCCTTTTTTGATCTGGAACATGAAATTACATTTATGGGATTGAGGAAACGGGCGATTGATCTTGCTTTTGCCATTCAGTCTACGCTGTCTGGCAGACGCAATCCGATTTTGACATACCTGCCCAAATCAGTGGAACATATTGTGGCGTTTATGGGAATTTTGTATAGTGGTAATTTTTATACACCCACTGATATTCGCTTTCCGGAGGAAAAGGTGAAAAGCATCATCTCAACATTGAACCCCTCTGCGATCATTGTGGACAATAAGACAAAAGAAAAGCTGAGTAAATTTGAGGGAATTGGTGATATTTCCCTCATTAATCTGGACGAGGTGAAATGCAGCAACCGTTATGAAGAGGGAGAGAAGTTGGCTGGTGAGATTTTGGATGTTGATCCGGTTTATACATTTTTTACATCTGGTTCCACAGGGACACCCAAGGGAGTGATTATTAACAATCACAATGTGATCGATTATACAGATTGGGCAGTGGACACATTTAAGATAGATGAAACAACAGTGATGGGAAACCAGTCCCCCTTTTATTTTGATATTTCTACGCAGGATATCTACGCGACATTGAAATCAGGTGCCACCTTGGGAATTATTCCGCCAACGTATTTTGCTTTTCCAGCAGAGGCTCTGCGTTTCATCAACGAGAGAAATATCAATTTCCTTTACTGGGTACCCTCTGCCTTTGTCAATATTGCAAACTTTGATCTATTGAAATCAATTCCTCTGGAAAATGTGGAACTGATCATGTTCGGCGGAGAGGTTATGCCGGTAAAACAGTTGAATTATTGGAAAAAGTATCTTCCTAAACTGAAAACCATTGCCAATGTATATGGTCCTACAGAAGCGACGGTGAATTGTACTTATTATATTGTGGACAGGGAATTTGCAGATTCTGAAGTGCTGCCCCTTGGAAAAGCATGTGAGAATACAGGATTGTTGGTTTTAGATGACGAGAATCAGGTGATCGGTAAGGAGCAGGTTAATAAGCTTGGTGAATTGTGTGTGTATGGAAGTTCCCTGTCAGCTGGTTATTGGGATGATGAAGAAAAGACAGATGAAAAATATATTGATAACCCTGTGAATAAATTTTATCGGGAAAAGATGTATCTTACCGGGGATTTGGTTTATTATAATGAGCGGGGGGAATTGGTGTTTGCGGGGCGTAAAGATTTTCAGATCAAACATTCTGGTTACCGGATCGAACTGGGAGAGATTGAGTCAGCAGCCATGGGAAAAGAAGAGGTGTCTGGTGTGTGCGCTGCGTATCACAAGGAGAAAAAGCAGATTGTCCTGTTCTTTCAGGGAGAGACCAGTGAGGAAGTGCTGAAAGATTATTTGCTGACGATCATTCCGAAATACATGGTTCCGACCATTTATATTCCGCTGAGGCGTTTTCCTTATAATGATAATGGAAAGATCGACCGAAAACAGTTGGAAGAAAAGTATTTAATATAAAGTTTTGGCGAAAATGATTCTATTGGAGAGAGAAGGAAGAAAAGTGAAAGATATTTTGACGGAAGAAGGAAAGACTATGATTCTGAATAGGATTGGGAATCCACTTTTGACCAACTGTTATCTCTCCTGCCATGAGGTGATGGATAAGATTGCGAAGCATGATATTCATTGTTTTTGCTATGAAGGAATCGTTATTCTAATCCAACCGATGGATGGCATCCACAAAATGTACTATTTCCTGGAAGACCGGGATTGTTTAAGACCAGAACTTGTCAGGAAGATCCGAATGGATTTGGACAATTATCAGAACCTGGAAGGAACCGTGGTAGCAAGAATGCCAAACAGGAATGTGGATGTGCTGGAAAAACTGCAGTTCCATCCATATAAAGAATATATAAGAAAACAGATGATCGCGGGGACGGAAGAATGGTGTGAACCTGAGTATAGGACAGAGACTGCAGATGTCAGTGATTTAAATGATATATACGAATTATTGTATGGAACCTTTGATATTATGACAGATCATTTGGTTTCAGAGGAGGAATTACGCAATTTTCTTGAAATGTCCCAGGTGCTTAAGGTACGTATGGATGGAAAACTTGCCGGAGTGCTTCTGTTTGAGGCGTTTGGTAAAAAATCCTATCTTCGTTCGATCTGTGTATCTGAAGAATTTGTTGGGAAAAAAATTGGTCTTTCCCTGCTGCAGGGATATTTTTTAAGGAATCGGGAAAATACTAAGTTGTTTTACCTGTGGGTGGAGAGTACAAACGTGAAAGCAATACGTCTTTATGAGAGGCTTGGTTATAAAGATGATGGGTTAAGAGAGTATACTTATTTATATTGCTGATATAAGGGAAGGAGAAAAAATAAATATGGGCTTTCAAACGGAAAGAGTTCGTCTCAATGAACTTATTAATAGCTGTCTCTTATACACATCTCCGAGCCCACGAGACGGAGCTACATCGC
>CAMTDY010000229.1 GCA_947070915.1 uncultured Roseburia sp.
ACCATGGAGGGCGCCACTGACAGCTCGTCCACTCCCATCTCTACAAACCGCTCCGCCAGTTCCAGGTCAGCCCCCAGTTCACCGCAGATGCCCGCCCACTTTCCATGTTTATGGGCATTGTCCACCACGATCTGTATCATCTTCAGGACTGCCCTGTGATGGGGATTGTAAAAATCATCCAGTTTTTCATTCTGGCGGTCAATGGCCAGAGTATACTGTGTCAGGTCGTTGGTTCCAATGCTGAAAAAATCCACCATTTCAGCCAGTTCATCACTGATCATAACCGCCGCCGGCGTCTCCACCATAATCCCCTGCTCCGGGATCTCATAGGGGATCTGGACCCGGTACAGCTCCTCTTTTACTTCTTCCAGGATCTCCTGAATTTTCCGCACCTCTTCTGCGGATGTTATCATGGGGTACATGATAGACAGATTTCCAAATACCGCAGCCCGCAACAGCGCCCGGAGCTGTGTCTTAAAGATCTCCGGCTGTGTCAAGCAGATCCGGATCGCACGGTAACCCATGGCAGGATTCTCCTCCCTCCCCAGATTTAGATAATCCACCTGTTTGTCTGCTCCGATATCCAGGGTCCGGATGATCACCTTCTTTCCCGCCATCATCTGCACCACATGCTTATATGCCTGGAACTGCTCTTCCTCTGTGGGGAAGGTGTTTTTTCCGAGATACAAAAATTCACTCCGGAACAGACCAATCCCTTCCGCATCATTTTCCAGCACATATCCCACATCGCTGACGCTCCCGATATTGGCATACAGATGGATATGATATCCGTCCTGGGTAACGGTATCCTTACCTTTTAATGTCTGCATCAGCCGGAGTTTCTCCCTCTCTTCTTCCATCTTCCTTTCTGCCGCTTCGCATGCCTCTTCTGTCGGCTCAAAGGTTATTTCTCCCTGGAATCCATCCACGATGGCTCTTGTCCCCGTCTGAATCTCCTGCAGCTCCATGGGGACTCCGATCAGTGCCGGTATGTTCATCATACGGGCGAGGATCGCCGTATGGGAATTGGAAGAGCCATGCACCGTGGCAAAAGCAAGAATTTTATTTTTATCCATCTGGACAGTCTCACTGGGGCTCAGATCATCGGCTATAATAATGGAGGATTCCATGGCGGTAAGATCCACGTCCGCCTGCCCTTTCAGGTTTTTCACCAGGCGGTTCGATATGTCTTTGATATCTGCTGCCCTGGCCTTCATATATTCATCCTCCATATTCGCAAACATTTCAGAAAAATTATCACCGGTTACGGCCACTGCATAATCGGCATTGACCTGTTCCTTCCGGATCATATTCTGGATGGCATCCACGTAATCTTCATCTTCCAACATCATCTGATGCACATCAAAAATAGCCGCATTGGCTTCCCCGACTTCCCGCAGCGCCTTGTCATATAATGTATGCAGCTGTTTCTTTGCCTGCTCTGCCGCTTCTTCCAGTTTTGCAATCTCTGACTCCGGATCTTCGATCCGGCGGCGTTTCACCTGTGTCTCCTTGTTTGCCAGCACAGCCACGGGCCCCAGCGCGATACCTTTATATACAGATTTTCCTTTATATGATCTCATATGGTCTCCTCCACTTTTATTAACTTGGTGCAACGCCTGTTACTGCTATTATCATGATACATTTCCCCGGCATTTATACAGAACGATAGCATTCCAGCTTGGCTTGTGCCTTCCGCGCAAAAAAGACCATGAACCGATACCATATATATCAGCTCATGGTCTTCTTTTTTCTTTTTCTTGTTATTGATCCTTTTTCAAAGCCCGGATGCGCATCTCAATATTTTCAGCAAATTCCTCGTCATTGAACTTCGGATCTCTTACTTTCATCCAGATCTCACAAGGAGCCTCCCTACATTCACCGCAGCTTCCCAGCCCCTTTTTTTCGGTACAGTCGTAGATCGCACATACAGCGCCCTCTGGCATGTGAAAGACCTTTCCGCTGCATTCATTGCAGCCGGAACACTCCCCATAACAATAACATGTGCGGCAGTCGGCACCACATACACTTAGATTTGACATATCTGATCATTCCTTTCCTTAGAGATATTTGGACTCATCATATCAAATTTGGTGTTACTGGTATTGTATATTTTGGACATCATTGCAGGCATATTTTTTCGCTGCACGGATGTCCATGGTATGATACCGCTTAAATTCCCTCAGCAGATGAGACTGGTCTGTATAGCCATATCGGTGAACCGCATCTTGTACGTCAAATTTTGTATCCATAATAATGTCATTCCACAAGTACTGATAACGAATTAGATTGCTGAGTTTCTTAGGCGTTATACCAATGTATTCATGAAACAGTCTCTGTAGCTGACGGCTGCTGACAAAGCATTCCCCCGCCAGCTCCACGGTACTCTGCCTTCCCTTATTCAGAATTATGTGATGAACCGCTTTGTCGATCACACGGTTCTGCCTGGCTCCGGGCAGCTTCCGGACAAACATAGCCTCTGCTGCTTCGACCCGTTCTTTCATTGTAACTTTTTCCAATAATTGTCCTCGCAGCAGATGATCCAGCCACCAAAACCGGGATTGCACATCATAAAAACCATTTGCGGTGTCTTTCATGGAATCTTCCGAAAAAGCATAGACTCCCCATGCGTAAAAACGGATGGCAAAGACAGATATAAGATGTCCCGCCTTCTCTTCATGACAATCTGAAAAAGCAGTGTCATTGATCCCGCAAAAGCCCCCGGTTATTGTATGATCTGTATGGTCAATGTGATATATGATATCCGCACAGGTATCCGGTATGACGATATCCCCGGCTTTTCTTTTCTCTTTTACCGCATAAGGCCTCTCGCTTCCCCAAAAGCAGCGGATAAATCTTGCCAGTACCACATTCTCTGGTAGCACCTCTATGTATTCATTATTTTTTTTAAAAGGAGCTGCCGTCAGCGGCATATAAAATGTATCTTTCATAGAATTCTTTTTCCCTCGGTACATTTATTTCACAGATCTGATCTTAGACCACCCGGAATAGAATTTTTTCTTCTTTCCATCGATCTTTACCGTTTTATAGGTCCGTATCCTCACATAATACCGTTGTCCCACCTTTTTCCTGGAAAATTTTCTGGAAAGAATCTTATTACTTTTCACCATTACGGTTTTCGAAACCTTTTTCTTAAATTTTCTGCTGGTGGAATACTGGATCTCATAGCCGGTAGTCTGCTCACTCTGCCTCTTCCATTTTGCCAAAAACCCTTTTGCTTTTGAGACAAGCTGGAATCCTTTCACATTTTTCGGCACAATATCAAAATATTTCGTGATTTTTGAATCCGGATTCCCGTTCAAAATAACCGATACGGATGCCCGGCCTACTTTCACGTTATTCTGATAGAAAAGTTGGTAATGTTCCCTGCTGATCCTATTCCCTGCTGTGTCAGTAACTATTACTGTCGGTTTCTGGGCTTTTCCTGTATAAATCAGGGACTTTGAAGAAACCTTGACCACTATCCCTTGATTGTTACCACTCTGGACAGGGGTCGGCTCTGGCATAACAGCCGGCGTCAAAGCCGGCAGCGGTGCCTGTGATGAAACTGGAGATCCACCCTCCGCTGGAGGAGTCACCTGTGGTATCTGTGTCGGAGCTGCTGTCGGCTTCGCCGTTGGCTCCAGCGTCGGCTCTGACGGAATCCCCGGCTTCTTCGTCGGGGCAGGTTCTGGTTTCCCTGTCGGAGCTGCTGTCGGCTTCGCCGTTGGCTCCAGCGTCGGCTCTGACGGAATC
>CAMTDY010000230.1 GCA_947070915.1 uncultured Roseburia sp.
CAACCAAAGAAGATATTCACGTTGAAGTATGTTCTAAATGCCATCCATTCTACACAGGACAGCAGAAGTCCATGGCAGCTCGTGGTGCGATTGATAAGTTCAATCGTAAGTATGGCTTAAAATAAGCAGATTATGAACAGAGTATGGCTCCGCATGTTTCTGTATTGATGATACTGAGGCTTGCGGAGTTGTTGCATATTCAGCTCAATGGCGCCAGTTTGAATGTTCGGCGGTGTTGAGCTTAGAGTAGTTTATACACAGAAAAGGGTGATGTCAGATATGAGATATTCGGGTATTGGCGGTCAGGCTGTGATCGAAGGCGTTATGATGAAAGCGTCGGACCAGTATGCAGTTTCTGTGCGCAAACCAGACGGAAAGATCGAAGTAAAAGTAGAAAAATGTAAGAGTCTGAAAGATCGGTATGCCATAGCAGGGATTCCGGTGATTCGGGGGATAGTTGCCTTTGTTGAATCCCTGGTGATGGGAATGAAGACATTGAATTATTCCGCAAGTTTCTGGGAAGAGGAAGAGCAGAAGGCAGGTTCTCAGAAAAAGAATGATAAAAATAAGAATCAGGAACAGGGCAAAGGAAATGATCTTGTGATGGGGCTTGTGATAATGCTGGCTGTGATTCTGGCAGTGGGCTTGTTTGTCCTGCTTCCTTTTTTTGTATCAGAGCTTCTGTCCAAAGCGGTTCCTTCTGTTCAGCTGCGGGGGCTGATCGAGGGTGTGATCCGTGTGTCACTATTTGTGATCTATGTGAAGACGATCTCCTGTATGGAAGATATCCATCGGGTGTTTATGTACCACGGAGCGGAACACAAGTGCATCAACTGTCTGGAAAACGGGCTGGAACTGACGGTGGATAACGCACGGAAACAGACTACAGTACACAAGAGATGCGGTACCAGTTTTATGCTGGTGGTCATGTTTGTAAGTATTTTGCTCTTTATGTTTATATCTGTATCGACGCTCTGGCTCCGTATGTTGCTGCGCATTCTGCTGATCCCTGTGATTGCAGGACTTTCCTACGAGTTTATTATTTTCGCTGGAAAGACGGAGAATCCAGTTGTAACTGTATTGAGCAGGCCGGGACTCTGGCTGCAGTCCCTGACCACAAAAGAGCCGGAAGATGCGATGCTGGAAGTGGCGATTTCCTCGGTAGAGGCAGTTTTTGACTGGAAAAAGTTTCTCGCAGAAAGCGAAGAGCAGCCCTCCCAGAATGAGCCTGATAAGGAAAAAACAGACAATAATATAGAGGAAGCTGCTGCCACGGATGAGAAGTCGGAACTGGAAGCCGCCGGTTTTGAGGTGGTTGAGGTCAGTGATGATGAAGAGGATGATGAAATCCTTCAGTCACTGGACCGGTATTTTGAGGATCCAGGGAAAGCTGAGAAATAGCGCGGCCAAGCGCCATTGGCGATCTGTTAGAAAGTGCGGAGGGGATCTTATAACCTGTCAGATGTGTGTAACAGGAGGAAAATAATGACATTGCGACAGATGCTGGAACAGGGGCGGTTGGAACTGTTTCGTGCAGAGGTGCCGGAGCCGGAAGAAAATGCCTGGTATCTTCTGCAGTCATGTTTTAGCGATAAGGATTTTTCTTACCGCCGGAGCGATTATTTTCTCCATCAGGAGGATGAGGCGGATGAATCAGTTCAGAGACGGTTTTATGAGGCGGTGAAAAAGCGCAGCCGCCGGATTCCCCTGGAATATGTGTTAGGTTACACGGAATTTATGGGACTGGTTTTCGAGGTAAATGAAAATGTTCTGATCCCAAGACAGGACACGGAACTGCTGGTGGAGACAGCAATTCCCTTATGCAACGGAAAACGGGTTCTGGATCTGTGTACTGGTTCCGGGTGTATTGGGCTGAGCATTGCGGTGGCCGGTACGCCGGATGAGGTTGTTCTCAGTGATATTTCAGAGAAAGCGCTGGAGATGGCTGGGAAAAATCTGCTGCGGCTACAGAGGGAATATGGAAGACTCCTGCATACAAAGCAGGGGATTTCGATGATCTGTGGTGATCTCTGGGTTCCTGTCCAGGGAACATTTGATGTGATCGTGTCAAATCCACCATATATCGAGACCGGGGAGATACCAGGGTTAATGCCAGAGGTAAAAGATTTTGAACCGGCTTCAGCCCTTGACGGAGGTCCGGAGGGGATGGATTTTTATCACAGGATTGTAGAAAGGGCGTCGGAGTATCTGAACCGGGAGGGAATGCTGTGCCTGGAAATTGGATACAATCAGGGAGAGAGAGTCAGGAAGCTTATGAAAAAGCATGGGTTCTCGGATGTCAGGGTAAGTAAGGACCTGGCCGGACAGGACCGGGTGGTGGCTGGAAAATATATAGATCGATGAGGAAGGAAAGAAGTTATGTTTGACAAGCTGGAAGATACATTACTGCGTTATGAAGAGGTGCTGAATGAGCTCAGTGAGCCAGATGTGCTCAACGATCAGAGCCGCTACCAGAAGCTGATGAAGGAACAGGCTGATCTGGAGCCTGTTGTGGCCAAGTATAAAGAATATAAGGCGGCGAAGGATGGCATCGAAGACAGCCTGGCGATTCTCGAGGAGGAAAACGATGAGGAGATGCGGGAACTTGCCAAAGAGGAGCTGAATGAGTGCAAGGCAAGCATCGAAGGCATTGAACAGGAGCTTCGTATCCTTCTTCTTCCCAAAGACCCCAATGATGATAAAAATGTGATCGTGGAGATCCGTGCCGGGGCCGGCGGGGATGAGGCTGCTCTGTTTGCGGCAGATCTTTACCGTATGTACTGCAAATATGCAGAGACGAACCGCTGGAAGATTGACACGATGAATTCCAATGAGAATGGGATTGGCGGTTTTAAAGAAGTCGTGTTTATGATCAATGGTTCTGGTGCCTATTCTAAACTGAAATACGAGAGCGGGGTTCACCGGGTCCAGAGAATACCGACGACGGAATCCGGCGGACGGATCCATACCTCCACAGCGACGGTGGCGATCATGCCTGAGGTAGAGGACGTCGAGGTGGAGATCGACCTGAATGACTGCAAATTCGACGTGTTCCGCGCCTCCGGCAATGGCGGCCAGTGCGTCAACACAACAGACTCGGCAGTGCGGCTCACCCATATCCCCACTGGCATCGTCGTCTCCTGTCAGGATGAAAAATCCCAGTTGAAAAATAAAGACAAGGCGATGAAAGTTCTCCGTGCCAGGCTTTATGAACTGGAGTGTGCCAAGGCCCACGATGAGGAAGCCGAGAAACGAAGAAGCCAGATTGGGACAGGAGACCGTTCCGAGAAGATAAGAACCTATAATTATCCCCAGGGAAGAGTGACGGATCACAGGATCAAGCTGACACTGCACCGTCTGGACTCCATTATCGACGGGGATCTGGATGAGGTGATCGACAGTCTGATTGCCGCCGACCAGGCGGCAAAGCTGGCGAACATGGGATAAAACACCGCATATCCGGTAGATATTACCACTCATAATTATGCCGTTTATTGGTATCATGGAATAAAAAGCAAAGGGGCATAATGATGGGCGAGAGATGTACTGAGGATGCGCTTATTGGAGCCAACTTGAAGAAATTCAGGGAGGTGTTTCAGATAAAAAGAAAAGAACTTGCAGAGATTTTTCATATCTCGGAAGACGGCATATACCGGATCGAGAGAGGTGAAACTGGCCTGTCAAGTTCTTATGCATATATTTTGGCAAAAGAACTGCAT
>CAMTDY010000231.1 GCA_947070915.1 uncultured Roseburia sp.
GGTCCAGGCCAGCTCCCATCTCTGTGATAGAAAGAGAGGAAGTATTGGAAGCAAACATACAGTCAGCAGGAACGATATCCATCAGTTCTTTGAATGTTGTTTTCTTGATATCCATATTCTCCGGAGCAACTTCCACGATAAGATTACAGTCTGTACAGATATCTTTCAGACCAGTCTTGATCTTGCCAAGGATCTCCGTTGCCTTTTCCTGTGTGATCTTCTCTTTTTTCACAAGGAAATTCAGGTTTTTCTCAATCTTTGCTTTTCCGCCATCTGCAAATTCCTGCTTGATGTCGCAAAGACGAACTTCCATACCATCTGTCATTGCAAATGCCTGAGCGATTCCGGAACCCATCGTTCCAGCTCCAATAATACCTACTATCATGTTACCTTCCTCCTAAATATATATTTTTCTTTATTCCACCGGTTTGCACCGGTCAATTACAATCGAGCACTACGGCTGCTTATTTATTCTGAAATGGAACTACTTTTAATTTTTTCTCTTTATCCTTCTCTAAGAAATTGCCCATTCCGGCTTTCTGGTCTTCTGTCTCAAAGCAGTCGCCAAAGAGTTTCTCCTCAATCACGATCGCCTGATCCATATCTACCTGCAGACCGTCATTGATGGCTTTTTTACAGTTGCGGACAGCGATCGGAGCCTGCATGGCAATACCGGCTGCCATCTTCTTTGCTGCCGGCATCAGTTCTTCCTGAGAATATACAGCGTTGACAAGCCCAACACGGTATGCCTCATCTGCCTTAATATTTCTAGCCGTATAGATCAACTGTTTTGCCATGCCAACAGGAATCACACGCGCCAGTCTCTGGGTGCCGCCAAATCCTGGTGTGATGCCAAGACCTACCTCCGGCTGTCCAAATACCGCATTGTCAGAACAGATACGTATGTCACAGCTCATGGAAATCTCACAGCCACCACCGAGAGCAAAACCATTTACTGCTGCGATAACCGGGATCGGGAATGTCTCCAGCTTGCGGAATACATCATTTCCTTTCTTGCCGAATGCCTCTCCCTCTGCTTTCGTCAGTGTGCTCATCTCGCCGATATCAGCGCCTGCCACAAAAGATTTGTCGCCTGCCCCGGTCAGGATCAGACAGCGGATCACATCCAGATCTACCGCATCCAGAGCCGCTTCCAGTTCATCCAGAACGGTGCTGTTCAATGCGTTCAATGCTTTGGGACGGTTGATGGTGATAATACCAACTTTGTCCTCTACGTCATAAGTAATGAATTCCATATCGGGAACTCTCCTTTCCATTCATTATGTTTGCATAAAGTGCCCGGTTCATGCCGCCGGACCGCCATATAAACAGTCCATATGCCAGAGGCTGTTTCCCTCTGGCATAGAACCAAAATGCTTTTTATCAGTCGCGCTCAACGATGGTAGCACAACCCATTCCACCGCCGATGCAAAGAGTTGCAAGACCTTTCTTGGCATCGCGTTTCTGCATCTCATGAAGAAGTGTTACAAGAATACGGCATCCGGATGCTCCTACCGGATGTCCAAGAGCGATCGCGCCACCATTGACATTCAGTTTCTCAAGATCAAAGCCCAGGTCTCTTCCCACAGCGATGGACTGTGCTGCAAATGCCTCATTTGCCTCGATCAGATCCATATCTGCCACGCTGAGTCCGGTCTTCTTCATCACTTTCTGTGTCGCAGCAACTGGTCCGATACCCATGATCTTCGGATCTACACCAGCCAGGGCGCCGGCAACAAAAGTAGCCATTGGCTTCACACCGAGCTCTTTTGCCTTTTCCTCGCTCATAACAACAACGGCTGCTGCACCATCATTGATTCCGGAAGCGTTACCAGCGGTAACAAAACCGTCTTTGTTGATCGGACGAAGTTTGGAAAGACCTTCCATGGAAGTGCCAGGACGTGGTCCTTCATCTTTGTCAAATACAACGGTCTGTTTTCTCTGTTTTACTTCTACCGGAACGATCTCATCATCAAATTTTCCTGCTTCCTGAGCTGCAACTGCCTTTGTCTGGCTGTTTACTGCAAACTCATCCAGCTCTTCACGGGTCAGTTTCCATCTGTCGTCAGCACAGATATTGTCTGCCGTCTGGATCATATGATAGTCATTGAATGCATCCCAGAGAGCGTCATTCACCATCGTATCTACAATGGTATTGTTGTTCATTCTGTAACCGAAACGTGCCTGTTTCAGAGCATATGGAGCCATGGACATGTTCTCCATACCGCCTGCCACAACAATATCTGCATCCCCTGTCTGGATCATCTGGGCAGCCATATTGACACAGTTCAGACCAGAACCACACACAACATTCACCGTCACAGCGGGTGTCTCAATCGGAAGACCAGCATTGATGGAAGCCTGGCGCGCTACGTTCTGGCCTAAACCAGCCTGGATCACACAGCCCATGTATACATGGTCGACCTTCTCCTTTGGAACACCAGCTCTCTTAAGAGCCTCTTCGATCACGATAGAACCCAGCTTCTGTGCCGGAGTCGTACTGAGTGTTCCCCCCATTGTTCCGATGGCAGTACGGCAAGCGCCTGCTAAAACTACTTTCTTTGACATGATAAATATATCCTCCTTAATAAAATAATTATTTTATATGTGCCGGAAATATTTCCGGTTTTATACCGTGAGCTTTATCAGGCATGACTGCCCCTTTCGATTCCTGAATCCAACATGAGAGATACCGTCATCCGGCATATTTTTTTCTCAACATCTTTTCTACAGCTTCCGGCACCATATTGGACACATCGGAACCATAGGAAGCCACCTCTCTCACAATCGTAGAACTCAGAAAAGCATATTCGAGACTTGTCGTAAAAAACATCGTATCGATATCCGGATCCAGGCTGTGGTTTGTCTGGGCGATCTGCATCTCCGACTCAAAGTCCGAAACCGCACGGAGTCCACGGATCATAACCTTTGCTCCCACACTCCTGGCAAAATCCACCGTAAGCCCGTCAAAAGTCTGTATTTTGACATTGGGAAATTCTTCTGTCGTATCCTCAAGCATACGAACCCTTTCCTCCAAAGTAAAGAGAGGATTTTTGCTGTTGTTTTTTAAAATGGCTACAATGACCTCGTCTACTACTTTCGCTGCTCTCTTGATAATATCAAGATGCCCATAGGTAACAGGATCAAAGCTGCCGGGATATACTGCTTTTATCATACGAATCTCCCTTTTCAGGCTTCCCACCGGGTTACTTTGTTAATTTTTTCACAATGCATTGTCCCACCACTCACATTACCTATCATAACATTCCTGTTTGAAGTTGTCAAATCATTATCAATCTAAAATCCACATATTTTTTTAACCTGATCTTAAGTTAGCGGAAAGGCTCAGATTCCCGCTGGCTCAATGACACCATTGAGCTATTTTACCGTAATCTGAACCTTCCTGTAGACGCCGCTCTGGGCGTAGGCAAAGACTGTATATTTTCCTTTTTTCTTCGCCTTTATGACTCCTTTTTTGGATACAGACAGTGCCTGGGGGCGGCTGGATTCGTAGCTGACCTCCCGGTGGTGACGCAGTGGCTTGGATTCCTTGATCTCTTTTGCCTTAATGCGCCATGTCTTACCCACCTTTAAGATAACTTTGTTTTTGTTCACTTTCAGGGACTTTGCATTTCCGTTCTTCCCTCCCTTTGTGGTGACGTGGATCGTCTTGGAG
>CAMTDY010000232.1 GCA_947070915.1 uncultured Roseburia sp.
CCCACGAGCCTTATCGTCGGCAGCGTCAGATGTGTATAAGAGACAGTGGTAGTACAGTTGACGATTTATTTGAATTTGAATCTATTTCAAAAATAGCTTTAAATACTGAATTTTCTAAAGTGGACGCTGAAAATGGCTGTTATTGTATCGGAGCACTTCCGGGAGGTAACTCTGTTGTGTGGAAATCAGATGATGATGGCTACGGATATGATGATTGTCTATTCCTATACGTCGAGGACAAGGTGTCTGATGTACAAGTAGCTACATATGCTTCTAAATTAAAAGAGGAGCCTATTTCATATGAAAATTTCAAAGAAAAATACAAGTAAAGGAGAAATAATCATGGAAAAACTACTATATGAATCAAGAGGAATTGCAAGAAAGTCTAAACGGATCAATATAATATGCAGTATTTTAGCTGTGATATGTGGCATCGTGCTGATTGTTTTAACGAACCTAAAGCGGAAAACAATTGATTTTTATGGAGGTGCAGCGGGAGGTTATCAGTCATGGATGGGGCAGAGAGGTGGCGGTTATTTATTATCTGAAAGTGGAAGAAAAGCGCTTATGATAATTGGAATCATAGCAATCGCTTTTGGGATTATTGCCTTTTGTAATATGCTGTCTTCCAATAAATCTTATGTGAAGATATATGAGGATCATATTAAAGGCTTAAGCTGTGCGGGATTATTTTTCTTTACATTAAGAAAAGAATATGATATAGAATATTCAGAAATTGAACGTATTCAAATCGTTCGTAATCCTATGTATGGTGATTCTATATCCATAAAGGTTCATGGAGAACGATATGGATTGATCCTTGAAGAAAATGCAGATAGAGTACTTGAAATTATCACGAGCAGAATGGGAAAATGATTATATTTTTATACATTGTGGAGCCAGATATTGCACTGGCTCCACTGATTGTTTCTACAGAATATCTACCCCACCCTCCTGCAATTCCTCTCCAGATCATACTCTCTCGTGTACCCGTCGTCCTCATACAGAACATAAGAGCTGCCTTCATATCCGATCATTTTCAAATGCTCCGTATCGATCTGGGATACACATTCTGCCACATCGGCAAGGGGAATGCACTTGCCCTGGCGGATGAAGAGGGGGACGGCATTCAGCGGCACTGAGATATAGTGATGTCCCTGGGGGAGTATTTCCTCTGAGATCTCGCCATCCGGAAGAAACTGAATGAACATCATCTCATCAGGAAGATAGACATAGCGTCCCTTTGCATTCTGGGTGTACACAGGGGCGATCATCAGCTCGCCGCCGAGCATAAGCTGATCTTCCACATTGGCTGCCATCGGGTCACTAGGAAAATCAAATGCCAGGGGTTTAAAGAGCATGTCATCCGTTAGGGCTGCTTTCATGTATTCGCTGTAGAGATAAGGAAGCAGCCGGTAGCGGACGCCGATGATGTGCCGGAAATCCTCGACATGCTCAAACTGGTAGCATTCCTGTTCCCTTGTTCCCAGTGCGGCGTGGTTACGCATGAGAGGGGTAAATACGCCGAGAGCCAGCCAGCGCAATAATAAATCCCTTGAAGTATCTGCACCGAATCCCCCCAGATCCGCCCCGACATAAAGAAAACCACACATATTTAGGGAGGGAAGCATTTTCAGGTTTAGAAGAATGTGAGACCACCAGGATTTATTGTCGCCGGTCCATATGCCGCCATAGCGGTGCATTCCGATATAAGAAGAGCGTGAGAAGAGCAGGCAGCGTCTTTCTGGGAAAATGCTCTGCAGAGCCTCGCCGGCAGCCCTCGTCATGTTAAAGCCATACAGATTGTGAAGTTTTTCGTGGCAGACCATGGTTCCATTTATATTGTGGTAAAAGGAAGCATAATCAGCAGGGGAATTTGCCAGACTCATCACCTGATTCTGCATGTTCCACACATCGTCTTTGTTTTCTTCCTGCTCTATAAAAGCCTTCATCTTATTTTTAATGTTCCGGATGCCCTCCGGTGTGTAGAACATAGCCGGCTCATTCATATCATTCCAGAAACCCTCGATGCCCTGCTCTGTCAGCAGGCGGTACTTGGAACCGAACCATTTTCGTACTTCTGGATTCAGTACGTCGGGAAGATGGGTATATCCTGGCCAGACCGCGGCGACGAAATCACTGCCATCTTCTTTCTTACAGAAATAATTGTTTTTAACCCCTTCTTCGTATATCTCGTAATCCTTCTCTATCTTTACCCCGGCATCGATAATGGGGATCAGGTGGATGCCGTCCTTTTTCATATTGTTTACAAAAGCCGGAAAGTCTGTGAACTCTTTGTTTACCGTGAAATCTTTATAATCCTCCATATAATCAATATCCATATAGATCATATCGATGGGGATATGATGGTCGCGGTACCCCTGGGCGACTTTTAGGAAATCCTCTGTAGTCCGATACCCCCACCTGCTCTGGCCAAAACCAAAGGCAAATTTGGGAGGAATATAGCTTCTGCCGATCATTTTCCGGAACTGCCTTGTGATGTGGTATGCGTCATCTCCCTCAATGATGTATAAGTCCAGATCTGCCTCCTGGCAATGGATCACCAATTCGTCTGTCCGGGTGAAACCGATGTCAAAAGTCAATGAAGACGGATAGTCGATATAGAGTCCAAAGGTCAGAACACCGGAAACTACGATAAAATTATGGGCACCATAGAGAGAAACGGTATCTTCCAGATGGTTCGGGTTGTCGCTGCAGTTACTGGTATAGACAAATCCCCTCTTATTGATTCCGCGGTTTGCCTCGCCAAGACCGTAAACAATGTCCTCAGAATCCATGTGGAAGGAATACGTAAATCCCTCATCCAGGCTGATCTCCCCATACTTTGGAAGCCCCTGGCAAGGTTCTATGGAAACTACAATGCTTTCTGTGGGAAAGGGTGTACCGAAGGTATATTTCTTTATCATAGGGGTTCCTCCTTTTGGATCCAGCTTAGTATATGTATTCTTTATAACATAATACTTAATTTGGATTGTAGAGAGATAATGATAATGGGTATAAATATTTAATTTCCCTTAAATGTAAAAAATATATAAAGGATGATGCAAGCTGCTCCAACAAAAATTGTTATATTTGAGATCTTTTTGGCTTTTTCCAGATGGCGTCTCTTGATGTCAGAATAATTAGCCAATATACATATTTGTTTTATTAAATCTTTTTCAAAAACTTCATTGTCTAATAATCTTCTATATTCGTCCAATGGGGAGTTGTTTTCAGCAAGTGCTTTTTTCATTATTTCAATAATACCCCTATAATATATTATTGATTCGTTTGGCCAATTACTATTAAATGTTTCCAGGAATTTAGAAGATTTACTAGATAATGGTTGAATTGCACACATGATTTCAAATATTGAGATTAGAAAGCAAATTATGTATATTATAAAGGGTACAGCCAAATATATATTTCTTATGTCATTAAAATTAAAGGTAATAATGGCCGCAATAATGGTTGTAAGGACTAGTATTACAGTCAACATTTGTTCTGCCATTATTTCATGCCGATCAACAAAATAATGTTGTTGTTTATATACTCTATAAATGTTATCTATTTTAGTATTATCTGCTTGACTATTTTCCATACTTATCCTCCTCATAATCTGTCTCTTATACACATCTGACGCTGCCGACGATAAGGCTCGT
>CAMTDY010000233.1 GCA_947070915.1 uncultured Roseburia sp.
CTCATACTCTGTCACAAGTCCGGTTTCATCGATCGATACCACACCAAATCTACTTGGGTCATCCCGTTCCCCGAGATCCTTTGTTACGATAGTGATGTCCGCATTCTTCTCCACATGGTACTCCAGCACCTTGTTCAGATCCAGTTTGTACACACAATCTCCAGAAGCAATCACCACATATGGCTCATGGCTTGATTTCAAAAAATCGATGTTTTGTGCAATGGCATCTGCTGTGCCCCGGTACCAGTAGCTGTTGTCCTGCGTCTGGGTAGGTGTAAATACAAACAGCCCACCCTGCTTTCTACCAAAGTCCCACCATTTGGATGAACTCAAATGCTGAGTCAGCGATTTTGAATTATACTGGGTAAATACAGCAACTTTACTTATATGAGAATTTGACATACTGCTAAGTGCAAAGTCAATACTGCGGTAACCTCCTGCAATCGGCAACGCAGATGTGGCTCTCTTCGTCGTAAGTTCTGTCATGCGTGTGCTGCTTCCACCAGCTAAAATAATTCCTATTGCTCTCATAATATGTCACCTGCCTTTATCAAAGTTCCGCCGCCTTCGAGTACATTATCTGGATAGTCCTCTTTCGTTGTGACCCCTGATATGGCAGTGTTTTTCCCGATTGTAACACCATCCGGTATTACGGTATCATCTCCCACAGTAACAAGATTGAATGCGTAGACATCCGGTTTTACCTGATTTACGGCACCATCATCACCTGCCCCCAATACGCAGTTGTCTCCGATGACCGTATCCTCTGCTACAATGGTCTTGTCTAACACGGTGTTCTTACCAATCCTGGTAGAATTCATAATAATAGAATCCCTGACGACCGCCCCCTCTTCAATGATAACGTTCGATCCAATGACTGAGTTATGTACCTCGCCGTACACTTCACAGCCATCTCCCATGATTGCCTTGTCTATAATGGCGGAGTCCGCAATATACTGCGGGCGCAGCCACTCATTTTTGGTATAGATCTTCCAGAATTCCTCATACAGATTAAATACAGGAATCAGGTCGATCAGCTCCATATTGGACTCCCAGTAAGATCCCAGGGTCCCCACATCCTTCCAATAGCCATTAAACTCATAAGCAAAAATCCGGTCTCCCCGTTCATGACAGTATGGAATGATGTGTTTTCCAAAATCACAGCCCGGCTGATCCCTAAGCGTGATCAGAGCCTCTTTCAGCACCGGCCAGGAGAAAATGTAAATTCCCATGGAAGCAAGGTTGCTTCTCGGCTGTTCCGGCTTCTCCTGAAACTCCAAAATCCTCCGGCTGTCATCCGTAATACACACCCCAAACCGATTTGCCTCTTCAATCGGCACCGGAATCGTAGCCAAAGTAACATCCGCATTGTTTGACTTATGAAAGTCGAGCATTACCTGATAATCCATTTTGTAAATATGATCCCCACCCAGTATCAGAACATAATCCGGATTATAATAATCCATATACTTCAAGTTCTGATAGATCGCATTCGCGGTGCCGGTATACCATTCACTGCTATTACTTTTCTCATAAGGAGGAAGAATGGAGACGCCCCCCACATTCCTATCCAGATCCCATGGAATACCGATCCCGATATGAGTATTCAGCTTGAGAGGCTGGTACTGTGTCAATACTCCCACAGTGTCAACTCCTGAATTAATACAGTTACTCAATGGAAAATCAATGATACGATACTTTCCCCCAAAAGCAACAGCAGGTTTCGCTACATTGGCAGTCAGAACACCAAGACGGGATCCCTGGCCTCCAGCCAGCAACATAGCTATCATTTCTTTCTTTATCATGTAATCACCCCTGTTGTAGTTAGTACCTGCCGGAGACGTGAACCCCGCAGGCCGTATTTGTATAAAAAGATTATAACACACATGACACAAAAAATAAATAATTTTCATAAAAATTTTTTGTTTTTTTTTACTTTTTTGGTAATTTTGCACAAACCAAAAAGACTGCGCTCATACATTTTCACCTTTCCCTTGTATTTTCTGTATATTCGATTTATACTTATAGCAGTTTCATCATATTCTTATTAATAATGAAAAGAAGGGATGGTTTCAGAGCTATGTATAATATTGACTTTAGTGTTCCACAGACTGCATATTTTATCGGTATTGGCGGTATCAGCATGAGTGGTTTTGCGGAGCTTCTTCAGACCATGGGATTTACAGTAACAGGTTCTGACCGGACAGAATCGAAAATCACCAGACATCTGGAAGGGCTTGGGATAAAAGTAGTATATGAACAAAAGCGTGAAAATATAACCTCTGATATAGATTTTATTGTTTATACGGCAGCTATTTCAGAAGACAATCCTGAATATGTCCGCGCAAAAGAACTGGGAATCCCGATGATGGAACGGGCTTCCATGGTCGGCCAGGTGATGAAAAATTATTCCACTGCCATCGCCGTTGCCGGTACCCATGGTAAAACTTCCACCACCTCCATCGCCTCCCACATCCTTCTGGAAGCAGATATGGATCCCACCATCTCTGTGGGCGGCATTCTGCCAGGGATCGGAGGGAACATCCGGATTGGAAGATCCAGGAATTTTATCACAGAGGCATGTGAATACACCAACAGCTTCCTCAAATTTTTCCCTACCATCGGAATCATTCTTAATATAGAGGCAGAGCATCTTGATTTTTTCAAAGACCTGCAGCACATCCGGGACAGTTTCCGCCAATTCGCAGAGCTTCTTCCCGCTGACGGCACTTTGATCATCAACGCAGATATCGATAATTACGAGGAGATCACCAGAGGACTTGCCTGTCAGGTAATTACCTATTCCACAGATAATAAAAATGCTGATTTCTCCGCCTGCGACATTGAATTTGACCAGATGGGATGTGGAAGTTTTACTCTTCTGCGCAATGGCAGAAAAATGGACCACTACTCCCTTGGGATCGTGGGAAAACACAATATTTCCAACACCCTCGCCTGTCTGGCTATGGCGTCCCTTTTTGACGTCTCACCGGAAGTGTGCCAGAGTGGCCTTTCTAAATATAAGGGAACGGAACGCCGTTTTCAGCTCAAAGGCGAATACAATGGTGCGACGATCATTGACGACTACGCACACCATCCCACGGAAGTACGCGCCACGCTGACTTCCGCCAGAAACTACCCCCATAAAACATTGTGGGTTGCGTTCCAGCCCCATACTTATTCGCGTACCAAAAACTTTTTAACAGACTTCAGTGACGCCCTTTCTCTTGCAGACAAAGTTGTTCTTGCTGATATTTATGCTGCCAGGGAAAAGGATCCCGGCGATATTTCCTCCAAAGATCTGGCAGAGCAGCTGAAAAAATCCGGAAAGGAAACCTTCTACCTTGGCAGCCTGGAAGACATAAAAAACTTTTTTGAAAAAAATTTAGTGAACGGTGATTTGTTGATAACTATGGGAGCAGGAAACATTGTGGAAGTTGGGGAAGCTTTGTTAAAACAATAAGTTATCCACATTATCCACAGTCTTATCAACAATGAGTAGAAAAGACAGGCTGTGGATACTTTTTTATCTTTTTGATTCTGTGAATAACTATATTT
>CAMTDY010000234.1 GCA_947070915.1 uncultured Roseburia sp.
ATTGACAAGACGGTAGAATGTATTAAAAATTATGTACAATCTATCTTAAATTAAAATTTTAAAGGAGAAGGAAAATGACAAGATTTAAAAAAACAGCTGCCGGGGTACTGACAGCAGCGCTCTGCATAACACTGACCGTCCCTGCCGGGGCTGAGGGTGCAGCCAAAAAACCAAAACTCTCAAAGAGTAAGCTCAGCGTAAAAACTGGTAAAACAGTAACCCTGAAAGTAAAAAATGCCACGAAGGCAAAGATCAGCTGGAAGAGCAGCAAAAAGAAGATCGCAAAGGTGAAGGCCAGCGGAAAATATGGCTGTAAGATTACCGGGGTAAAACGGGGAAACGCTGTGATCACCTGCCGGATCAAAAAAGGCAAAAAAACGACTACATTAAAATGTAAAGTGACGGTCCAGCAGCCAAAGAAAACCGATACATTGAAAAAAACACCAGATCCTACAAATACACCTGCCGCTCCGGTCCAAACGCCAGTTATAACACCACCTGCTCCGGAGACGCCGACGCCGGCTCCAACACCAGACCCCAACAGCATTCTTGGGAAGTATGGCGAGATCTTCCCATATCTTGGGAACTGTCTCAACAGCTGGCAGCTTCAGGATACCGAAACAATGAGCCATGTAAAAAAGCATTATAACAGCTTTACCCTTGAGAATGAGATGAAACCAAATTCCCTGCTGGGCTTCTGGGCTACTCCCATATCCAAAAAGCAGGCAAAGGAAAAAGGATACATCCTTCCCAATACATATACAGAAACCTATGTACCCCAGCTTAATTTTGAACAACTGGACAAATCCCTGGAAACTGCATATAACAACGGTCTTAAGATGCGTGGCCACACACTGCTCTGGCACAGCCAGACTCCACAGTGGTTTTTTGTTAAGGATTACAGCAACGGGTCTACTGTGGTTTCCAAAGAGGTGATGGACGCAAGACTGGAATTTTACATTTCCACTGTTATGTCCCACGTCATGGAGAAAGAAATAGAACTGACAGGAGAAGCAGGCAGCATTGTGTACGCCTGGGATGTAGTAAATGAATATCTTCATCACGGTTATGCCGGCAATATCACTACCTGGACCTCCGTGTACGGCGAACAGAATCTAAAACCTGCCTATGTAAAAAAAGCATACGAACTTGCCTATGGACAGCTGGTAAACTACGGCGTACAGGATAAGGTAACTCTCTTTTACAATGACTATGACACATATTTCAATGCAGATCATCTTGTGAAACTTGTGGATTATATCAACGAAGGGGAGGAAGCTGATATCTGTGGCGGTATTGGTATGCAGACTCATTTAGACGTGGACCGGCCGACTATCGATGTCTATAAAAAGGCATTGGATATGTTCCTGAATACCGGCCTTGAGATTCAGATCACGGAGCTGGACGTAACCATCAACTGGGATCACAAATCAGCCTATGATTACAAAGATGAAGGACAGACCGATGAAGACCAGGCAGCTTATGTCAGAGACTTTATGGAAATGGTCATAAACACTCAGAAAAATCTGGACAAAGCGGTCAACGAAAAGGGTATCACCAGCCTTACCATCTGGGGACTGTATGACAGCGTGTCATGGAGAGGCGGCGCCCAGCAGAAAGGAAACAGCCGTCCCACACTGTTTGACACTTCCATCAACGATCCGAAACCATCTTTCCAAGAGTTTTTAAATGCAGCGGAAGTATGGCAGCAGCCATGATCATACATATACAATTTAAGGAGGTTATCATGAAAAGAAAACAACACATCGCACTGCTGATGGCAGGCACACTATTACTCTCGGCAGTGTTACCATACACTCAGGCTTCCCGTTCAGAAGCCGCTGCCAAGCCAAAGCTGAGTGTCAAAAAGCTGTCGCTGGACCTCGGCAAATCCAAAAAGGTCCAGGTTAAAAACGTAAAGAAAAAACAGCTGAAGAAGATCACCTGGACGGCGAAAAGTAAAAAGATCGTAACAGTCAAAAAAAGCGGAAAACTTGCCGCCAGTATCAAAGGAAAAAAGACCGGTACCACAAAAGTAACGGCAAAGATTTATCTGAAATCAAAGAAAAAGCCGGTTTCGGCTGTCGTTACTGTGACAGTTAAGAAAGCAAAAAAACCGGTCAAGACTCCTGTCGCCACGCCAAAGTCCACTGCTGCAGCGCTTCCGCCGTCCGGAGCACCTGCTGTATCCCAGCCGCCACAGAGCAGCAGTAAGCCCTGGCAGGAACCATCAAACATTCTGGAAGCCTATGACGGCATTTTCAAATATATGGGCACCTGCGCAAACTACTATGGTTATGAAGAGAAAAAAGACCAGCTGAGAACCCGCAGCACACTGGATTTTATCACTGAGAATTTTAACAGCATCACGCTGGAAAATGAGATGAAACCAGATTCCATACTCAGCACCTGGGGCATAGGAGTTCAGACAATTAGTCTCAGTGAAGCAAAAGAAATGGGCTATTATATCCCTGAAAACTATCCTGAAACCATCGTTCCTGTGTTAAATCTGGATACGGTAGACCAGACACTGGAGACTTTGAAAAAAGAAGGACTCCAGATGCGGGGCCACACTTTTATATGGCATCAGCAGACGCCTGTAAACTTTTTTGTTAAAAATTATTCCGGTAACCAGAAAGTGACTCCTGAGGTAATGGATGCGAGACTGGAATACTTTGTGAGAAATGTGATGCGTCATGTCATGGACAAAGAAAAGAAATTAACCGGTTCCGCCGGCACACTGGTCTATGCATGGGATATGGTCAACGAATATATACACCGTACCCACGATGCCACAAGTATCACCTGGCATGATGTATACGGCGATATGGGACTGGAGCCCTCCTATCTGAAGAAAGCTTATGAGATCGCCTATGAAGAGCTGGAAAACTATGGTGTTCAGGATAAAGTGGTTCTGTATTACAACGACTACAATACTTACGAGTGTGCTGATGATATCGTTTCTCTCGTAAACTTTATCAACGAGGGCGCCACGGACAAAAACGGAAAAGCCGTCAACATCTGTGGAGGAATCGGCATGCAGAGCCATCTCTGTGTCGATTATCCAACCATAGAAAACTATGGTGAGACTCTGGATAAGTTCCTGGCTACCGGACTTGAGGTCAGTATCTCTGAACTGGATGTCTCCACCAACTACGGTAAAACCGGTCAGGATTCTCAAGGATGGGATAAGTGGGAATATATTGATCTGGGACAGACCGACGAGGACCAGGCAGACTATATAAAAAGCTTGATGGAAATGATCGTCTCCAAACAGAAAAATCTCATCCAGGCCAATAGCAAAAATAACATTGCAGGAGTGACGATCTGGGGACTTTATGATAAATGTTCCTGGAAGGCAAATACAAAACCTCTCCTCTTTGGAAAATCTATTACGGACCCGAAAGCATCCTACTATTCCTTTATGGACGCGGCTGCAATTTGGTATTCTTAAACCACTGCATTTACCAATTTACAATATAGTAGAATTTATCTGAATAACAAATAAAAATGCTTAAAATCATTTAC
>CAMTDY010000235.1 GCA_947070915.1 uncultured Roseburia sp.
TGTAGCTCCGTCTCGTGGGCTCGGAGATGTGTATAAGAGACAGCTGAAATACATTCCTTTTATTTTATCATAGCATTTATCAACACAACTCCTCACAAAATTATTGCATAATTCAACATTCATTTTTTTTTGATTGTTTTTATCATATAATTCTGCGCTATCTATGCTTTGTAAATATTCAGATGGGACAACTTGTTTACCTGAAATTTCAAAGAATTCCATACAAATGATACATTTTTTTCTTACATTGCATAATGCAATAAACTCATACACTTTATCGACTCTATAATATTCTTCTCCACACATATTTAATACTTGCATAATTATTAAATCACCTTTCTACTTTACAAAAAAGCCTCTAAATGAGATTATGAAAATACTGGTATCTCTCGTCTCGCTCGTTTTATTTTCCAATTTCCCCCTAATAATAATCTTTTAAAACTGACACATTACAGAACACGTGGAGGTATGTAGCAAGGCCTCAAAACCACCCATTTTAGATGGTTTGTTCGGCGTTTTTTCCAAAGTTCATAATGCTTCTAAAATCGCCCGTTTTAAGTAGGACTTTCCGCCGGACTTGCAATCAGTTTTTGAAAATCTTGTTGATCTCACGGAACCAATCTGTCAGGCCATTGATTTTGCAAAAGCAGATATGACCATTTTCGATTCTTCCGGTATTGAGGCATTCGTTACTGAAAATAACCCCAAGTATGCAAACCGCATCATCAGACAGTTAAAAGCATATGCAAAAGTTATGAACTTCGATTCGGACTATAACCCCTATAAAGCCGCCTATGCTTCCATGCCTTCACACGCTTCTGCAAATAAGGATATTAAGCAGCTCTACGTGGATGGACATTTCTGCTATGTTTACAAGATTGGTATTGTAACTAATGGGCTTGGCATTGTCCGTCATCTCAATCTTTATAATAAATCTTTCTTGGATGCCCATCCGGAAATCATCCCCAATAAGAAAACGGATTCTCCTGAAGAAGACAAATCTGTTCACGATACAAAACTGCTCTTCCCGACACTCTCCGATTTTTTCAAAGCACATCCTTTGATTAACCAAAAATCTTTCTTGGCGATGCAACTTTTGACTCTGTAATTCTTTATAAAGAACTTCTTGATGGAAATTCCTTTGGCACCGATGAAAATGGCCTACACAGATCAAAACGGAATTCCCCGTTGCCCCAATGACCCCTCGCTGCAAATGAGGGCAGAAGGCACATCAAAACTCAGAAGCGGTGTGACCTGTTATAAATTTTCATGCCCGAAAATCAATGAGTCTGCGACAAAACAACCGGAAAGTATCATCGTGAATGCATCTGCCAAAACAAACGTTCCTCCTCCAGCTCCGGACGTAGGGTTTATGTGTATCCCGAAAAAAATCTACATGCCTATCCCGGTACCATCCGCGGGACGGAAGACTGGAATAACACTTATAAAATCAGGACCACTGTGGAACGTTCCATTCAGCATTTCAAAGACAGCTTCTGCCTTGCAGGAAGAAAAAACCGAAACGACAAAACTTTTCATGCTGATTTAATCCTTGCCGGAATTACCCAATTAATTTCTGTTGTTTTAGCTGATAAAATACATCAGCATACATATATACGAATTCCGAAACCTCTTATAACAGCACAAGGCTTACCAACTTGACAATTCCTGTGAGGCTTGTTAAGTGCGCCCAAATTTCTGAATATTTCAGCTATTCTGCCCCAACCGGATAGCCTCCTTGTTGTTTAATTATCATTGCCAACTCGCAAAGCGAATTTCGCAATTACCTATCAAACTTTCCTTTAAAAATTAATCCCCTGCATCCCACTTTGCTATCCAATTAGGATCATTTTTATTACTTATTTGAGTAATTTCTCCTGTTTTATCATTCCTTACAACATAACTACCATCTGAAGCATAATAGGCTGTAGCAGGATCATCTAATGGATCCATTACCTCAGATAATTTTAAACACGATAAAGCCAGTACCTTTTACGTCTATTGGCTTTATGCGATTTAATTGCATTTTATTACCATTGACAATCTTCAAAATTTTCTAAATCCAACTCGGGTATATATACTGAAATCCATCTAGCTTTATTTGTTTCAACATCCATTTCAATAAACACACCTTTGTCAGACTCCCATACTTCTTCAAATTCATCATAAACAAATGATGGTTCAATTTTTAACATTTCTTCTTCGGTAGTCCCAACTCCTATCTTTTCAAATAACTTTCCCCTATAATTATCCAGTGTTGTTATTCGAAATAATTTATTGTTTCCAAGATGAAAGAATAATTCCACACTATTTTGAATATCATATTTAATCCAATTTTCATTAATTACCATTGTTTCAATATTATTTAATGATAATAAATCACTCAGCTCATCTCTTGTACTATATAATTTTATTTCTCCAAATCCCTTAAAGGGTATAATTGGAGCTGTAATATCTAATAGCATATTAGTTACCTCCTGAAAAAATAATTGTTGCAGTTTCTTTTCCGTCTGTTTTGTAGAGACTTTCTGAACCATCAATTATTTTTATTATACCTTGGTCCGTAGTGCTAATTTTTACATACGGACTACTTCCATGTCTTCCACCACCTGGCGAAACTTGTACTTGAGAAATATTTTTCCCTCCACCTGGGTTGTTTATCTTTATAATTTGTGCTCCACTTCTTGACCTTGTAGATGCTTTTACTGTTACATCATAACCAGCATCTGTAAGAGCTTGTGCTATTTCATCTACTGATTTTCCGCTAAATACACTTGGATTAGCTTTTAAATCATCAATTGACACCTTTCCATTCTTAATAATAGAGTTTATACCACTCTCACTTCCACCTGCCCCAGTCTCTCCACTTCCATTTCCACCAGAGCCAGTCCCGGATCCACCTGAATCACCACTTCCTGAATCCTTTCCTCCTCCGGATCCCGATCCTCCCGAATCTCCACTTCCATTTCCGCTCCCAAAACCATTTCCGGATCCGCCAGAATCTTCACTTGCGCTTCCATTTCCCTGGTCCTTTCCTCCGCCGGATCCGGTCTCTCCCTCTCCCTTGGACGGCCTTCCCTCGATATAGGCAAAGACTGCCATCAAACCCACCGCCACGGCAATCTCAGCCGCCGACATCAGAAACTCCCACAGTATATATTCTTCCTGGGAGGCGTCTCCAGCCGCCTGCTTTCGGACTGCTTCCGTAAGATTCGAGATGCGGACCGCAAGACCTCCATAGAATTCCAGCATCAGCAGGAGCATGAGCGCGCACACTGCCTGGGCGGCCAGACCCAGGGCGGCGGCATACATAAAGGCGAGCAGGTTTACGATCCCCACTGCCAGCAGCACCAGCAGACAGATGAGCACGATCACCGCGCACACACCCGCTATGGTCACCGCCGTGCTCGTCGAGCCGCCGGACAGGCCCCCGCTGATCCGGTAGGCCCCCGCCCCGGTCTCCGGGTTCAGGATCAGGTATCCCGTCCCCTTCCAGTCATTCAGCAC
>CAMTDY010000236.1 GCA_947070915.1 uncultured Roseburia sp.
TTTAATACCCAGCTGGCTCATTGTATCAAAATCCTCTTCCCGTCGGATGCCGTACTGTTCCAGCTCACATAAAAAAGACTTGCACTCATCTAAAAAGCCGGGAGTATCGATCCCTTTTTTAAAATATGCCAGCCTGTCTTTCTGCTCAGAAAACACTTTCCGGAGCAGCATGGTTTTTCCCATGTCCTCCAGGATCGTCCGCTCCATCGCCGGCAGCTGCTCAAAAACCCGGAATGCCAGACGGTGAAAACTGAGTACATCAATATTTAAGATTCCCTTTCCCCCGCTCCTCTCTACCAGCGTCTTTTGTGTCTCCAGCGTAAACTGGTCAGGCACCAGGATAAAATACTGCTTATCCCTGTGTTCTGCCGCTTCTGCGGTGATCATATCATATAAAAAAGTGCTCTTGCCGCTTCCGGCGCCGCCGAATATAAACTGCAATGCCATATCATTTTCATCCTTTTTCGTTCTATCTGCCCATTCTGGTACATATAATATAACAAGATGGAATCTACACTCCATAAAAGGGGGAATTATCCACATGTCAAAAACTAAAATCCTTGTATTTCAAATGAAAGAGCTTGTATATACCGGTATATTTGTAGGACTCGGTCTCCTGCTAATCATACTTCTGATCGTCATGTTCTATCCTTCCGGCGATGAAGACACCGCCGCTGAAACCACTACTGCAGAAGCAGCGGTGTACAATCCGGGTATATACAATTCCCAGATGCAGCTGGGGGATACCACACTGAATCTGGAGATTGTAGTCGATGAGAGCCAGATCAAATCTGTCTCCCTGGTAAATCTGGACGAATCCGTAACCACCATGTACCCTCTGGTAAAACCCTCCCTGGAATTTCTGGAAGAAGAGCTGGTGGCAGGAACTCCCATCGACGACATCACCGTCAGTGAAAAAAGCAAGTACACCCAGACCATGCTGATCGACGGCATCAAGAATGCCCTGTCAAAAGCAACTGTGGAACAATGATCAAGGCTTTATGCTCTCCAGATCTGCTTTCCAGAGCGCATCGGATGCATCACTGGGCATGCGGAGATCTCCCCGCGGCGACAACGCCACAGAACCCACCTTGGGCCCGTCGGGAATACAGGAGCGCTTGAACTGCTGCCTGAAAAAACGGTGGTAAAAAGTACGCAGCCACTGATAGACCGCCTTTGCATCGTACACACCTTCAAAAGTATAGACCGCCAGCCGGAATATCTTGGAGGGCATAAATCCAAACCGGAGCATATAATACAGATAAAAATCATGTAGTTCATAAGGTCCTACAATATCCTCTGTCTTCTGTGAAATTTTGCCGTCCTTGGGCGGCAAAAGCTCCGGGCTCACCGGTGTATCCAGCACATCATACAGGACACGTTTCAAGGTACTCCCGGAAGTGCCGCCATTGCCGGCGCAGGTGTCACGGCCCTTGCCGGTGCAAGTGTCGGCAAAGTACTGCACCAGATACCTCACAAGGGTCTTGGGAACAGAACAGTTCACGCCGTACATGGACATATGGTCACCGTTGTAGGTCGCCCAGCCCAGGGCCAGTTCCGACATGTCCCCGGTTCCGATCACAAGACCGCCGGTCTGGTTGGCAATATTCATAAGAATCTGAGTACGTTCTCTGGCCTGTCCGTTTTCATAGGTGATATCATGGACATTGATGTCGTGGCCGATATCCTCAAAATGTCCCTTCACCGCTTTTTCGATGGATATCTCTCTCAGCTCTGTCCCCAGCTCTTTTGCCAGATTGACCGCGTTGTCATAGGTCCGGTTCGTGGTGCCGAAACAGGGCATCGTTACGCAGACGATCCCCTTCCGGTCCAGCGACAGCTTATCAAAAGCACGCACCGTCACCAGCAGGGCCAGGGTGGAATCCAGACCGCCGGACAGACCGATCACCGCACTCTGGCAGCCGGTATGGCGCAGCCTTTTTGCCAGCCCGGAAGCCTGGATATTCAGGATCTCATCGCAGCGCTCCTCCCTGTGGCTTTTTGCTGATGGAACAAAGGGTGTCTTTTCAAACGTTCTGGTAAGCTCTGTCTTCTCCACTTTATCATAGCGGAACCTGTGGATCCGGTATCCCATTTTCTCTGGTGAAACATACAGCGGAAAGGTCGTCATCCTGCGCCGCTCCGCCTGCAGCCTCTTCACATCGATCTCTGTAATGATATCCTGTTCCTGGAAGGATGAGTTCTCAGCCAGCATCACTCCGTTTTCCATGATCATATTATGTCCGGCATAAACCAGATCCGTGGTGGACTCTCCCTCGGATGCATCGGCATAGAGATAGGCCGTGATGGTCCGTGCGCTCTGGTTTTTTACCAGCTCCCGGCGGTATGCGGATTTCCCCGTCACCTCATCACTGGCAGAGGGATTGAGTATCACCGTCGCCCCCGCCATGGCATGATAAGAACCTGGCGGCACCGGCACCCACAGATCCTCACAAATCTCTATGGCGACAGAAAGCTCTGGAAGCTGATCGCAGGTAAAAATCTGTTTGGCGCCAAAGAAAACTTCCCGGTCCATAAAAGGAAGACGGTGGGTCCCGCAGCCCTCCTCGCTTACAGTTCCCCTCTGCCATGCAGAATCCCCGCCGGCAAAATGACGTCCCTCATAAAATTCAGAATAGGTGGGAATATGGCTTTTGGGCACCAGCCCCAGTACCTCCCCGTGAAAAATAACTGCCGCCACATTGTAAAGCCTTCCCCGATGTAGCAACGGAAGCCCTGCGCAAAATAATGTATCGCATGCTTTCGTCTCTGCGGCAAAGCGTCCCAGCCCTTCCAGCGCTCCCTTCAGAAGCTGATCCTGCAGAAACAGGTCACCGCAGGTGTAGCCCGTCAGGCACAGTTCTGGAAATGCCAGCACTTTAACTCCCTCATGGCTCATCTTCCGTGATTTTTCAATCATTTTATCACAATTGTATTCACAATCCGCCACCTTAAGCTCCGGTGAACAAGTTGCCACTTTTACAAATCCATCTAACATCTCTTCCTCCATTGATACAAATGATACAAAAAGGACAGCGATTCGCTCGCTGCCCCTATATAATCTTTTGTAAAACCCCCAAAATGCCGGTTCTTGATTTTTGACTCCTAGCATGTGCTAGGTGGGCAACCGCACGTGGTCTTCTGCCTTCCATTGCAATGTCTCCATTGTACCGGATAGGTCCGGCAGTGACGGCCTGGCATCCAATCACAAATATAGGAATCCCGTTTAAAGTATTGTAGGTTCAAAAATTCAAGAGTATCGAACATCTCAGGAAGTCATACTCCTAGTATACCTAATCTATTTGATTTTATCAAGTGCTTATTGAAAGAATTATTTACCAAACCAGTTCATGTAATGCTTTAAGTACATCTGCCACCTTATCTGTCTTACTTCCTTCAAACAATTTTACTGCATTATATAACTCTGTATCGGAATACATATCATCACCCCGGACGATATACTCACAGCTGGTTCCCAGGCTGTCTGCAAT
>CAMTDY010000237.1 GCA_947070915.1 uncultured Roseburia sp.
CTATCATACAGGTTTGCTCCAGTTTTGTATAGGTACTCACTATCTACCGGTTACGTTCCAAATATCCGTTCTCTGTTGTAAGAAGTATCCAAATAAGGCAGTTCATATGTTCCGCAAAGTTGTTCCAGTCTTTTACTTACCATTACAATGTCTGCGCACTCCCTCCGGAGTTCTTCTGCAGATTTATAATAGGTATAATCCTTTGGCGTGTCGTACTTCTTCAAAATCCTGTACCGTTCCTCTGGTGTGACTTCTGATGTGCCAAGATAATAAATATCACAAACGGAAGCGTCTATATATTGAACATAATGCTGTGGTAATAATTGAAAGATATCAATTACCATCCCATAATCACATTCATCATATTCGCCACTATCGATCATCGCCCTAATGAACAGTGCCAACTTAGAGCTTATATACTGAATATTTTTCCAAAGATCAGCATCTGCTTCAGAATTTATGCCTGTTTCTGGAAAGATTTTTTCAATTCCTGCAATAATAGAGTCCATGCTGATATGTTGATATCCAAAATCTTTCGATATTCTCTGGGAAAGCGTGCTTTTCCCTGACCGCGGTACGCCGGCGATTATCATATGCTTCTTCATGCTTCCCTTCCTTTAGAATATCCTGACAATATTTTCTGTCAGTCTTTCATATTTCTTCAAAACACCCGCATCATGGAACGGCAGCGGAATCCATCCCTTGTCATATGCCTTCTGGATAAACCTCTCATTTTTCTCTCTGCAGACACTGATACCGATAGGAATATTTTGTTCCATATTTTTACATAAATAGCATTCGTCCCCCGTAATGCAATAGGTATCATTGCCCATTTGAAAATGGAGAACCGAAGAATCCGGTGTATGCCCTCCGATTATTTCAAAAAGGAATCTGTTATAAAAACATTCCCTTTCTTCCACCAAAGAAATCTGGCCTTCCGTCTTCTGTAACCTGTCTCTCACAGCAGCGGTTCCCTCCGACACTGCCTGCTCATAAGTCAGTTTTGACATGATCAGCCGCGCATTGGGATATAGGTCAATGTTGTTGATATGATCCCAGTGACTATGCGTCAAAAATATTGCGTCAATCTCAGGAAATAAGCCGAAAACCTGTCCGATCTCCCCTTCTACCGAAAGCAAGGACACACCCATCTCCGCCGCCAGCCGCTCATCTCTAAACCCGGTGTCGATCAGAAAATGCTTTCCTTCGTCCTCCACCATATAATAAAAGAAAGAGAAATCCGGTATTCGTTCACGATTTCCTTTCTGCGTGCAGAACACAGTCTCCATTGTTCCATATTGAAACCCTTTTGCAAAACGAATGCCATACAGTTTCATAGGTACTCCTTTCTCAAAATGCCCCCTGTGAATTTTCACGGACTATTTCATTAAACTGTACCGCCCAAAATGTCAGATCGCAGTCCAGACCATAATCGTTCTTATAACTTTCTTCCAGTTTTGCATCTACATATGGCGTAGGATATTCTATCTTCATGGGCGAGTAATGCCTATTGTGCGGCTTCGCAAGGTTCATTTTCAGTACCCCTTCCTCGTTTGTCGCCGCGGATATCGCTTCCAAAGATTCTCTTATAACGTCTACCTGATTTCCCACGCCCAACATCGCTATTTCCGTCAAAACTCTCCTGTAATTGATCGTATGGATATAGTCCGGATCAAATGCCCGGATCGGCGTCACAAGCGCAAAGCAGGGCGCATAATATCTGCTTTTTACCTTTACATGCATCTGATTGTCCGGTTTCATAATCTTGTTTATATGGTTCAGTGCATCCGCAAGCATCCCAATATTTTTTTCCGTTCTCCATGCCTTGGTATATGCCAGTGTCTCTAATGTATAGCCGTTCGGGAAATATTCGTCCGCCTCAAGATAAGGGAGTTTATATTTCTTCTCCATTCCCCTTCTCTTTTTCAGAATTTCCTCCAGAGATGAGATCTGTAATACCCGCTCGAAACCTTTCAGCGCAATCTGCTGGAATTCTATCAGATCATCAAAATCATCACCATACCCGAGCATCGCCTGCATCGTGTACAGTAATGCGCCGAGACAGTTGCCGTTATGGATACCGATCCATCTGTTGTTGTATCGCTCAATCTCCGGCGGAATATAAGAAAACTCCTGCTTCAAAATCTTCTCATCGCGCATCGCTTTCACAAAATTTTCTACAATCGGATGTTCCTTCGGAATCGCATAATAGCAGAGCAGTCTGGCGGCCGTCTCCCCATCCTGCAGGGGCGTTTCATGGAGTACTGTGCCGCGCCAGTTATTCCAGCTATGCATGCCGCTTCCGATATAGCCGTTCGGTTTCACATACTTCTGAATTAACTGCATGTGTGGAAGTTCATATATTTCATCCAAGAACTGTTTCTCTTCCTGCACAGAGATATTGCCTATAATTTCTTTTCTCAGTCGATACTGAATGACCGGTCCCGAATAATGCAACAAAAAATCAATAGATTTACTTTTCATGTCTTTTCCCCCCTGACTTGTCCAGCCTTTTCACGACCGCTTTCTTACTTGCAACAAATCCTGTTTCGTCCTTATCAACTGTAATTACAAAAGGGAATCTGTTAAGTTTTACACACATATAAAAATCGGCTTCAGGAAAGACACTTTGACTGGATTTATCAAAGAAATGTTCGCCGCCATTACTTTTTAATCTGTTAATCTTCCGTTCCATGTCTAAAAATTCCCTGCCTTCCAAAATACTTTTAATATACTCTGCACACAGTTCATCCTCTGGCGCTAATCTTACACCGCCATTGCCCATACATACAAGAGAAACTACTTGTGGTTGCCTGGAAATGATATATTCAGCTACTGCCTTTGCATTGACCAGACTTCCCGTGATTATTTCACTCGCATGGACGGCATTGACAATTCCTTGCGTTCCCGCACTGGTAGTATGTATAATAGTCTTTCCGGTCACATCCTTTTTCGAAATAGATGATGGTGAATTGCCATAATCAAATCCGTCATACTTTTTGCCATGTCGCTCGCCTATAAGAACACTATTTTGAATATGGTGTTTGAGAGAAAATGCTTCTTCTATCGTTCCCACAGGGCGTATCTGTTCCACATCCATATCATACAAATAGCATTCCAGTGAAAATGCCCTGAAAACATCAATAATGACAGTTAGTCCCTGTGCCTCTTTTGCTCCCTCAATCAAATGCAAAATATCTATATCATACATGTACTTTTATCCCTTTCGCAAATCTGTTTTATCTCTCCATCTTTGATAAACCGTTCAGCTTCACATATCAACTTCTCGCTAATGCATCAATCAATTTCTGAATACTATTTTCAAGAGTGCTTTCACCCCAGCCAAGATTCCATTCATCATTTGATCCACTGTCAGATACAACATATATCGCTGTTGCCTTACGAGAACGGAAATTTGCTATTGTAAACAGTCCTGCTCCTTCCATCTCAACGCATTTAGCACCCATATCATTTA
>CAMTDY010000238.1 GCA_947070915.1 uncultured Roseburia sp.
CGAGCCTTATCGTCGGCAGCGTCAGATGTGTATAAGAGACAGGTTTATAATAGCCTCAACAGATACAAATACAACACGGAAGGAGAGGATGATATGTTTGTACTGTATAACGATAACACGAAATTCCCGGTAAAGATCTGGTTGAAAGACGAAAATCAGTTGGAGGAAAAATGTCTGGAACAGGCATATCACCTGTCCCAGCTTCCCTTCCTTCACAAATGGGTGTGCCTGATGCCAGATACCCACGCAGGAAAGGGAATGCCCATCGGCGGTGTGATTGCGGCAAAGGATGTGATCATTCCGAACGCCGTAGGCGTTGATATCGGATGCGGGATGGACTTTATTCCAACGAACATCCGCATTGAAGAGATAAAAGATGTTCAGACCGGAAACGGTACGATCATTCAGTCAATTATCGGCAATATCATGCGGTCGATCCCGCTGAACGCAGAGCGGTACAAAACCCCGCAGCCGTCCGATGTACTTGACCGGGCGAAGGAGGAAATGGAAAAATATGAGACAGATACGGAACTCGTCCCCTTGATCGACGACGGTTATTTTCAAGTGGGAAGCCTCGGTGGCGGCAACCATTTTATTGAACTGCAGGAAGATCAGGATGGATACCTCTGCCTAATGATCCATTCGGGAAGCCGCCATTTAGGGAAAGCCATCTGTGATTATTTCCATAAAAAAGCAAGGGAATTGAACAAAAAATGGTACAGTGAGGTAAAGGACGAATACCACCTTTCCTTCCTGCCGGTACATACAGACGAGGGGCAGCAGTACATCCACTGGATGAATCTGGCGATGGATTATGCCTACGAAAACCGCGCCCATATGTTAGATAAAACCTGCTGCATCGTAAAAGAACTGATCGAAAAACACACCGGACATACGGTAGAATTCGGTCAGGAGATCAACTGCCACCACAACTATGCGGCACTGGAACATCATTATGACGCAAATGTCTGGGTACACCGCAAAGGCGCTACCCGGGTACGCGAGGGTGAACTGGCTGTCATACCGGGCGCGATGGGCTCATACAGCTATGTGGTACAGGGAAAGGGACACAAAGAATCCTTTTGTACATCCTCACACGGCGCCGGAAGAAACTACTCCCGAACGGGTGCAAGACAGGCGTTTTCTGTGGAAGAAGTCATCGTAGACCTGAAAGAGCAGGGCGTAGTACTCGGAAAGCGCAAGAAAAACGACGTGGCGGAGGAGTGCCGGTTCGCCTACAAAGATATTGACGAAGTGATGTCACAGCAGCAGGATATGGTAACACCGATCCGAAAACTAAAGACCGTTGGCGTAGTAAAAGGATAATGTCAGCGGAAAGCAGGGCTGCTCAAGGCAAAACCAAAGCCGGATCGGCACCACCCTGATATAAATATCATGGAAATAATTTATTTTGCACGGGCATCGGAAGCTACTTCCTGCCCGGCGGTGCCTGCAGCATACTGTCAGGTATTTCATAGATTTATTTCTCTCGTGCAGGGATACTGCACACCGACTTGTGATTTGGGGGTTCAAATCCCTCCCGTGCAGACGGTAGCTCAATGGTAGAGCACACAACGGAAGGACCTGTTAAGTCCGCGGTTCGACTCCGCACCAAACCAAAAACGCTTTTATCCCGATTTCAGGCAGGTAGAGGAAACGATTGCTTCCGCCGAAGTTTGTGCTGTGTGCAGCACAGACTTGCCTGCCGGCCTGCCGGCAGCCTGAAAACCGGGAATACCGCAGCCGGAACGGATGAACAACAACTGGCGGACAAAGGCAGATCTGATCGCTGGTATGTCCTTCATCCCAACCATCTGTTAAACAAATTGTGCCCAAAGAAATTTTATCTCGGCACAATTGGTTAACCGGCTTTCCGCAGCAGGCAGGTGAAAAAGGGATTAAAGCACATAGTACTTCAGCAGTTTCAAAAATAAGAATGGAGGTTTTTAATGTTGAAATATATAATAAAAGACAATGAGGCCGGGTTTGTATTTAAACATGGAATATTTCAAAAAATGGTACTCACTGGAACATACCGTTTTCCTTTTCTGTTAGGGTACGAGGTCGTAAGGGAAGAAATGACCGGGGAACTGGAGCATATCGATACTCCCTATCAGGTGCTCAGCAAAGACAGCACATTTCTTGATTCAACTGTACATATGGAAATACCAGACGGCTCTGTCGGCTTCATCTATGTAAACGGGAAATTGACATCTTTTGCAAACCGAAAAGAATATACGTTTTGGAATGTATTTGACAAGTATGACATAAAAATCGTGTCCATGGCAGGAACTTTGATCGGGACAGAAATTTCCAAACAGATGCTCTCTCTCATTCCGGAAATATTTCACACCGACGTACGGATCGGAGAAGGCGAGGTCGGCCTGCTGTATTATGACAATGTGATGCAGCGCCAGCTTTCCAAAGGCGAATACCACTTTTGGAATTATGATCACAATATCACCTGCCGCGTGATCGATATGAAACAGCAGGAACTGGATATCGTAGGGCAGGAAATCCTCACCAAGGATAAAATCGGTATTCGCATGAATGTCACCTGCCTGTACAAAATAAAGGATGCCGTACAATTTGCTGAAACCATTTCCGTTTTGAAAAACCAGCTCTACTCCGCGGTACAGCTGGCGATCCGAGAAATCGTGGGAAATTATAAACTAGACGGGATACTGGAGGCCAAAGAACAGATTTCCAAAGAAATTTATGACGTACTAAAGGACAGGGAAAAACTGTTCTGCGTAAACTTCCTGACAGCCGGGATCAAGGACATCATACTGCCCGGTGAGATCCGGGACATCATGAACTCCGTACTTGTCGCAGAGAAAAAAGCGCAGGCAAATGTGATCGCCAGACGGGAAGAAGTGGCCTCCACCCGCTCACTGCTCAATACGGCGAAGCTGATGGAGGAAAACCAGACGCTCTATAAGTTGAAGGAACTGGAGTATCTGGAGCGAATCTGCGAAAAGGTGAATGAAATATCAGTGAATGGCAATGCAGGCATCATAGAGCAGTTGGGAAAGGTAATGGGAACGGGGCGTTAATGACCTAAGTGCCCCGGGATGGGGAATTTTTAGGGGGATACGATTTAATGAATCGAGTAGGAGGAATTTCTCTTAGTTGAGAAATTCCGACCTCTCACACGATAAAAGACATCTCGTATAATCCACAAAACTATACCAAACAAAAACCCTCTAAAAAGTTGAAACAATGGAGCCAAACCAACAATTAGGCTATTCGTGTCCCTCATTCCTATTTGTTCAACTGATGATTGATAGTCAAATAATGTCATTGACAACATACCGCATACAATATTTCTCTCCAAAATCAGTTATTCATCATCAGTAAAGGACTTCTCTGATTTTTCGCATTTCCCTCCAAACATTATCTCCATAATTGCTTACCAAAACGGAAATAATTCCATTATTCGGATTATACTCGGATA
>CAMTDY010000239.1 GCA_947070915.1 uncultured Roseburia sp.
TAAAATCCCATCTATAATGCTCATCCAGGTTCATATGATGAGAAGGGTATCTGCCAGTCCAGTATGACGCTATACTAGGATGCGTATATTCGGCACAGGAATAATAATTACTGCATATCATCCCCTTGGAAAAGTATTCGTATGTATGAGGCATCAGTGTTTCCAGTCCGTATTGCTCCGCAATTTTCCAACTAAAACTGTCAATAAAAATATTTAATACCAGTCTCTTATGTTCTCTATCTCTTGGCTGCCGGAGTGGAAGCGGCTTGGCAAAAAGTGCCGGTTGGCCACAATGAAGCTTACTCCTGCCTTTGACAGGAATGAAAATGTATTTACAGCATGCAGAATCCCAGTAATTCGTATCCCCCATACAACTCGTGTCCGTTATCGTATTACCCGTCTCTTCCTTTACGATATAATTCATTGCTACAGGTACAAGAACCTCGCTGTTTCCGGCATCCACAACATAATCTGTTCCGACTTTGTCCATCAAAAACATCTCACATTTTGCCCTAAATATATCCCGGTTTAATTCATGTTTTAAATAGGATTCATACCAGCCGTCACATCGTCCTACATAATACATTTCATCAGATTCATCCACAATAAAAGAACCCACCACTTTATATTCCGGGTCTCTAAACGGCTCAGATGTAGCGTATATATACCGGATATCCGCCTTATTGATCTCCGCCATAAGAAACTCATCCCCCATGGCCGCCTGCCGGAGATTCTCCGCCCGCTCCCTTAATTCATTCCCTGGCAGGATCACTTTTTCATAATCCCACTGAAGATATTTCGTTCTTTTATAATAATCATATGCCTGGGAAACCTTACCCATCAATTCACTGCATACAGCCAAATTGTAATTCGATTCAATATCAAAGGGATTTGTATGCACCGCCCTTTCGGCGATTTCCAGTGCGGTACCATAATCCTCAGTCATCAGATAATAGGATACATAGTAAGAAAACAATTCAAAATCTTCTGGACAGGTTTTCTCATATTCTTTGATATTTTCCAGTGCAGCTGCCGCATCACCACTCTGTATCGCATCTTCTATCAGCTTTTTTATACTCTGTCCATTCCCCCACTTGCTGCCGATTCCCGTAAGCACTTCCATATATTCATAAAGCAGGGGAATCTTCTCTTCCCCGATCATGGATTCTGTAAATTTAATTTCTCTGCGCATCTGTTCTGCCAGCAACGCCATGATCTCTCCCCAGTCATCACCGTGGGAAATATATTTATCTTTCTGGATATTGACCCATTCGGCGACTCTTTCCATAACACGGACCAGCATCTGAAATACAATGGCTGGTTCAGCTTCCAGATCCCTTACCTGCTGCAAAAATCCGTGCATTTGCTCAATCCGGCTTTCATATGTCCCAAAGACAGGAACTGTAGGGTCTGGGCTATACAGCCCTGTGTCAAAATGATCTGCCGGAATCCCCTCTTCAATCAAAAGCAGATCACTGCTACAGTAATTTCCATGTAACAGGGCATAGGCATCCAGAAAGAGATGCACATAATAAAAATAAGCCTCATTTTTCTGATATCTCTTCTCATAATCTTGAATCAGTTCATTTGAAATTATCCTTCTATTATAGATGGTCCCAGAAATATAATTTCCCATCAAATAAAACTGGTCTACAGCTTCTCCTCTATTGGAGACATACTGTGTCTTCAGATCACTATAAGTAAGGCTGGTGCAGCTCTTTACCAACCCCAGTTCCGGGTGCATGTCCAGAAAATCCATATAATTATCCAGGTTTTCCATTAGAATGTCATCCTCATCGCTCAACAGCATACAAAACTCTCCACGAGACATTTTAATCACCTGGTTCACATTTTTTGCAAATCCCTGATTAGTTTCAAATTCATGATATTTAAGCCGCTTATCGCTAATTCCTTTTATCTCTTTATACTCTTTTTTATACTTTTCGCTTCCATTATTTGAAAAAATAATTTCAATCCTATCCTCGTCATAGGGCAGCGCCAGAAGATCTCTTACCAGCCGAACTGCCCTGTGCCCCCGGTTATAGGAAGGAATACAAATACTAAACAACATATCCTGTCACTCCTCTTTCGCATCCACTGTGATGGAATCTATAAATTGGCGCACCGCCTCTAAATCTTCCTTTTTAAATGGAAACTTCATATTCTGAAGCTCCTCTTTCATCTCCTGAGCCATTAATTTCATTATTCCCGGATAGTCAAAGCCACCCGCCAGATATCCCTCCCTGCGATGACGGATTAAATAGGCATGCTGCTCAAACACCATCACCAGCATATCAAACTGCATCTGAAGAGGAAGTTCCAGATCCTTGATCTGCTCAATAAAACCATGCATCTGCTTTATCACATTATCATAGGCATCATACGCTGGAATCTCCTCTGCCCTGTCCATCACCTGCAGATCCTCTTCCGTTTCACCCTCCGATACCAGCCAGACATCACTGGCAAAGAAATGTCCCCGCAATAATGCATACGTACTTAGAAACATATGGGGATAATACAGATATCCCGTGTTGTCATGGTATCTCTCTGCATACTCATCGATCAGCTGGTCCGTAATGATATGCCGGTTAAATATCATGCCGGACACATAGAGACCCCGCATATAAAAAGCATCGATTGCCTGCTTTCCCGCTCCGGCAAAACAATCTTCTATATCCGCAAAAGCAAATCCGGTCCGGGGACGAATCACACCAATGTCCGGATATTTTTCCATGATCTTCAGATAGAACCCAAGGTTTTCTTCCAGTATCCAGTCCTCATCGCTTAAGAGCATACAAAAATCTCCGCGGGACATTTTGATCACCTGGTTTACATTGCCGGCAAACCCCTGGTTTGTACTAAATTCATGATATCGGAAGCGTTGATCCTGGATCTTCTTCAGCTCCCCGTATCCTTCCACGTTCTTATCACTTCCATTGTTGGAACATATGATCTCAATCTGTGTCTCATCCAATGACATTTTTAACAGTCTCTGGACCAGCCCCAGCGCGCGGTGTCCTCTGTTATATGAGGGTACACATATACTAAACAACATAACAACATCTCCCCGTATCCTTCAATAAAAAAGAACTGTCGCACCAGCGATCTGATCGCTGGTACAGACAGCCCCTTTTTCAAATTTCTTTATGATATGATCAAGCTGCCAGATTACTGGAGAAGGGAAAGTACTCCCTGGTTTGCCTGATTTGCCTGAGCCAGCATGGATGTTGCTGCCTGCTGCAGGATGCTCTCCTTGGAGAATCTCGTCATCTCGTCTGCCATATCTGTATCACGGATACGGGACTCTGCTGCGGACATGTTCTCTGCTGTGTTGTCATCCACTTTTACTGTGTACTCAAGACGATTCTGGATAGCACCCAGTTTGCTTCGTACGGTAGATACTTTGTCAAGCATTGCAT
>CAMTDY010000240.1 GCA_947070915.1 uncultured Roseburia sp.
CTTTTACCGTGATCGTAGTCTTTCCGGCTTTTACTCCGGTGATCACGCCTGTCTTGGATACTTTGGCAATTTTTTTCTTTTTGGATGTAAAGGTATATTTGTGCTTTGCCTTTTTACCCGTAATGGAAATTTTCTTCTTTCCTTTGACGAAGATTGAGACTTTTTTGGTCTTAAGCTTCGTCTTTTTGGCAGCTTCACTTGTGGTGCCTGTTACGGCAGTAGTCAAAACAAGAGCACCAGCCAGTGCTACCGCCATGGCTTTCCTTAATTTCATTAGCCTAATCCCTCCTTTAAAGTATTGTTTTAGGAATATAATCATTATGAACCAATCTTCAAGAAAAGTCAATCAATTTTTGTATCATTTAAGAACCAAGATTTACAAAACAGGGAAATGTGGTATTGGACAAAAGGTTAAATCCAGAAATAAAAGAACCCCCAGCTGTTTTATAAGCCGGAGGTTGTGTGGATCAGAATCATTCTACCTTTTTTTAAAATCTCTTTCTTTAAAATCATTCACATATTTATACGCATCCAGTTTTATTCTTGTAAAATGATTTTTCATAATTTTATCCGTTTGTGCCTATATTTATGCTAGCAAGCATAAAAATCTCCCCCTTACTGGACTACGCTCTGGCTCCATGGGATTTTGTACAGTGGACAAGCTTTATACGGCACATTTTAACATAAAATATGTTAGGATACAAGACCATTTTTCCAACCAACTGACCGCTCACTTTAATCTTGGATACAGAAAATGGGAGCATCGCTTCATAACTAAAATCAGTTATTTGCGATACTCCCATATAAAAGTTACTCATTTAAAAATCTGGTGAAAGATTCTATGAAACGGTTTGTCATTTGAGAACTACTCTGTTTATCCTTCGTACTTCATGGTATCATTATAGGATTAAAGATAGGTTACAGTCACCTCTGTGATGACAAGACCATCCGCAGGAGTTCTGAAAAGCAGATTGACAGCTGGTCCATTTGCATGATCTTTAGCTGTAAATTCCAAATCCTTTACTTCAAAGGTTCTATCATCATTCACTGTACAACAAGCCGCTTGTGCTTCAGCTATCGAAGCAGGCTCTGCTGGAACACTCCAATGTTTTTCATAACCTGTTGGTTTAAGTTCACCAAAAGTCACTTCACATGCGCCGTCCATCAGATTACAAGATGGATACAAACGGAATCCAGCCGGATTACCCTCTGCGAATTTTCCCTTAATGGTTACTTTGATCTTTTCGCCAGCATTGATGGTATGTGGCAGAGCGATTCCAGCGCCCTGTCCTCCTGTCACGATAGTAATGCTTCCATCACCATTATCCTTACAGCTGCCGCCATTGGATTGAATGTCCTTGAGTGTAAGTTTCAGTGGCTTATTCTTATAACCTGTGTCTACCACCTGTTTAGTAACCGATTCTTCTGAAACCTTATCACCCTTTTTCACAGTTACTGTTATGGTAACTTCCCCTTCTTTAACACCATTAACAACTGCTTTTCTGAGATCCTTACTATCACCAGTCACTGTTGCAGTTGTTTCATCACTGGACTTCCACTCAATCTCAGCGCCTTCAAAATCAGCTTCATCAATCTCTAACTGGATTTCTGTGTCTTCGCCTTTAGCGAATGTTCCCGGTGTCTGTAATGAAAGCGCGATCTCCTCCGATGGCGTGATCAGAACCTTCTCTACTGTAACTACTACCTTCTCGGCAGATGTTGAAGTAATCGCAGCAACGATACTGTTAATCTCAGAATAATTAGTAGTGAACTTGCCTTTCACTAAATTAAATTCTGCTCTGCTGCCAGCTTTGGAAGTTGCATTTCTCAATGTAGCATCTTCCTGAACTTTATATGCATTGAGAGCGCCTCCTTCAACCAATGGAGACATCGCCATCTTAAACACTGTAGTCGCATCGTCCGCTGCATCCGCACCATCTCCTGCTTTGGCTGAGAATACCACCTCGACTTTGTCAGTCTTCTTGATCCTGAGTGGCTTGTCAAGTTTGAAGGCTACCCAGTCTCCATTCGTTGCCATATTTTGCGCATTTTCAAAGGTAAAAGTTTTACCAATGTTATATACGATCGGAGACACATGGATGGTAACTTCTTTCGTATCTGTAGCTGTTTTTTCGCCTTTCTTAACGTTTACAGTAACAGAAATCGTTACATCTCCTTCTTTCTGGCCTGTAACACGTACCTTTCCTTGCTCAAGTGACTCCGTATCGATCGTAGCCGCATCCCCTGTGACTGCCCACACAACATCTTCGATGCTAACAACATCTTCTCCTGTATCAATTTTCACGGACATCACAGCCGATTTTCCCATCTGAATCTCAGATGGAGCTGATTCAATGGTCGCATTTACAACCAGATCGGCGACATGAATTGATTTCTCTGCTTTCACCGTAAAGTCTTTTCCCTCTACGGTCACTTTTGCTTCTGCCACAATTTTTGTATCACCTGCTGCCACGCCAGTGATCACAGCCTTCTTCGGATCGGCATTATCTGGAGCAACCGAAGCAATACCAGTATTTTCTGCAGACCATGTTACCTCTGTCACATCACCAGCACTTACTGTCAATGTAGCAGTGGATGTCTCCTCCGCTTTGATATTCACCTTGTCAACGGAAAGATGCGCCGTCGGCTTTTCTACTGGTTTTTCCGGATCTCTGATCGGATAGGATGTCTCAATAGAAGTCAGTTCGATATCGTCTATACTAACTCCATGAGATATGCCTTTGATTAACAGAGCAGATACATTATCTCCCTGGGAAACCAGCTGGAATGTATACTCGAATTCACCTGGAGCTTTAAATCCTGGTTCTTGAGTAGCATTCCACTGATTGGAAATAGTCCCCTTATCATCTACGCTATTAACCAGCCAGCTTCTAAAGCCCTGTGTACCATTCAGTTTCCCTTTAATCTTCACCCAGATGGCATGGCCATTCTGAACACTGTATCCGAGTGGAATCGCAAACTGCTCCACATTTTTAACGGAGATACTCTTGGTGCCTTCATTGTATGTTACACCTTCTACCTTTTCTACACTTGCCAGATCAATCGGTTTGTATACAGTCGGTGTCTGCTGTGCAGCCGGCGGAGGCGCCTGTGTACCGGAAGGTTCAGATGATGTTCCCGGCTCTGCGGATGTTCCTGGCTCTGCGGATGTTCCTGGCTCTGCAGATGTTCCCGGCTCTGCGGATGTTCCTGGCTCTGCGGATGTTCCCGGCTCTGCAGATGTTCCCGGTGCTGTAGATGTTTGTGGTGGTGTTGAAACACCCGGCTGGTCTCCGCCGCCTGCCGGTGGTGTCACTACTGGCGCCTGGCTTGGCCCAGGTACTGCCGGTGCCTGTGTTACCGCTGGTGCCTTGGTTGTAACTGGTGTTG
>CAMTDY010000241.1 GCA_947070915.1 uncultured Roseburia sp.
TATCTGAGCCGGGCGGCATTTGATAACGAATCCATTTCTTTTGCGGGCCTGTATGAATATTACCGTGACAAACCCTATATGTGTGAGCGCATCAATACACTTCAAAATGATCTGTTTGCCATGAAGCAGATGACGCCCTACAGCGCCATAGATTATCTGTATCACAGTGTAGGATACCAGGATTTTCTCAGTGAATATGCGACTGAGCGGGGAGTCAGTCCTAAGGATTGGGAAGAGATCCTGGATGAACTCAAAGAGGATGCCGCTGGTTATGGGACAGTGGAGGAGTGGTTTGCCCATATTGAGGAATATGGGCGGCAGCTGGAGGAGCGCCAGAAGCGGTCTGGCGGAAGGTCGGAGCCGGGGGAAGAAAGACATGGGGTATCGCTTATGACTATGCACGGCTCCAAAGGACTGGAATTTGATGCGGTATTTATCCCCGATGTGAATGAAGGGATCGTGCCATACCAGAAGGCCGTTGAAGGTGGATATGTTGAGGAGGAGCGGCGCCTGATGTATGTCGCGATGACCAGGGCGAGAGATCATCTTCATATTTCCTGCAGCCACCGGCGGTTTCAGAAGGATATAGATCCGTCCCGTTTTCTGGAGGAGATAATTTTACATTAAACTGTCATACTGCTTTCAGTGGCAGCACCCAGATGTATAATAATATTCCAATGCAGGCATGGTGTGTTTCCATATGCTCAATTTACTTTCACAGGAGATAATTTTGTAAATTTTGCGGATTGTAATATAGGCCGCAATGTACTATAATAAATGAAGATACTGGGAGCAGGGACTATGCCCCAAAGATATAGTAATGACAGTGACCGCCAGGTCATTTGTTGAGATTAGGAGGATGTATTTCATGGGAATTGCGAAGACAGAAGCAAAGGCAGCGATTGAAGCAGGAAAAACAGCATTAGGAATCGAATTTGGATCTACCCGGATTAAGGCAGTGCTGGTGGGTGAGGACAACGCACCGATCGCATCAGGAAGCCATGACTGGGAAAACCGTCTGGAAAATGGTATCTGGACCTATACACTGGAGGATATTTGGACCGGACTTCAGGACAGCTATACAAAGATGGCTCAGGAAGTTAAAGATCAGTATGATGTGACTCTGACGAAGATTGGTGCCATTGGTTTTAGTGCCATGATGCATGGATATATGGCATTTGACCAGAAGGGTGAGCTGCTTGTACCCTTCCGTACATGGAGAAATACCATTACTGCGGAAGCAGCGGAGAAGCTGACGAAATTATTTAACTTTAACATTCCGCAGAGATGGAGTATCTCCCATCTGTATCAGGCAATACTGAATGGTGAAGATCATGTTAAGGATATTGTGTTCCAGACCACTCTTGCCGGATATATCCACTGGAAACTGACAGGGGAAAAGGTATTGGGCATCGGTGAGGCATCCGGAATGTTTCCGATCGACAGCAATGCGAAAGATTTTGACCAGGATATGATACATAAATTCAATGAAACGATAGCGGACAAAGGATTTTCATGGAAACTGGAAGATATTCTTCCGAAGGTGCTCGTGGCAGGAGAAGCGGCGGGAACACTGACAAAAGAAGGTGCCGGGCTTCTGGATGTCTCTGGAAATCTTCAGGCAGGAATTCCTCTCTGCCCGCCGGAAGGTGATGCGGGAACCGGTATGACAGCTACAAATAGTGTTGCGGTGCGAACAGGAAATGTATCTGCCGGAACTTCTGTATTTGCTATGATCGTATTGGAGAAAGCATTGTCCAAGGTATATGAGGAGATTGATCTGGTGACGACACCGACTGGAGAGCCGGTGGGAATGGTGCACTGCAACAACTGTACTTCGGATCTGAATGCCTGGGTGAATATATTCAAAGAATTTGCAGAGGCTTTTGGCATCAAAACGGATATGGACCAGTTGTTTGGAACCCTTTACAATAAGGCGCTGGAAGGTGATGCTGACGGCGGCGGACTGCTTGCGTACAATTATTTTTCCGGTGAGCACATCACTGGATTTGAGCAGGGGCGTCCGATGATCGTGAGAACACCTGATAGTAAGTTTAATCTGGCGAATTTTATGCGGGTGAACCTCTTTACATCACTGGGTGCGTTGAAGGTCGGTCTGGATATTCTGTTAAAAGAAGAGGGTGTCAGGCTGGACCGCATTCTGGGACACGGCGGTCTCTTTAAGACCGAGGGGGTTGGCCAGAAGATCATGGCGGCAGCGATGAATGCGCCGGTATCCGTTATGGAGACAGCAGGTGAAGGTGGAGCCTGGGGAATTGCCCTTCTGGCATCCTTCATGAAGAACAAAGGTGCAGACGAAACGCTGGACAATTATCTGGCAGAGAAGGTTTTTGCTGGATATGAGGGTGTGGAGATGTCGCCGGATGAAGCAGACGTAAAAGGCTTTGACGAATTTATAGCGAGATATAAAGCTGGTCTGCCGATCGAGCGGGCAGCAGTGGAAAATCTGCAGTAAATAATAGTAGTTTCATAACCTATAATAAAAAAGGTCAGATGAGGATTTGTCTGACCTTTTTGCTTAGGGCGTGCAGAAAGCAGTTTTCAGACACGTCTTAAAAAGAAAAAGGGATCGGGGAAAAAGATATGGCAGAGGCGAAGGACAGGAAGAGTGAAAAACAAGAATTTTTGCCGGTTTCCAGGAAGGATATGGAAGAAAGAGGATGGGACCAGTGTGATTTTGTCTATGTCACAGGGGATGCCTATGTGGATCACTCTTCCTTTGGCACGGCGATCATAAGCCGGCATCTGGAAGCCCACGGCTACAGGGTTGGAATTATTTCCCAGCCGGATTGGCGGGATGATTCCAGCATTGCTGTTCTTGGGGAACCCAGGCTGGGTTTTTTGGTGAGCAGTGGGAATATGGATTCTATGGTGAACCATTATACTGTAAATAAGAAGAGAAGAAAGCAGGACGCCTACACGCCGGGAGGAGTCTCCGGAAAACGCCCGGATTATGCGGTGGTTGTATATTCCAACCTGATCCGCCGGACCTATAAAAAGACGCCGGTGATCCTTGGCGGCATCGAGGCAAGCCTGCGCAGGATGGCACATTATGACTACTGGTCGGACAAGCTGAAACGTTCCATTCTGCTGGATTCGGGGGCAGATCTGATTTCCTATGGTATGGGGGAGCACAGTATATTAGAGATTGCGGATGCACTGGACAGCGGCATGGATGTGAGGGATATCACCTATGTGGCGGGTACGGTGTACCGCAGCAGGGAGGAAGTAGATATTTATGACGGTCAGTATCTCCCCTCCTTTGAAGAAATCTCTGAAGATAAGAGGAAATATGCGGAGAGTTTCATGGTGCAGTATGAAAATACAGATCCCTTTACTGC
>CAMTDY010000242.1 GCA_947070915.1 uncultured Roseburia sp.
CAATATGCTGGAAGGGGTGTCAAATGACATACTTCTGAAAGCGACGGAGAAGAACATACTCCTTGTGTCTCAGGGAAAGGAAGCGACGGAGATCCTGACGAAGCAGCTTATCGATTTCTTTGTCCTGATGGGCGGATGTGGAGCGACCTTGTGTCTGCTGGCTGCACTGCTGCTTTTCAGCAAACGCAACAACACAAAACAGCTGGTAAAGATCTCCGTCTTTCCAATGCTGTTTAATGTCAATGAGATCATGGTATTTGGGCTTCCCATTATCTACAATACCACATTCCTGATCCCGTTTTTATGTACACCGCTTGTCTGCTTCCTGATCACATATGTCAGTATGAAAACCGGCCTGGTACCATTGATCACACAAGATGTCCAATGGACGACACCAATTTTTATCAGCGGATACAAGGCGACCGGATCTCTTGCAGGTTCGTTTTTGCAGTTGATAAATCTGTGCGTCGGTGTCGCAATTTATGCCCCCTTTGTGAAACGGTATGATAAAGAAAAAGTCAGAGTTGCAAAACGGGATTATGAGAAACTGGTTTCCAAACTGCAGGAAAGCGAGCAGACCAGAATACCCGTTCGGCTTACCGATGATGCTTTTCCCTATGGATGGATGGGAAAAGCCCTCGCTGCGGATCTACAGCTGGCGATGGAGCAGCAGGAGCTGAAACTGTATTATCAGCCACAGTACAATGCAAACGGAAAATGCATCGGCGCAGAGGCCCTGTTGCGCTGGGATCATGTAATACACGGCAATATCTATCCACCTCTTGTATTTCAGCTGGCAGAAGAGGCGGGATTTTTGGAGACCCTTGAGGAATGGGTGGTGCGGAAAGCGGCAGCGGATATTCAGCTGCTGCGGGAAAAGTATCCTGACCCCAAATTAAAAATCAGTGTCAATGTGACGGGAACGACAATTCAGTTGAAAACTTTTGAGCGTTTTTTGAGGAATCTGGCGCGTTCCTATCCCGTGCGTGAGATGGGGATGTGCATTGAAATCACAGAGCAGGCAGTGCTTCAGTTGGATGACGTCCTAAACGAGCGTTTTCATCAGATAAGGGAAATGGGATATCAGTTAGCAGTGGACGATTTTTCCATGGGCAGCACATCCATCCAGTATCTGACCGGCAGCTACTTCAATTTACTGAAACTGGATGGTTCCCTTGTAAAGGGTATTTTGGATAACCCGAGATGTTGTGAGATCATCTCCTCCATTGTACAGCTGACAAATTCATTGGAGATGATGGTGCTGGCAGAGTATGTCAGCAATGCTGCCATTCAGGAAAAATTACTGGAACTGGGCTGCGAACTGTATCAGGGATGGTATTACTCTCCCGCAATCACCCTGCCAGAATTTGAGAAGTTGTTGCAGGAAAATTAGGGGGGGGAGCTATGCCAAGGGTTGTATATGAAAAGAGGAGCCATGCAGGATGGGGGAAGGGGATCACCCTCTATTAGGGGGAAAGTCCCGACTCCCTTCCCCCCTTCTTCTCAGTCAATCTGTAGCTCTCTTGGATCATCCGCGTAACATCCTCTTTTGGCACAGTACCATCTAAAATAATCGAATTCCAATATTTCTTGTTCAGATGAAAAGCCGGGATCACCGAATCAAATGCCTCACGCCAAAAATCCCGCCATTCAGGGTCACTTTTGACATTGATCCATATATTTCCTTCCCGCTCAAAGATCCAGGCAAATACCTTACGGCTGTCATTATGACGAATTACCGTCCAGTTTGGATCCCGAAAAGGATAATCCTCATAACACCCGCCCAGTGACAGGCAATACTGAATTACTTCTTGTCGTGTCCTCATTTTTTCCTTCCTGTAATTGTTTGCTTAATACCAAAATCAATTTACTCCATATCACTTTCAAGTATAATAGTATCAAAAATTACCTCTTCAATAACTCTGACGCATTCATCCGTATGCTTCTTTATATCATCACCCCAAAACCGGATAACCGTCCAGCCTTCAAAAAGTAATCTCTTGTTTATTTCATCATCACGTTCCCTATTACGTGATATCTTACTAAGCCAAAATTCACTGTTATTACTTTTCTCCAGTCTAGGCTTTAATACTTCCCAATCCTTTCCATGAAAAAACTCTCCATCGCAAAAAATAGCTATTTTATACTTTGTTAGTACAATGTCTGGTTTTCCTGGAAGCTTGCTATAATTTTTGCGATATCGATATCCTTTTTCCCATAAAGCTTTTCTGAGTATTATTTCTATCTTTGTATCTTTTCCACGGATATTCTTCATATTCTTATGCCGCTGCTCTTTTGTTAAAACATCTGCCACAAAACCACCTCTGCAATCAACTTTTAATCAGCTCCGCCAGTTTTTTTATAGCTTTCATTTCCTGACTCACATTTATACGCATCAAAGTTTTAACGTCCAAAAGAATCCCCTGAATCTTTTCATACTCCTTTGAATTATCTTTCCAGTCACTAACTGCTTCACCTATTTTAAGCATTTTCAGATCACCAGAGTGGATATTTTTATAAGAATCAAAGGGCATTAGAAATGCATTATATACCTTCATGTCGTTCCCATGCAATTTCTTAAACGTTTCTTCAGAAGCCACATATTCTCCATATGTAATCTGCTTGTTAACAGAGGAAGACTTAGGTAGATCCTGCGTTTTACCAGTAACTCCATATCTGTAATATTTTGCATCCAGGATATACACATTATTCCCAAACAACATAATTGTGTCTGGTTCTAATGAAGGATTGTCAGATCTGAAGCCATTCAAATACCAGGCTGTTTTTGGAAAATAATCAGTTTTATTTTCAATTCCAAATACCTTATCAATCATTTTTTCCCAAACATACTCAAACCGATATGTTCCATACCGGTAATTTTTGTTTGGATTCTTATCCCCTTCAAAGTCAATTATTGCCAACATATGCTTAAACATAATCCGGTTTCTATCATTAAAGGTATTGGAAATCTTTCTTTTTAAGACTGCTCTAAAAACTCTTTCTCTCTTAGTAATTCGCGGCTTCTTTGCCGTCACTTTGGTAAAAAGCCAGCCAATTTGTTCAAAGCTCTCATATACACAATACTCATGTATTAATGTAATCAGTTCATTTTCCTTTACACTATTTCTCTTTGTAACAAAATCAAGATAAAATATGTCTTTTTCTTGTACATACGGTCTTTGTGTCTTTATTGTCCTATTCCAGTTTATCTTACCTGTTTTCGTAACCTTATATAAACCTTCCTTTTCCTTGTAATACCCTCTCACAAAAAAATCCTTTATAATATGTATATATGATTGCAAAGGAAATTCCACATCATTAAAGCTGCTGCCCTGTCTT
>CAMTDY010000243.1 GCA_947070915.1 uncultured Roseburia sp.
TTTCTGACATATTATCCTCCATTCTTGCACTGCCCCAAATACAACAGCTCTATATTATATTAAGTTTTTATTTTTAAAAAACGATATACATTTTTTATTGTACGACATTTACAGACTTTTTTCAATACTCATTTGTACTACTTTTACATTCTCATGACCCATATCCCCATAAAGTTTTTCCAGAAGTTCCGGGCACACTTTCGTCATGCGGCTGTTTGGCAGCTGCTTCTTTGCCCTCTCCCTGGAAAGATAGATGATCACGGTATCCTGTCCGTCGTACTGCCCCAGCAGTGCAAATAAATGTTCCTCCACTTTACGGTATTCTTCACGGTCTGGGAACTGGAGCCAGAGCTGTCTGGGAACTTCATCAAAAGGAACGATCTTCTGGCAGATCATCTTCGCCGGCTTGTCTTCCTCCACGGTGATCCGGCCTTTAATAAATACTTTCCGGTCCGTCTCAAGCAGACTTCGGTATGTCTCATAATCTTTAGGAAATACGATGATCTCCACAGTACCCATCAGGTCTTCCAGCGTGATAAATGCCATCAGGCTGTTGGTCCGGGTAGTCTTTACCACCTTATCCACGATCATGCCTCCGATCACTGCCGTCTCGTTGTCCTTCACTTTCGGGGCCACCTCCCCCTCTGCCACAATGAAATCTGCCGTGGTCCGGGTAATATTTTTCTCCATCAACGGAATATAATCCTCCAGGGGATGACCGCTGATATAAACTCCCAGAACTTCTTTTTCAAAGCCCAGTATCATCTCTTTATCGTATTCTCCCACATCCGGCAGTTTCGTCTCCAGCTCTTCTTTTTCTTCTTCCCCGGCAAAATCAAAGAGAGACATCTGCCCCGTCATGGTCACTTTCTTTTCCTGGCTGATGCCGTCCAGTATTCCGGCATAAGCGCTCATCTTCTGTTTTCTGGTGCCCTCTAAGCAGTCCAGGGCCCCCGCCTTGATAAAGCTTTCCAGTGCCCTCTTGTTTACCGCCTTACCGTTCATACGGCTGCAGAAATCTTTCAGGGAAAGAAAGAGGCCTCCCGCCCTTCTCTCCTCTACGATGGCATCGATGATCGGTTTTCCCACGCTCTTGATCGCCGCCAGGCCATAGCGGATCCCCGCCTCAGAGGGTGTAAACCTCGCTTCTCCTTCGTTGATATCCGGGGGCAGGATCTCGATGCCCATCTGGCGGCAGGTCAGGGTGTACTCGGTGATCTTCCCTGTAAAATCCATCACGGAAGTGAGCAGGGCTGCCATAAATTCTCTGGGATAATAATATTTGAGATAGGCCGTCTGATAGGATACCACCGCATATGCCGCCGCATGGGATTTATTGAAGGCGTATTTGGCAAAATCCGTCATATCGTCGTAGATCTTTCTCGCCACCGCCTCCGGAATCCCGCGGTGAATACAACCCTCTACACCTTCCTCTTCATTGCCGTAGATAAAATTATTTTTTTCCTTCTCCATCACCGACGCTTTTTTCTTGGACATGGCCCGGCGCACCAGGTCGCTCCGGCCATAGCTGTAGCCCGCCAGCTCCCTGACGATCTGCATGACCTGCTCCTGATAGACGATGCAGCCGTAAGTGGGAGATAATATGGGCTCCAGTTCCGGACAGTCATATACGATATTATTTTTATCGTTCTTTCCCGCGATATACTTCGGGATAAAATCCATGGGACCAGGACGGTACAAAGAGATGCCCGCAATAATATCTTCCAGGGACTCCGGTTTCAGCTCCTTCATAAAGCTCTTCATACCGGCGCTCTCCAACTGGAACACCCCTTCTGTTTTTCCCGCCGATATCATCTCGAAGACATTGTGGTCATCATAGCTGATGTCCTCCAGGGACAACTTTCCGTCAATGGCATTCTTGATCACTGTCAGGTTCCTCAGTCCCAGAAAATCCATCTTTAAAAGTCCCAGTTCTTCCAGTGTCACCATTGTATACTGGGTCGTTATTGTTCCGTCCGCCGCCCGGGAAACTGGCACAAAATCATCCACTTCCCTTGGACTGATCACCACGCCGGCGGCGTGGATCGACGTGTGTCTCGGAAGCCCCTCCAGACGCAGGGACATATCGATCAGTTTCTTTACTCCCTCATCTGACTCATACATCTGTTTCAGTTCCGGATTCATCTTCAGCGCCTTGCTGATGGTGATGCCCAGTTCCATGGGCACTGCCTTTGCCACACTGTCCACAAAAGCATAGGGCATGTCCAGCACACGTCCCACATCCCGGATCACCATCCGGGCAGCCATCGTACCGAAGGTAACGATCTGAACTACCCGGTCCTCACCATATTTTTCCGTCACATAATCGATCACTTCCTGGCGTCTCTCCACACAAAAATCAATATCGATATCCGGCATCGTGACACGCTCAGGATTCAAAAACCGCTCAAACAGAAGATTGTACTTAATGGGATCAATGATATCCGTGATCTCCAGACAGTAGGCGACGATACTTCCCGCCGCGGACCCCCTTCCCGGCCCCACCGGGATTCCATGATCTTTGGCATATTTGATGAAATCCCACACAATGAGAAAGTAGTCCACAAACCCCATATTGACAATGGTATCCAGCTCATATTCCAGCCGCTTCCTCAGTTCTTCCATGTCATAGCCGCTGTCCGCATACCGCTTTTTCAGTCCCTCTGCACACAGTTTTCTCAGATATCCTTCCGCTTCATATCCCTCCGGCACATCGAACTTTGGCAGTTTATAATTGCCAAACTCGATCTCCACATGGCAGCGCTGTGCGATCTTATATGTATTTTCCAGGGCCTCTTTTGCATAAGGAAAGAGCTCCGCCATCTGCTCCGGGGATTTCAGAAAGTACTGCCCCCCGTCGTAGCGCATGCGGTTCTCGTCGCTGACTTTTTTGCCCGTCTGGATACAGAGCAGAATATCATGGGCTTCTACGTCTGTCTCATAGATATAATGAAGGTCATTGGTCGCCACCAGATCGATGCCTGTCTCCTCATGCATCCGGAGAAGCCCCTGATTCACCGTCTGCTGGGGAGCAAGGCCGTGATCCTGCAATTCCAGGAAGAAATTTCCTTTCCCAAATATATCCTGCAGTTTCAGCGCCTCTTCCTTCGCCTCTTCATAAAGTCCTTTTACCAGTCTGGAAGCCACCGCCCCGGCAAGACAGGCGCTGAGGGCGATGATCCCCTCGTGATGCCGGCGCAGCACCTCATAATCCACCCTCGGTTTATAATAAAAACCCTCGGTAAATCCCTTGGATACGATCTTCATGAGATTTTTATAACCGGTATCG
>CAMTDY010000244.1 GCA_947070915.1 uncultured Roseburia sp.
CGCTATGCCTGGCTTCCTATGCGCATGCCGCAGCCACAGGTACAATGGCTTCAGCTACTGCTGTACTAACGGCTCAACAGTACGGTCTCAATGCGGCACTGCTGAGCTGTCCGGTCACCTGGCTGATTGGGGGATTTCTCGGTATAGTTACTGTGCTGGGCATTGTGATAGGAGCCTATAATCGATTGAACAACACACATATCAGTACGATCGGGGCCATATGCGGGACCACAAACATAGCAGTTCAGTTTGTTAAAAATGCATGGCTGGGCTTTATGAATTTTTGGATCGGCATATCAATGGCGGTAGAAGCGATCATTCAGAACATAGGAACCTTTTTCATAAATCTCGGTCCTATGATAAAAGCGGAGTGGTTTGGCATATTAGAGACAATCACCAATGTAATCATTGGGGTATGCGACCTAATAAATAAACTGCCTTTTGTGGATATTGACACGACAGGGCTGGAAAGTGCCGCTTCGCATTATGCTGCGGAGCAGTATGAAGCAAATGCCAGCAAACAGGAATACCGGAGTGTCGGAGATGCCTTTGCCGATGGAATGCTTACTTATGACGTTGATGATGTATTTTCTTCTGATTTTGTATTAGATGCCTACAATCAGGGGTATGATTTTGGCGCGGGATTAAAAGATAAATTTGATTTATCCGGTACTTCCAGTGGAGTGGATGAAAATAAGCTGGAAACCGAAACATATTTTGATAAGTCCGGACTTACTTCAAACATAGACAATATGGATAAGAACACGAGCAAGATTGCGAAATCATTAGACATTACCTCTGAAAATATTAAATACATCCGTGATTTTGCTACCCAGCGTGCAATCAATAGATATACTTCCACCACCATTAAGGTGGACATGACAAACCATAATTCTATCAATGGAGAACAGGATATTGATGGTATTATGAATAAACTGAGTTCACGGATTGAGGAAGAACTGTATGCTTCTGCCGAGGGGGTGCACTAAAATGTATGAAAGCGGCAGTATGGATTCCATGTATGAGATATGGTTCGGGGAAATTAAATTTCCTGTTGCACCGGCTAAAATACAGACAAGCATTAATGGCAGCAACAAGACAATAAACTTGATCAATGAATCTGAAGTAAACCAGTTAAAAGGGACAAAACTAACAGATTTTAGTTTTGATCTTATGCTGCCTGGAGTCATGTACCCTTTTGCGGTATACAGCGATGGTGGATTTCAGCGGCCGGATTACTATCTCGAAGTGCTTGAGAAGCTGAAAATAAACAGAAAGCCTTTCAAATTCAAGGTGCTTCGCCATATTTTTTCAGGAGCACCTTCTTTCGATACAAGCCTCAATGTCTCGCTGGAAAATTATAAGATCATAGAAGATGCGGAAAATGGACTTGATATAACTGTCGAGATCGAGTTGAAAAAGCATGTAAAGTTTGGGACTAAGAAAATAAAAGTAAAGAATAAGGTTTTCCGAAAAAGCAATGTGGATACGACCAAAAAAAAGATTGTAAAGTCCTACACGTCAAAAAAGGGGGACACGCTGCTTGCGATAAGCAGGAAAGTGTACGGCATTGGAAACGTGAACAATGCCGGAGTGATTTATAAAAAAAATAAAAAGAAGGTGGATCGAGCTCTTAAGAGCAAATTTGGAGGAAAGTTTTCCAAGCGAATCTACACAACAGCATTGCCGGCGGCAGTGCGTCTGACCATTCCCGCCCGCTACGATATACTGCAAGGGGAAATTGTAAATATGAGGTGAAACAAGTATGGCTGATCTGGTTGATATTGCATTGAAAGAAGTAGGATATAAAGAGGGTGGCAATAACCGAACAAAGTTCGGAGAGTACACGGGTGCCAATGGAGCTGCCTGGTGTCATTCCTTCGTGTCGTGGTGTGCAAAGGAAGCGGGGGTTGGCACAGACATTGTGCCGAAAACTGCTTCCACAGATATAGGGATGAACTGGTACAAAAAGAAAGACCGGTTCCGGCCCAAAGGGAATTATATTCCCAAACGAAATGACCTGGTTTATTTTAAGACAGGGCGATCCCATGTGGGGATTGTGGAAAAGGCATCCGGGAATACCCTGTATACCATTGAGGGGAACAGTTCTGACGCTGTAAAAAAAAGAAGTTATCCATTAACAGAGGGGACCATAACGGGCTATGGCGTAGTAAGCTCATACATAGATTCGGAAGGCAAATCTGGTGTTGCAAAAAAGAAAACATCCAAGAAGGAGCTTGCAGAACTTAAGGCCGCATTGAACAAAGCCAAGAAATCTTCCAGTACAGCAGAAAAAGTTACGGCGTATACGATCCAGTCCATCAATCCGCAGAACAATATCAAGATCACACTACAGGTAACTCACAGAAAACAGCTTTACCAGATACCAGTAAAAGAGGGGTTGAAAGTCACATGGGAGAGAAAAAACACCCCTGGAAAGCTGGTATTCTCTACACCAGCAAAGAAACTATCCTGCGGTGATGCGGTTGCGCTTAGTGTGAATGGGAAACCTTTCTTTTACGGGTTTGTGTTTGAATTAAAACCCCAGGCAGATGGAATGACTGAGGTTCTGGTATATGACCAGCTGAGATATTTAAAGAACAAGGATTCGTATTTATATAAAAAGAAAACTGCTACCAAATTACTCCGTATGATTGCCAGGGATTTTGGTTTAAAGACAGGAAGCCTTGCCAATACAAAATATGCCATATCCAGGATAGATACGGATCAGACACTTTTTGATATCATACAGAATGCGCTGGATGAGACAGTATCGGCAACCGGGAAGATTTATACATTGTATGACAATTACGGAAAACTGATGTTGCGGCAGCCATGGAAAGTAAATATCCTGATCGATGAAGAAACCGGACAGGGATATAACTATTCCATAAGCATTGATAAGGACTATTATAACCAGATAAAGCTGGCATACGAAAATAAAAAGACGGGGAAACTGGACGTTTACATAAGCCGCTCCAGTAAGGCAATAAATAAGTATGGAGTGCTACAGCATTATGAAAAAATAGACGATCCCAAGGTGGCAAAGTTAAAGGGAAAAGTACTTCTTAAGATGTACAATAAAGTAGTGAGAACGTTATCCATAACGGGAGCTTTCGGTTCAACGAAAGTGAGAGCAGGTTGTCTTGTACCGGTCATAATGGATCTGTACGATAGAAAGGTATCCTCTTATCTTCT
>CAMTDY010000245.1 GCA_947070915.1 uncultured Roseburia sp.
TTGAAAAATATTCCTCTTCCGCAGACTCCGCCACATACAGGGTCTGCACCAGTCCATGAACCAGACCTTCCTCTGCCATTTTGAACCCTTCCGCAATAAAAACCCTTTCCTGCCTGCGGAACCGGGAACTTTTCTTCAATTTTCCGATTCGTTTGACCTGGGGGTTGTTCATACTTTCAATCATTCGGTCTCCCTTCCTTCTATCATTCAGCCGGGAAGGCGCTCACCCTCTGGACCTCTTCCCTGAACGCGGCAGCAGACATTCTCGTCGCACCATGCCCCAGAATGATCATCTGTTCCATGCCGTCGGAGGTCGCCACCCGCACCCGGTGTTTCCCGGCAATGCGCTTTGTCGTCTTTTCAATATACATGTCCGCCGTTTCCGCCTCCCTGGTGTATACGATACTGATATTATGAAACTGCTCCACGCTGCCAGGATTTCCTTTTACCTTATAGGCATCAAAGACAAGGATCAGGTGGCAGCCGGTATATCCCTGGTAGTTGCACATGATATCCATCAGTTTCATCCTCGCGGCATCCAGGCTGACGCCAGAGAGGTCTTTCAGGTCCTCCCATGCAAAGATAATATTATAACCGTCCACCAGCACATATTCCTCCACCGGTTTCCGTTCCCGGATCTTTACCTTCTTTTTCTCTTCCGTTGCCCGGATCACCTTAGATCCGGTATCCGCTGTCCTAGGCTTCACCGCGCCATAGGTCCTCTCAAAGATCGCCTGTAGTTCTTTTTCCTCGGCGTAAAAATCCCTGGAAGCCGCTGAAGGATTTCTCTCTGCCCCGCCCGCCGGATCTCTCCGCTGGTTTTCGCCGCTCCTTCGCCTCCCGGCCGCCAGTATGCTCTCCAGATGCATATGTTCCGGTACTTTATTCCATTTGACCACATAACCGGAACCATGGGCGCAAAATACGGAGTCCGCGGTATTTTCCACATCTGCCTCCGCATCGTAGCCAATCTTCTCCCTGACTTCCCTCTCATTATGGCAGGGTTGATAACCGGCAGGCATACAGCTCAAATGCCCCCGCCCCTTTGTGTATGAGGCAAATTCCACCGGATAATCCTTCATGGCCGCCACCGGGCAGACCCCAGTCAGGACTGACATCCCCGCCTGTTCCGGCAGTACCTCAAACTCTCCGCTCATCCGCTTGATATCTGTCATGGCACGTCCGACATTTTCTGTGGGCAACCGCATCCGGAACTCATAGCAGGGCTCCAAAAGTACATTTTCTGCCTGCATCAGCCCCTGGCGCACAGCCCGGTACGTCGCCTGCCGGAAGTCCCCGCCCTCTGTGTGCTTGAGGTGGGCGCGTCCCGCTGCCAGCGTTATTCTGATATCCGTGATAGGCGATCCGGTCAGCACCCCGGCAAATTCTTTTTCTTTCAGATGGGTCAGCACCAGCCGCTGCCAGTTCAGATCCAGCTTGTCCTCGCTGCAATCCGTCCTGATCACAATCCCGCTCCCCGGCGGCAACGGTTCCATCAGAAGATGCACCTCTGCATAATGCCGCAGAGGTTCAAAATGTCCCACTCCCTCCACTACGTTCCGTATGGTCTCCTTATAAAGAATATTTCCCTCCCCGAACTCCACCATCATCCCAAAACGTTCTGCCAGAATTTCTTTCAGGATTTCCAGCTGCACCTCTCCCATGGGCTGAATAAACATCTGGCGCAGGTTCTCATCCCAGGACAGATGCAGTTGGGGATCTTCTTCCTCCAGCTGGCGGAGTTTTCCTGCCGCCAGCGTCATATCTGTACCCTCTGGAAATAAAATAGAATAGCGGAGTACTGGTTCCAGCTGTTCCCCGGCAAGATCCGGTTCCGTTCCAAGCCCCTGGCCCGGATACGTATGGTTCAACCCCGTCACCGCACAGATCTCTCCGGCGCCCACTTCATCCGCAGTCTCGTACTTTTCTCCGGAATAGAGCCGGATCTGGTTTACTTTCTCCCCCTCTCCCAGCACCTCTTTCACCCGAAGCTTCCCTCCTGTGATCTTTAAGTGGGTGAGCCGGCTGCCCTGGGCATCCCTGGAAATCTTAAAAATCCTGGCACCAAATTCTTTTCCCCTTTCTACATATGTAGAATACTCATGGATTGTATCCAGCAGTTCTTTCGTCCCCTCCAGCCGCAGCGCCGATCCAAAACAGCAGGGAAAGAGCTTTCTCTGGAAAATCAGGGATCGCAGATCCTCCGGGAACTCCAGCGCCCCCCGGTCCATATATTTCTCCAGGAGCTCCTCATCACACAGGGCAGTTTCTTCCATAAATTCCCCAGACCCCGTATCCGTAAAATCAACACAGCTGGAGGAAAGCTTCGCTTTCATCTCCTCCATCAGCTGCTGCCTGTCTGTTCCGGGAAGATCCATCTTATTTACAAACAAAAAAACAGGGATCTGATAATGCTCCAGAAGTTTCCACAGCGTCTCTGTGTGCCCCTGGACACCATCCGTCCCACTGACCACCAGCACCGCATAATCCAGTACCTGCAGCGTCCTCTCCATCTCCGCGGAAAAGTCCACATGCCCCGGCGTATCCAGGAGGGTGATCTCCGTATCTCCCCAGACCATCCTTGCCTGTTTGGAAAAGATCGTGATACCCCTTTGACGTTCGTGGATATCCGTATCCAGAAAGGTATCCTGATGATCTACCCGGCCGGCTTTTCGTATCACACCGCTGGCATAGAGCATCGCCTCGGATAAGGTGGTTTTTCCCGCATCCACGTGGGCAAGCAGGGCGATGCTGACACTTTTTGAAGTTTTTTTGTTCCATTTATTTTTAGACGTATCTTCCATAGAAAATACCCCTTCCTGTGTTTTATAGTACAAGTACTATAATGATACCACAAACAGGGGTATAAGTCGAGATACGTGTTTTCTTTCTTCTTTTTAAACCCCATTCTCTTTCTCTAGGCGTATTTGAAATCGTCTGCGTTCCTTTTATATTTTTAGAGCCAAATTCCCCTTACTTTATTTTAATAATAATTGCATTCATGCTTTGGGGCATCGGGCTGATGACCGCATATTTGCGGATTGAGAGGAAATATCAATCACATTAGAATTTCTAAACTTTCTATTTTTTTATTCCAAAGGACAAAATCTGTCTATCTCTCCTGCTATACTTAATACCTGTCTCTTATACACATCTCCGAGCCCACGAGACGGAGCTACAT
>CAMTDY010000246.1 GCA_947070915.1 uncultured Roseburia sp.
CATAAATATAGGCCAGCAAAACTCCCAGCAGGGACGCATACACCCCTTGGACCAGATTCATATGATACACCCCGAAGGCAACGCCGGACAATATGGCTGCCGGCCAAAAGGCAAAACCCTTGCGCAGCGTTCGGAATATCATGGCACGAAAAACGATCTCCTCTGCCAGGGGCGCCCATAGCGCCACGATAAACAATGTGGCCCAGGCTGGCAGGACGTTGATGTCCACACCTTCCATTAATTTAACATAATTGTTAAAAGAATGTGGAAATGTAATAGAAATAACAGCCATCACAATACTGCAGGCATACTGGGCAAAAAAAGCCAGGGCTGCCAGGCATCCCACCGTCTTCAGAGAAAGTATCTTCCGGTAATTTACCGGAGATAGTTCACGCCGTTTCCGGATAAAATAATACCAGGATCCCATCCCCGCCACAAGAATGAGATTTGTCATTGCTATGAGGATCAGGTTAAATCCATAGTCCTGCAGCATTTGTCTAAGGGCATTGTCTGAGATCTCTCTCCCTCTCCGCTGCATAAGCAGAATTTGTATCTGCATCTCAATCCCTATGATAAACTGAATCAGGATAGGTATTACCAGATAGAGCAGGGCAAAACCGATTGATTTAAATTTCTTCATTTTCTCCCCCATTCAGCCCGGCGCCACAGAAGGAAACAGGATGCCGATCCGCGCTGTCAGGCTAAGTCATTGTCAGGCCGGGGGCTTCCGGCCGCTCCTTATATTATACCATCACCGGATAGATTTACAAGTCAGGAATTTAAAAAGCTTAACTGTGTGCGTCAGAATAGCAGTTGATTTTCCCTCTTTAAAATGTTAGTATTAAAGGACATAAATATATCTACAGAACGGAGGAAACATCATGAAACTCTGGGGCGGACGTTTTACAAAGGAAACGAATCAGCTGGTACACAATTTCAATGCTTCGATCTCCTTTGACCAGAAATTTTACAAACAGGATATCCTGGGAAGCATTGCCCATGTGACGATGCTGGAAAAACAACATATACTGACAGCCGGTGAAAAAGAAAAGATCATCGAGGGATTAAAAGGAATACTGGAAGACATTGAATCCGATGCGCTGGAGATCACAGCAGAGCACGAAGATATCCACAGCTTTGTGGAAGCAAATCTCATTGAACGCATCGGGGAGCCGGGCAAGAAGCTTCACACCGGACGGAGCCGGAATGACCAGGTGGCTCTGGATATGAAACTGTACACCCGGGATGAGATCGTGGCGCTGAATGACCTGCTCAAAGAACTGCTGACGGTCGTCCACAATATCATGAAAGAGAATACGGATACCTTTATGCCGGGATTCACTCATCTTCAGAAAGCACAGCCAGTAACTCTGGCCCATCATTTGGGTGCTTATTTTGAGATGTTCCGCCGCGACCGCAGCCGTCTCCGGGACATCTACGACCGGATGAATTATTGTCCCCTTGGCTCCGGCGCCCTGGCCGGCACCACCTATCCTTTGGACCGGGACTACACGGCAAAACTCCTGAATTTTGACGGTCCTACGCTGAACAGCATGGACTCCGTATCGGACAGGGATTACCTGATCGAGCTTCTGAGCGCACTGTCTACTATTATGATGCACCTGAGCCGTTTCTGCGAAGAGATCATCCTTTGGAATTCCAACGAATACCAGTTTGTGGATATCGATGATTCTTATTCCACAGGCAGCAGCATTATGCCCCAGAAGAAAAATCCGGACATCGCTGAACTCGTCCGCGGAAAGACCGGACGTGTCTACGGCGCCCTGATCTCCATCCTCACAACGATGAAGGGGATCCCTCTCGCCTATAATAAGGATATGCAGGAAGATAAAGAACTTGTCTTCGATGCTATCGACACGGTAAAGGGCTGCATTTCTTTATTTACCGGCATGATCGACACCATGAAGTTTAACAAGGAAAATATGGAAGCCAGCGCAAAGAATGGTTTTACCAATGCCACTGATGCCGCCGACTATCTGGTCAACCACGGAGTCGCCTTCCGTGATGCCCACGGAATCATTGGCCAGCTGGTACTTACCTGCATCGACAAAAATATTTCCCTGGACGAACTTCCCCTGGAGGAATACAAAAAAATATCCCCCGTCTTTGAGGAGGATATCTATAAGGCAATTTCCATGAAAACCTGTGTGGAGAAACGAAATACCATCGGCGCCCCCGGGGAACAGGCAATGGCTCAGGTTCTTGCCATTAATGAAAAATATCTGATGGAGAGCTGAGATTCTTTCCTTTCGATATAATAAAAGAGGCTGCACATCGACTGATTCTTTATCCAGTCAGTGTAACAGCCTCTTTTATGTGACATAACATCACATATGCTACTATTTCTCCAACCCCTTCAACTCTACATCAAGGTCTTCTGCCAATTTTTTTAATTTCTCCTCATAACTAGAGGCTTCTTCATTTGCTTTGCTTATCATATCCGCAGCCTGGCTTGCCAGATCTGTATCACCGTCTTTCAATGCTTTAACGGTCTGATCCACTCCACTCTGAAAATTTTTAAGGGAATTTACATACACTTCGTGTACTTTCTTCAATTCCTCCCCCTCTAACTTCTCTCCCAAAGCTGCCGCCTTGTCAACAACCTGCTTTGCCAGATCTGCCGTATTTGTACTAAATTCCTGGAGCATCGTTTCATCATCTTTGTAGTTATCGCCAGACACACTTAAAAAACTATCTTTTGCCTTTGCCTCCAGCTCCGCTACTTCTTTCCTGGCATCGCCATTTATATACTCCAGTAGCTCATCCTGCTCCTTTCCACAGCCTGCCATGCACACCACTACCATAAGTGCGGCAATCACAACTTTCAGTGATTTCTTCATCATGATCCGTCCTCTCTTTCTTTAATATACTGGTTGCTTTCCGCAACAACATATGATGTAACCAGTATATCATCTTCCCGGCACTTTTTTTGGTATTGGTGTGAACGGTAACTATATAGTGTGAATGGTATTTTCTACTTGAACATTTCCAATATCTCCTTGATCGCTTCCACATTGGACTGGTTCAGATCTGCAATTTTAATAATGGAATCGGCAGTCTGGGTAGTCATGTCATTTTTGACAATGATATCATCCACCCCTTGTTCGTTGTCATTGGA
>CAMTDY010000247.1 GCA_947070915.1 uncultured Roseburia sp.
ACTCTCTTACCTGAATTTTTAAACAATATAAACACTCCCTTCATATCTTTGTACCGGTATTCCGGTATCTACTATTTGCTTTTGATATACTCGTCAATTGCCCTGGCAGCTGATTTACCTGCTCCCATGGCAAGGATCACCGTAGCTGCGCCTGTCACGGCGTCTCCACCGGCATAAACACCCTCGCGGGTTGTCTCGCCCTTTTCATCCTTTGTGATCAGGCAGCCATGGTTGTTGGCATCCAGTCCCGGTGTGGTGGAACGGATCAGCGGATTCGGACTGGTTCCGATGGACATGATCACAGAATCCACATCGAGGACAAATTCACTGCCTTCCTTCACGATCGGACGGCGGCGTCCGCTCTCATCCGGCTCACCAAGTTCCATCTCCACGCATTTCATACCGGATACCATGCCGTCCTCATTGCCCAGGATCTCTACTGGATTGTGCAGGGTCTTGAAAATGATACCTTCTTCTTCTGCGTGCTCGACCTCTTCTTTTCTCGCCGGCAGCTCTTCCATACCGCGGCGGTATACAATATACACTTCCTCAGCGCCGAGACGCTTTGCACTTCTTGCGGCGTCCATCGCCACATTTCCTCCGCCCACTACCGCAACCTTTTTCGCGTGCTGTATCGGTGTCTTAGAACCTTCTTTGTACGCTTTCATCAGATTGATACGGGTCAGGAACTCATTGGCAGAGTAGACACCTTTCAGACTCTCGCCAGGAATATTCATAAAGCGTGGAAGTCCTGCTCCAGAGCCTACAAATACAGCCTCATTTCCCATCTCAAACAGCTCATCTATGGTAAGAACTTTACCGATGACCATATTTGTCTCCACGTCAACTCCGATGGCTTTCAGATTGTCGATCTCTTTCTGAACGATCGCCTTGGGAAGACGGAACTCCGGAATACCATAAACCAACACTCCTCCGGCGAGATGAAGCGCTTCGTAAATCGTAACCTTATACCCCATCTTGGCAAGGTCTCCCGCCACCGTAAGTCCGCTGGGTCCCGCTCCGATCACGGCAACTTTATGTCCATTCTGCTCTGGCATCACTGGATTGTCTGCGCAGTGCTCTCTGTGATAATCTGCCACAAAACGCTCCAGACGGCCAATTCCTACCGGCTCACCTTTGAGCCCCCGCACACATTTTCCCTCACACTGGCTTTCCTGCGGACACACGCGTCCACACACCGCCGGAAGGGACGTAGACTTGGAAAGGATTTCAAAAGCCCCCTCCATATCCTCATTCGCCACTCTTTCAATAAAAGCAGGGATATCAATCTGCACCGGGCAGGCGCTGACACAAGGCTTTTTCGGACAATTCAGACATCTTCTCGCCTCATTTACCGCCATGTCATAAGTATATCCCAGGGCTACCTCTTCAAAATTTTTATTTCTGACGTCCGGATCCTGTACCGGCATCGGACATTTATTCATATCCATATTACGTTCTGCCATTTTACTGTGCTCCTTTCTTCAGCAAGTTGCAGGCCTCTTCGCGGGCATGTGTCTCAAATTCCTTATACATGGTTCCGCGGTGCATCGCCTCGTCAAAGTCCACCAGATGACCATCAAAGTCAGGACCGTCCACACAGGCAAACTTTGTCTCGCCGCCCACAGTCAGACGGCATCCGCCACACATGCCGGTACCGTCGATCATGATCGGATTCATGCTGACTACCGTCTTGATCCCATATTTTTTTGTAGTAAGGCACACAAATTTCATCATGATCAATGGTCCAATGGCGATCACTTCGTCGTATTCATTTCCTTCCTTGATCAGCTTTTCAAGGGCGTCGGTAACAAGACCTTTTTCCCCATAACTTCCATCATCTGTCATCATCACAAGCTTATCGCTCGCCTTTTTAAATTCTTCTTCCAGGATCACCAGATCCTGATTTCTGAATCCGACGATAGAATGTACCTCTGCACCCATTTCATGCAGTTTTTTTGTCACCGGATAGGCAATGGCGCAGCCGACGCCGCCGCCGACCACAGCAACTTTTTTCAACCCCTCCGTGTGGGTCGGAACCCCAAGAGGTCCCACAAAATCGTGAATATATCCCCCGGCTTCCAGAGTATCCAGCTCCATGGTAGATCCTCCTACGATCTGGTAAATGATCGTAACCGTTCCTGCTTCCCTGTCATAATCCGCAATTGTCAACGGAATTCTCTCGCTGTCTTCTTTGGCGCGAAAGATGATAAACTGTCCCGGCTCAGCCTTTTTTGCGATCAGCGGAGCCTCCACCACCATTTTAGAAACGGTGGGATTCAGGGACGTTTTCTCTACAATTTTGAACATAAAAATGCCTCCTGCCTTGTTTTTAGATAAAAATCGTCAATACTTCTATTTATTTTAGCATATTTTAAAACCTTAATCAAGAATTTCCTTCCTTGAGTTTCCGCAAAAATTCCCATAACCACGCCCTTTTTCCCAGAACTTATCCACAGATTGAAAAAAACAGCGAAAATATAAGGAATCTTCTTTCATTTTGATGTAAAATAAAGCTACCAACCAAAATCCTACTAAACAAAAACAAAAGGAGATTCCCTATGGCTTATTTTACATCAAATACTTACCAAATGAAACGAAAAATTTTAACTTTTTCAAATAAAATTTCAAAGTGCCTTTCAAAACCGGAAAAGAAATTCACTGCTGACATTACCTACGGCATGCTGGCTTCCGGAAGCTGCCTGCTGACTGATGTCGTTGACCAGCTTCACGAACCTTCCAAAAAAATCAATGTCGTTGACCGTTTATCACAGCATCTTGAAAAAGGTACTCCGGCATCTGCGGCTGCTTCTTACCTTCAGCAGGTGAAAAAATGGGTACCTGCCGCCCCCGTGATTCATATCGATGACAGCGATGTGGTAAAACCGGATGGTTACAAATTTGAATCACTTGGTATTGTCAGGGACGGCTCTGAAAGCACATCCACTAAAAATGTGTACAAAAAGGGGTATCATGTTACAGAAGCCTGTGTCCTTACTGCCAGTAATCACCCGGTCAGCATATTTTCAAGAATACATTCATCCTCCGAAAAGGATTATAGATCGGCAAATTCCATCACCTTTGAGGCAATAGATCAGGGC
>CAMTDY010000248.1 GCA_947070915.1 uncultured Roseburia sp.
TCGCCGGACCGCACTGATTCATCGCCTGTATGACCGTATAGGTAATAAAAGCACCGATAGCACCGCCAAGAAGCATATATTTGGGCTGTACCCCCCACAGGCTGCTGATGGATCCGTCCCTTCCTGTCACCAGCCATGCCGCCACACAAACAACAAAAGCAGAAATCTGAACGAAGGCTGCCGCCAGCCAGATACTGCTTTGTTTTGTCACCTCTGAATTAAACACCCCCTGCACACTCATCAATGCACCGGAGATCAGTCCAATCACAATACCCCACATAAAAAATTGCCGTCCTTTCATAAATATGATGCCGGGGGCAAAAGGCAGTCTGCTCCCAGCTACTATCTTCTATTATGGGCATATTGAGGAAAAATATTCAATTAAAGCGTGCCGGAAAATGGGGAAGTTACTTATAGAGCGCATAATAATCGCTCTCCAGGTTTTCTACATTTCGCGTAAGCCATAGTTTTACATCATCTAATGCCTTATTGTAAATTCTTTCTCCCAGCATTTCCATAAAAAAATCAAGGATCACCTCAGAACCTATGATTCCCAGTTCCTCGTCCCTTTCCTCTTTAAAAAAATAAATAATATCCTCCTGGATTTTTTTCTTTTCTTCCGGAGAAATACTGAGGATATTTCTCTGTCTTTCATTTCTCATATCTATAACCTCGTCAATTTAATTTTGCATTCGTTCGTCTGGTCCAATTAATTCTACTCTTGAAGTTTGACAATCTCCTACATTTCATGCACTATGTTAATATATTCATCCAGCCGTTGTTCTTCCAGTAAGGCTATCATCTCAATAAAAGGCTGCAATTCTCCATTTACTGCATAAGCTTCCAGCACCTCAAAGTATTCCAGCCGGTTCTCTTTTGCGATAGATACTGGAAGGTAACCATCTGCCATCAATTGATAATTCATGATCATGCGGGATGTCCGGCCATTTCCATCTACAAAAGGATGGATTTTTACAAACTCTGCATGTGTCCATGCGGCAAGTTCGATGGCATTTCTTTCTGCCTTGTATGACAGCATATCCGTATAAAAATCTTTAATCTGTTGATACATCTCACTGGGTTCCGGTGGTTTATGTCCTGCTCCGGAAATACGAACTTCCACCCTGCGATAAATTCCACCAGTCAGAATATTTTCCATCAGCAGGGCATGGATATCCTTTACAATTCTTTCATCCAGAAGTTTTCCATCTAAGATACATCTTTTGACAAAGTCAAATGCCTTTTGATGATTTACCACTTCATAAATTTCACGAAGTGTTTTCCCACCAATAGAAATACCATCTTCCAGAACTGCTTTGGTCTGGATCAGACTCAATGTGTTGCCTTCAATAGCCGTAGAATTATGAGTATACTCAACTTCAAAATTTTTATCAAAGCTTACCAGTGCCTCTTTGGGTAATTGTTTCCGAATCACATCCAGCTGTTTTTTTTTCTGGCTTAGAATATCATAGTTCACTCTGCTTCACCTCGCTTCCTGGCTTTAGTGAACCGCATCTCTCATTCATAATGCCCATAGTTTAAAATATTGCAGCCCAGCTCCCCATCTTTTACAAAAAAACTCGCCCCTGCAACTTTCTTACCATTTTCCAATACATCCACCGGCACCAGCGTCGCCCCAAAAGACCGTTTATAAAATTTTTTTCCATATTGGATCGTGATCTTCGCCTGACGGGGTACCGAAAGAGCTTTGCGTATTACGTTCTCTGTCAATACAGGGGAATAATCGTTTTTTCCAATAACCATAACCCTGCATTTTACACATCTCTTTCCACAACTGGCCGTAACCAAAGAGGTTCCCCTGGAAATCCCGGAAACAACTCCGTCTGCTGACACGGACGCTACCTTTCTATTTGAGGACTTCCAGAAAACTTTTTTATTGGTTCCTTTCATTTTTAAAACTTTAGTCTTACCTGCCCTTACGGTCAGCTTTGACTTATTCAATTGGGTTTTTTCAGCTTTCGCGCAGGCTGCTGTATGGAAAAACAACAACACTGCCGCAAAACATAATAAAACAGGAATCCTTGCGCATTTCTTTTTCACAGCTTACTTCACCTTTACTTTGATCCTTTTTGCATATCCATTTCTGGCGTAAACATAAATACTGCAGGAGCCTTTTCCCACTGCTTTAATCTTTCCCTTTTTAGACACCGCTGCAATCTTATGATTGGTAGTTGCATAACGAAATTCCTTCGCGTGTTCATCAGAAAGCTTCTTTTTGTTCCTGCTGACCAGTATAGTACCTGCCTTGATAACTGCAGTCCCGCCTTTCTTTAGGTTGTAAGAACTTTTCTTTACCTTAACCGCTTTCACGTTTGTATACTTTGTATTCTTGCTGCCAACGACATGGGCGGTAATGGTTTTAGCAAGTGTTACTTTTCTTCCTTCTTCCTGTCTGAAGGCAAGCACATAAACTTTAAAAACCTTTTTTAAATCCAGATTTTTCCCATTGACCTTTTTTACCGTCAATTTTGTGGTCTTGCCGTTCTTTACGGATGTGATGGACCTTGCGTCAAAATCCTTGGAACAATACTGCACATAGACATTATATCCATCGGCGCCAGGCACCTTTCCCCAGGATATTTTGATCTTTCTGCCTTTCTGGCTAACCTTCAGCTTCGCATTAAATGCCAGCTCCCTTTTTTTCTGTTCCTTCTTTTCCTGCTCAGTCAGCTCTCTTGGCGGTGCCGGTTGTATCGGTCCTGTCTGGTCCACAGACGGTGTGGACACAACTACTGGCGTTGGTGCTGCGGTGAGTGCTGGTTCCGGCACTGCAGTCGGCTTTGGTTCCACAGTGGGTGTCGGTGCTGGTGTTACTGTCTGCGCCGGCATTATAGTGGGCGTTGGCGCCGGTTCTGCTGTCTGCGCCGGCGCTTCCGTCGGCTCCGGTGCTGCGGTAGGTTCCGGTCCCGGGGAAGGCGTTGGCTCCACCGGTTCTTCTGCATCCCCCTTAACGGTTACCGGGATATCAATATCATCCACGATCACATACCGATCTGTATCCTTTGGAGTGTAGACAGCCTTAAACAAATGAGTTCCCACTGTCCCCACATCCAATGAAGGCTCC
>CAMTDY010000249.1 GCA_947070915.1 uncultured Roseburia sp.
CGCTACAGGAGATATGATACCGGTCTATGGTTATCTCGATGTCCCGTATATGGCCTTTGCCTCTTGACAGCAGGTATACATCGCGGAAAATACCGGACAACCGCAAAAAGTCCTGATCCTCCAGATAGCTCCCGGCACACCACTTTAAGACTTTTAGCGTCAACCGGTTCGTACCCTTTTTCAAATAATCTGTCAGCCGCAGCTCACTCTGCATATGGGAGACCTGGCTGAACCCCACATAATTGCCATTCATGTAAAGATAAAAACAGGAGCTCACGCCTTCCAGTACAATGTATGTCTCCCTCTCCTCCCATTCCTCAGGAATCTGGATATCCAGAGAATAGATGCCGCAGGGATTATCATCTGGCACATAAGGTGGATCTACGGGAATTGGATAGTTTAAATTCGTATAATAAGGTATATCGTAACCCAGCATCTGCCAGTTCGACGGCACTGGAATACTGTCCCAATCCGTAATCTCAGCGGGCACGTCGATATCTCGCCCGAAATACCTGAACTTCCACTCACCGTTCAGATTCATATAATAGTCCGAGGTCTCTTTTTTTCCCGCCAGCGCCTTTTCCAGTGAATCATAGGGAATATAATAAGCTCTCTGGGGTTCACAATTTTCCTGCAGCAGCTGGGGATCTTCATAATGTCTCATTTTCTCATCCCTTTCTCTAGCTTGACGGCGCGAATTTGCACCGTCAAGCTGCTATAACTATTAGCTTCATTGTAGCATCCAGGGATGGGAATGTCTATTTATTTTAGTATTATGGAGCCATATTGGTCCCCGCCTCTTTTTCCCAGAGGAGATCGCCATTGATATAAACCTTCTGGATATCGCCCTTGGGTCGGTAAACCTCGTCAACATCCTTCTGCGGGCGGAAAAATGCAGATGGTTCGCATATGATCTGAACATTCAGGACACCGTCCCGTTCCTTAAAACTGGACTCTTTCACGGTATGTCCCTCCGGAACCTCACCTTTAATGGCAAGCTGATCCTCTGCTACTGTTACATCATAATCCATATTTAACACACTCTGACCAAAATATACAGCTCTAATGAGTTCCACAGCCGGTATAGCAAGAAGTACCACCACTGCTAAAATGCAACAGACAACCAGTCTGTGCCTTCTCTTAACCTTTTTCAGATAGTCGATCTCCCTGTCCTGCTGCCGATTCTCCTGTACTACTTCCTCCGACAGCCTCATATCCGCCAGAACCTTGGCACATGCCCCGCACTCCCTTATATGTTCCTCTACTGCCTGAACACTGGTATCGCTCAGCACATGGTCAATATAAGACGGGAGCAGATCCCTCACAATCTCACATGATAAATTATTTTTCATCTTTTTCCAGCTCCTTTCGCAATTGTTCCTTTGCCCGGTAAAATGTTACTCTTGCCCAGTTTTCAGATCTGTCCATCACTTCTGCGATCTCCCTGAAAGAAAGTCCGCCAAAAAGTCTCAGGTGCATAATCTCCCTGCCGGGTTCCGGCAGCTCGTGCATTTTTCTCAGAATTTCCATCCTTCCCATGGAAGCAGTGACGGTCTCCTCCACGCTTCCCGTCGTTATATGGGATTCTGAAATGTCTTCCATGGCCGGGTTTTTGCGCCGCCAGCTCAACAGCTGGTTTTTGGCAATGGCACACAGCCAGGTAGATACCTTACAGCTCCTGTCAAACCGATTAATCCCTTTCACTGCCTGGAAAAAAGTTTCCTGGGTAAGCTCTTCTGCCAGATCTGAATCTCCGGTAAGCGAAAGCAGATAGCGGTATACCATTTTAGAATGTTCTTTATAAATTGCCTCAATCGAATTCATGCTTCTATCTCCTTTCGTTGTTCTGTCTATTAATGCAAAAAAGCTGCCTTTTGTTACAAAAAAATCATATATTATATACTTTTTCTTGTCAATTTGCACTTGTATCCCATAGAAAAAGAACGTATAATTAAATTCACAGGTATCGTGACAGCAGAAAGGAGAACAATTCATGTTTTCAAACCAGCGAAAGACAATCGGTGTATTGGTTGAAGCCGTACTCAACGAATTCCCCAAACGCCTGTGCCAGGGAGTGATCCAGGCTGCAGAAAAATCGGGCTATAATGTAGCCATCTTTACTTCCTATGGAAGTTATGGCAATAATGTTGAATACTTTAAGGGAGACTGTTATATGTATGAACTTCCTCCCTATGAATCTCTTGACGGCATGATCCTGCTTCTGGATACGATCCAGAGTCTGCAGACCAGGGAACGGGTACTCCAATATACCCTGGAACGCTGTCATTGCCCCATTGTCAGTATTCGTGAAAATATCGATGGCGCCAACAATCTCCTTGTGGATAACACGACCTGTATGGAAAGCATAATCCGCCATTTTATTGAAGTTCATGGATTTACCCGCCTCTGCTTTATGACTGGTCCAAAAGAGCGCTGGGATTCCATTGAACGGCTGAATTGCTTTCAGCGTATAATGAAAGAGCATCATCTGCCCGTAGGCGAGCATCAGATCTTCTACGGAGACTTTTGGAAAAACATGGGCGATGCTGCCTGCGACTGGTTTCTTCATAGCGGCAAACCTCCACAGGCAATCCTTTGCGCCAATGACTATATGGCGGCCGCTGTGGCCAGTGAACTCATTAAACTTGGATATGACATTCCAAAAGATATATGCGTCAGTGGATATGATGGTTTAAAAGATACTTTGTATTTTTCCCCCTCTCTTACAACAGTGGAAGTTCCCTTTTATGAGATGGGAATGAAGGCAGTAGAGATTATTGACAACAAACAGGAAAATCCTTCCCTGACAGACAATTACTATTTTAATGTAACTCCCCTTACAAGAGAATCCTGCGGCTGTCAGCGCATCAACGACAGGGAAGTCATCGCCACAAGACGGAACTGGTTTGAGGAGATGAAAGTTGAGAGAAACCGGAAGATCCAGTTTAATTTCTTATCCATCCACCTGGGAGAATGCAGGAATATCAATGAAATATCAGATAAGATACCAGAGTACATATTCAACATCCAGGGATTTCAGGATTACTG
>CAMTDY010000250.1 GCA_947070915.1 uncultured Roseburia sp.
AAAGTTATTGGAAGAGAATTGAAAATCGAGGAAGAAATGGAGGAAATTATGGAACTGATAACAGAGCGATTGCTTTTGCGTCCGTGGAAAGAAACAGATGCGGAAAGTTTGTATGAATATGCGAAGGATCCAGAAGTAGGACCGATTGCCGGGTGGCCGGTCCATACCAGTGTAGAGAACAGCCGTGAGATTATTCGGGAGGTTTTGTCCGCAGAGGAGACTTATGCTGTGTGTATGAAAGAGGATGGGAAGGCGATTGGAAGTATTGGTCTGATGATAGGAACTGCCAGCAATCTAAACCTTCCAGATACAGAGGGTGAGATTGGTTATTGGATTGGTGTACCTTTTTGGGGACAGGGGTTTATTCCAGAGGCAGTCAGAGAATTGCTTCGTCATGGCTTTGAAGATTTGAAGTTGAATAAAATTTGGTGTGGGTATTTTGAGGGGAATATAAAATCTAAACGTGTGCAGGAGAAATGTGGTTTTATTTACCATCATACGAATAAGGATATTGATTGGAAGCTGATGGGAGATATTCGGACAGAATATATTACTTGTATAGATAGAGAGGACATAATATGTTAGAAGGTTTTAAGGGATATTCACAGGCAAGGAAAGCGCGGATCATTGCGTACCATAATAAAATTACATAAAATACGAAAAAATTAGGAGGTGCAGTATAATGGGAATGCATGGTAGTTATCTGGTTGTATATATTGTTGGGATTATTTTAATGATTGTAAATATTATACAGGGTATTTGCCGGTCTAAAGGGAAGTTTTTTAACCCACCGGAAATCGAGGAAAAAAGAGATGCGAGAACTTTTATTAAAATAAGAGTTCTTTATACGATTTCTCAAACCGTCATGTTGATACTGTTTATGGTTTGTTTTTTTAATTTTAGGAGTTACGCAGTGGCTATCATTGGGTTATTTGTCGGAATTATACTGCCGATTGCTCTGGTATACTTGTATGATTCTTATTTAAACATGCGGGAAAAAAGAGAATTTTGAAATTTTCATAGAGAAAGCAGTAAATCACCGGATATGATCATACTCGATGTAAATATGCCGGGAATGGATGGCTTCGAGCTGTGTAGGCAGTTTCGGCATGTCGTTCATGTGTCGATCCTGTTCTTGACAGCGAAGGTGGAAGAAAAGGACCGGGTGGAAGGTTTTATGTCCGGCGGGGATGACTATGTCCTAAAGCCGTTTTCCATGGAAGAACTGCAGGCCAGGATCATGGCGCATCTGAGGCGGGAAGAACGACGGAGGGATAAAACAGCGGCCGCCAGTTACGGAAGTCTTTGGATCGACTATACGGAGCAGCGTGTGACCGTAGAGGAAAATGAGAGTGCTCTCAGTGTTATAGAAAGTGCAATTTATGCACATGATACTGAGAAAAAATGGATTCAGGGACATCCTGCAATTTTATATGAAATATATATATAATGGTATTTTGGCTAGAAAATTTCCATTGTTTTTATTGGATGATGAAGAAAAAGATGCTTTGATCTCCAAAGAAAAAGCTGAATTTGATGATTACTATTATGAGGATAGCAAATATGTTAATATCCGCATTAACCCAAAGGTAGATATAAACATTTAACTGGTGTTAATGAATTGGTTGAGCGGTTCTTCCACAGGTAGTTGTTTTACTTTCTGTTTTTTATCTGCTACAATGAACCTGTATCCTGGAATGCGAGGAAAGGAGGACGTTATGAACCAGAATCGTTTAGGTAGTAAGATCTCCGAATACCGGCAAAACAAAGGAATGACGCAGGAGGAACTGGCGGGGAGAATTGGTGTAACCCCCCAGGCCCTGAGTAAGTGGGAGCGGGGGCAGAGTTTGCCCGATGTCTCTCTGCTGGCAGATCTTTGTCAGATACTGGGGTGTGGTGCAGATTATCTTTTGGGAATTGAAACTGTGAAAATAGCAGAGAACAATGATGAGAAATCACAAGATGAGATCCGGACAAATCTTCGTGATTGTCTGGAGCCATTGGAGCTGGCTTTCGGAAAAAATCTTGTGACTGTATTTATGGATGAATCCTATGTGCAGCAGATCGTCCAGGTGAGGAAGAATCTCTCAGCGGAGGGGATCTTGATGCCTCTTGTACGTGTGGGAGATGATATGAACCTGGAAGCAGAAGAATTCAGGATCCTATCATATCGCAGGGAATTATTCAGGGGGACACCTCCCCAGGGGACAGATTGTATTTGTAACTATATGATGGAGATATTGGAGAAGACGGTCAGAGAAAACTATGCCAAAATACTCAATCGTGACATCGTTAAGGAGATGGTTCAAAATCTGCAAAAGAGATATCCGGTTCTGATTTCTGAAACAGTCCCAAAAGTCTTTTCTTATGGCTTTTTGACGGATGTATTAAAACGCTTTGTGGCAGGCGGAAACAGCTGTCTGTATCTGGTAAAAGTCATCGAGATAATGGACGATACGCTTCGGGAGAAAGGATCCGTGGCTGCGGAGGAGATGGCAGAAGTGCTGGAAGAGCGACTGTTTCAGTAAGAAAAAGCTATCGGATCGAGGAGAGCGACTAATGTCAGAGAAAACCCTGCAGGAACGCCTGCTGACAGCTTCCCGAAAATGGGGACTGACACAAATGGAGAGTATTTATGAAAAAGAAAACTGCGCTGTATTTGGTGCGGATTCTGCTAAGTATGGCGCAGTGATCTTAAAGATTGGCAGAGATGCTGTTTCCATGACAAGTGAATTTCTGGCTCTGTCGGAAATGAAAGAAAAAGCCAGTTGCCAGGCATATGAGTTTGATGGTGAGAATGCTTTGCTCTTAGAAGAGAGAATTTCACCAGGTACCGCGTTAAAGGGGGAAGCAGACTGGGAGAACAGAGCGGTCGTGTTTTCCCACGTATTTGATAATATTCATGTTGCGCCAAAAGATGAGACGAGGTACAAAAGTTATCTGGATTGGGTGAAAGCCGCCAGCAGATCAGTACAGTATCATAAGAATAAACAGCTGGCTGACGGAATGTGCCTTGCAGTAGACAATGCCGTGAAGATG
>CAMTDY010000251.1 GCA_947070915.1 uncultured Roseburia sp.
TCATAGAAGCTTTCGATAATCCAAAGTTAATCTCGGAAGTGTATGAGGAAAAAGAAAATGAGCTGGCAGACCAATTACAGCAGCAGAAGGATTCCGAAGATGTCACAAGTGCCACGGTGAAAGAGATCGCTGTCATGGCGGGAAGTATTTCTTTTTACCGGCAGATGCGGCGTTTCCAGAAATATGAGGTGCCCATCGTGACAGAACGCGGTGTGACAGCCTGTGCGGTCACCCTAAGACAGGGAGACAGGGCGGAAAAAGGAACGGTGGAGATCAGTGTCAGTTCCAGCCGGTTTGGAGACCTTCAGGCGACCTTTAAGGTAGCAGGGACGCGGGTATCTGGTTTTGTGACCAGTGAAGAAGAGGGTACACTGGAGGTGTCCAGAAGTATTCTCAGTGAATTTGAAACGGATTTGGAAATGAATGGATTCACGATGGAGCGTGGAGATTTTGCAAAAGGATCAAGAAATTCATTTCATTCAGGTAGTCAGATAGAAGAAAAGGCCACAAACGACAGATTGTATCTGGTGGCGAAGTTATTTATTCAAAATGTGCAGAGAAGGGAAGATGAAAAATGAAGATAAACACAAATATTGCAGCGATCAAAGCGAGCGGACACTTGAACAGAACAGAGGATAAGATCACGACGAGTCTGGAGAGACTTTCTTCCGGATACCGGATCAATAAGGCGGCAGACGATGCGGCGGGAATGGCGATTTCCCAGAAAATGCATGCGCAGATCCGTGGATTGCAGCGTGCTTCCAGAAATGGAGCGGACGGTATTTCCTTTATCCAGACCGCGGAGGGTGCCCTCATTGAAGTAGAAAATATGCTGCAGAGATGCCGCGAGCTTTCCGTGCAGGCAGCTAACCAGGGTGTGACTATGCTGGAAGATAAAGAGGCGATCCAGAAAGAGATTGATTCTCTCATGGAGGAGATCGACCGTCTTTCATCGGATACAGAGTTTAACACGAAGAGTATTCTGGATGGTTCCTGCTGCCGTCAGACCTCTTCCAACAATATTGGGGTGAAGGTTGTTTCCATGACAGATTCTGTGGAACTGACAAAGTACGGCATGACTGTCGACCAGGTGGCTACGAGGACTGTTTTTACAACTGGCACACTTGGCATGGCGGCTGCAGATGTGTTTACGGAAGAGGGAGATATTCAGATCAATGGTGAGATGATCCATGTGGCGAAGGGAGCTACATTAGAAGATGTGTATGCAGAGATCCGTGACTGTTGCGAGAGCATGAATATCGCGGTAACACCAGTCAATGCAGTTGGAAACGAAACAGAGCTTGCCAACGCTACGTCTTTGCAGTTTGAATCAAAGCTCTATGGTGTTGAGCATAAAATAGAAGTGACTACAGACACGCCGGTGCTTGCTGCCAAACTGGGTGTGGATGGTGGAAATATTGTACAGGGACAGGATGCGAAAGTGACCCTGGATACGGATTCCGGATTTTCCAAGACAGCTACCACATTTGTGCAGGGAGGCCGAGTGACAGTTTCAGACCGGGACGGCTTCTGTATGATTTTTGATGTATCCAATGCAAAGGCAGGCAGCGATGCGGCTGTAACGGTATTGGACGCAGGATTTGTGGCGATTCAGATCGGTGCCAATGAGGGGCAGACGATCGATATCTCCATTCCTCCAGTGACCTGTAAATCTCTGGACATCGAGTACTGTAATGTATGTACGAGAGAGGGAGCTTCCACAGCGATCAGTAAGTTTAATTCAGCGATAGAGGAAGTTTCTGCGATCCGTGCGAAACTGGGTGCTTATGAAAACCGTCTTGACTCTGCTACTACGAGCCTTGACATAACTTCCCAGAACCTGACAGAGTCCTGTTCCCGTATCGAGGATGTGGATATGTCGGAAGAGATGACAGAATATACGCAGCTGAGTGTACTCAGTCAGGCAGGAACAGCGATGCTCGCACAGGCGAATAACCGTCCCCAGACAATTTTACAGCTGCTTCAGGGCTGATGAATGAGAGGTGGATGAATCTTGGATAAGGAAGTATTAAATGCCTATGCCGCAAGAGTGGCACAGGCAAACCGGAGTGAACTTGTCATTATCATGTATGAGGCGATCCTGGATAGTGTTGAAGAGGGCAGGAAATGTCTGGAGGCGGATGAGATCGAGGTCTGCCGGCGGGAGATCGGACGTGCCAGAGGGCTGTTGACAGAGCTTATGGGAAGTCTGGATTTTAGCTATGAGATCTCCCATTATCTGCGGAGACTGTATGTGTATGCTTATCAGGAACTGTGCCAGGGAGTGGCGCTTCGGCAGAGCGAATGTTTTGACCACGCTGTGAATATCATTAAAAAGCTTCTTCCTGCATTCCAGAAAGTGGCTGATCAGGATCATTCACAGGCAGTCATGCAGAATGCACAGCCGATTTATGCGGGGCTCACCTATGGCAGGACCAGCCTTAATGAGAATATAGGGGTGGATGTATCGGTAAACCGGGGGTTCCAGGCATAGTCTGAGAGTTCTGGCAGCGGACCGGATGGCGGTATAAATAAGTACAGGTCAAAGGGGCGTGCGTTTAGAGCCGCCCCTTTTTAGCTGGTCAAACTTTCCATTTTACGCATCTGTTTAAGCAGATATTTGTACTTATACTGAATGGCATTCATTTCATAAATACAACTGTCCACCAGATCCGGATCACATGCATTATCAAAATTAGAGTGTGCAGTTGCCAGTGAAAGTTTGATCTCCTCGATCTCATTCAGAAGTTCCTCTCTTGCAAGTAGAAGGTTGTCCGTTTTCTTTTTCATAGCTCCCTCCGTTGTTTATTTTCAATGTATTTTTTCTTTTAAAATGTCGTAAAATGGGGAAAATTGAAACGACAATTTTTCTATTTCTGCTCTATTTCTTTTAACAGTATTTCCCTTGTCGAAAAAAATATTCCAGTATTTACAAAATAATGGTTGACAAGAGGGCTGTCAGCGTGTAGTATATGAATCACAACAAAATCAGGAGGTGAAAGTATCGGGGACTATATGTTGG
>CAMTDY010000252.1 GCA_947070915.1 uncultured Roseburia sp.
TTTTATGCCCGGCCGCCATAAAATACCTTTACAAATCTTGTGTCACAATTTATAATAAATCCGTAAATCATCATATTTAAGATGTATATACATGTTGGGGATGTGCCTGCGCACTGCCCTTCAAAAAACTATTATATTTAAAAGAGCCATGGAACGATAATTCCGTGCGGAAATGAGGAAAAAATGAAAAAGATCAGAACAAGATTTGCGCCGAGTCCAACGGGGCGTATGCATGTCGGAAATTTGAGAACAGCACTCTATGCCTACCTTATTGCAAAGCATGAAGGAGGAGATTTTCTTCTGCGGATCGAGGATACCGATCAGGAGCGGTTTGTAGAAGGGGCATTGGAATTGATATATAAGACCATGAAAGAAGCCGGGCTGGAACACGATGAGGGACCAGATAAAGACGGTGGTTTTGGGCCTTATGTCCAGAGTGAGCGGATGGAGACAGGAATGTATCTGAAATACGCCAAAGAACTGGTGGAAAAGGGAGAGGCATATTACTGTTTCTGTACAAAAGACCGTCTTGACCAGCTTCACAAGGAGGCGGAGGAACGGGGAGAGTCTGCGGTCAAATATGATAAGCACTGTCTGTCCCTTTCCCAGGAGGAAGTTGAAAAACGGCTTGCGGCCGGCGAGCCCTATGTGATCCGCCAGAACAATCCGGTAGAGGGAGAGACCGCCTTTGATGATGTGATCTATGGAAAAATAACAGCTCCTAATGAAGAGCTGGATGATATGGTGCTGATCAAGGCAGACGGATATCCAACCTATAATTTTGCTAATGTGGTAGATGATCATCTTATGGAGATCACTCATGTGGTCCGCGGCAATGAGTACCTGTCCAGTGCACCGAAGTACAACCGTCTTTACAAGGCATTCGGCTGGGACATTCCGGTTTATGTACACTGCCCCACCATTACGGATGAAAACCATAAAAAATTATCCAAAAGAAACGGAGCCTCTTCCTTTGAAGATTTAACGGAACTGGGATTTCTGCCGGAGGCGATCGTGAACTTTGTGGCACTGCTGGGCTGGAGCCCGTCGGACGACCGGGAGATATTCAGCCTTCAGGAGTTGATCGATTCCTTTGATTATACCCGGATCAGTAAATCGCCGGCGGTATTTGATATGGTGAAACTCCGCTGGATGAATGGCGAGTACATTAAAGCGATGGAAAATGAAGCCTATTATGAATATGCTCTTCCTGTAATTCGGGAAACTGTGAAGAAAGATCTGGACCTGAAAAAAATTGCAGACCTGGTCAAGACAAGAATTGAAGTGTTCCCAGATATTACAGAGAAGATCGACTTTTTTGAAGAGCTTCCGGAGTATGATACCGCCATGTATACTCATAAGAAAATGAAGACCAATTCAGAGAATTCATTGGAGGTATTAAAGGAACTTCTGCCATTATATGAAGAATTGGAGGACTATTCTATTTCCGCCATTGAGAAGGTGGCTATGGATTATGTGGCGGAAAAAGGATGTAAAAATGGGCAGGCATTGTGGCCGCTGCGTACCGCTGTGTCAGGGAAGCAGATGACGCCGGGGGGTGCCTATGAGATAATGGAAATTATTGGAAAGGATGAATCTCTTCGGAGAATCCGGAAGGGAATAGAATTACTGAATGGAGCTCAGTGAGGAACAGAAAAAAGCAGTGGAGCACGGTGACGGCCCTATGATGGTCCTCGCCGGCCCCGGGGCGGGAAAAACCACGGTGATCACTCACCGGGTAAAATATCTGATCGAAAAACAGGGGGTGAATCCCGCACAGATCCTGGTGGTGACATTTTCTAAGGCTGCCGCCCTGGAGATGCGGGAGCGGTTTGAAAAGAACACTGGGGGCAGACGGCTGCCAGTGCGCTTTGGGACCTTTCATTCCCTGTTTTTTCAGGTGCTGAAAGCTGCCTACGGCTATACGGCAAAGGATATACTATCACCAAGATTAAAGTATCGTTTTATGGAAGAGGCGCTTCTGGAGACGGAATATGATGATATCGAGGATAAAAAAGAGTTTTTAGAGGAAATTGAGAAGGAGATCAGCCGGATCAAGGGAGAGGGGACGGATATTGAACACTATTATTCCGCCCTCTGTCCGGAAGAGATCTTCCGGCAGATTTACCGTGGATACCAGAACCGGGTGCAGAAAAACCATTGTCTGGATTTTGATGATATGGTGATGTATACCTATGAGCTGTTTCAGGCGAGACCCGACATACTGCAGAACTGGCAGAAACGCTTCCGCTACATACTGGTTGACGAATTCCAGGATATCAACCGGCTCCAGTATGCCAATATCAAGCTGCTGGCATTGCCGGAGAACAATCTTTTTATCGTAGGGGATGATGATCAGTCGATCTATGGTTTCCGGGGAGCGAGACCGGACATTATGCTTGCCTTTCCCAAAGAATATAAAGCGTTAAAACAGGTGACTGTGGGTGGAAACTACCGTTGCAGCAGTCAGATTCTGACAGCAGCCTCTACGCTGATCGGTAACAACCGAAAGCGTTATACTAAAAAATTAAAAGCACATAAGGGGAAGGGAGACCGGGTACACGTCACCCGGTACCCCGACATGACAGCCCAGACGCAGGGGATCACGGAAAAGATCCAGGAATATATCCGGTCGGGAACGGATGTGGATGAGATTGCTGTTTTGTTTCGCACTGCCAGACAGATGAATGTATTTTCCAGAAAATTTATGGAGTACAACATACCTTTTATCATGAAAGACAGTGTGCAGAACCTGTTTGAGCACTGGGTGGCAAAGGATATCATTACCTATCTGCAGCTGGCACGTGGAGACCGTTCGCGAGGGGCATTTTTAAAGATTGCCAACCGCCCCAGACGATATCTGAGCCGGGCGGCATTTGATAACGAATCCATTTCTTTTGCGGGCCTGTATG
>CAMTDY010000253.1 GCA_947070915.1 uncultured Roseburia sp.
CATACTCTGTGATGCCCCGGATTTCTTCTTTCCACCCGGGAAGAACCTCATAGACAGGCTTTGCTTTTGCCAGATCGATCGTTGTCGGGAAATCTTTTGTTACTTTCCCATCGATCTCATAACCGACACAAACCGGAAGCTCCTCCAAATAACCAAGCACATCCAGAACCGTCAGTGCCACCTCGGTAGCCCCCTGGATCCTGCAGCCATAGCGGCTTGCCACGGCATCAAACCACCCCATACGTCTTGGACGGCCTGTGGTAGCCCCGTATTCTCCACCATCTCCGCCTCGTCTTCTCAGCTCATCTGCCTCTTCGCCAAAAATCTCACTAACAAATTCTCCGGCTCCCACTGCACTGGAGTATGCTTTTACAACCGTTACGATTCTCTGGATCTCATAGGGAGGTATGCCCGCACCGATCGCTCCATAGGCAGCCAGTGTAGAAGATGACGTCACCATCGGATAAATTCCATGATCAGGATCTTTTAAAGAACCAAGCTGACCTTCCAGCAGAATTCTTTTTCCTTCTTTTCCCGCCTGATAAAGGTAAGCAGAAACATCACATACATAAGGCGCAACCATCTCACGATACTCTCTCAGGGTCTTCATCGTCTGATCAATATCTATGGCCGGCTTATGATAAAGATGTTCTAACAGTACATTTTTCTGTACGCATATATTTTCCAGTTTCTCACGGAGTCTGGCCTCATCAAAGAGCTCCGATACCTGCACTCCGATTTTTGCATATTTATCAGAATAAAATGGCGCGATTCCCGATTTGGTAGAGCCAAAAGACTTGCCCGCCAGCCTTTCCTCCTCATACTGGTCAAACAGGACATGATATGGCATCACGATCTGTGCCCGGTCAGAAACAAGAATCTTAGGCTCCGGCACACCTTTTCCCACGATGTCTTTTATCTCGCGGAACAGATCCGGAATATTCAGGGCAACTCCATTTCCGATGATACTCGTCGTATGATCATAAAAGACACCGGAAGGCAGAATATGTAGTGCAAATTTACCATAATCATTAACAATGGTATGTCCTGCATTACTTCCCCCCTGGAAACGTACGATGATATCGGACTCTTCACCCAGCATATCAGTAATCTTTCCTTTACCCTCGTCTCCCCAATTGGCTCCTACAACTGCTGTAACCATAGCCATTCCTCCTTATTGTCATGAATTGTAACCCTTTTTCCCGTGCATGCCTCACTAAACGGCATGATCATGCCGGGCTGACACACACAGATTCATTATATATGATTTTCCTATGGTTTTCAAGAAAAAAGGAAAATTAGCGGAAAAAGATTTCTCACTGCCGCCAAAGATTAAAATACCAGCGCGAAGTCATTGTTATTTATAATAATCTGTGATACGATGTGGATAGCATTGGAAGGCAGGTGATCACTCTGACTGATAAATTTTTGTACCGTCTCGGCATCTTGATATTGATCGCTGGTATTTTTATATCTATTTTACAAAATTTAGGGGTTTTAAACTTTTCACAGCTGCTATACCCCTGCCTGTTCCACCGGATCACCGGCCTTTTTTGCCCCGGCTGCGGAGGGACCCGTGCTTTTACAGCGCTGCTGCAGGGGCATTTTATCTCCTGCTTCCTCTATCATCCCTTTGTGTTTTACTGTTTCGTGATGTATGTCCTGTTTATGGCAAGCCATACACTGGAAAAGAAAGCCCCCTGCAGATCTCCTTTTGCAAGAGGACTTTCCTTCCGTATCTCTTATGTTTACCTGGGCATTGTCATCATACTGCTCCAGTGGATGCTGAAAAACTTATTCCTTCTATTGTCCTGACGGATTCACGCCATCGGGCTAAGCTGTCAATACCAGTCAATAAGTACTGATATCTACCCGGAAAAACTGCTGCACCCAGTTCTGGATCTGATTCTGGTCATTGGGGTCGATCTTCTCCAGCTGCTGCCAGATCTGTGGATCCATTACTTTATCCCAGTTGAGCATCATTCCCAGACTGAACAGAACATAAGCACCTAACAGGAGTCCGATACCATTCAGGATGATCCCGACGATTCCCAGCGTTTTGCCGGAACCGGTACCCTTTACGATACATATGATCGAAAAAACCATGCCGACGATCGCCGGTACTATTCCAAGACCCAGACACATACAGCAGAGGATGGAAAATCCACCCAGTATGACTGCCGCGATACCCAGTCCTTTTTTTGCATTCTCTTCCAATTATCTTACACTCCTTTTCCAATATCATTAATGTCAGAAGATTTTATGTCTCCAGATGCGAAGCGACGCCATTATCGTGTCTTTCCCGGCTGGAACGCTTCTTGGATCCACAACGCCCCCTTCCGAATAAAGCATGATACTGACCACTACCAGGGTAATACTCAGCGTAAGTCCCACCGCTCCCACGACGATGCCGGCAATCGCCAGGTCTTTCTGTCTCGGATTTTCTTCCCGCAGAGCGATGATCCCAAGTACGATCCCCACCACAGCGCACAGTATCGCCAGCTGCCACAGACAGCAGTTCAACACGGATATACAGGACGCTGCCAGGGAGGCGATCGCTTTCGTGTTCGGTCTGTTGTTAGTTTCCATGTTTCGTCTCCTCTTCCATCTTTCGGATCTCTTTGGTCCGGATCTCTTCTACGATATCCTGAATGAAATCAGAAAGCGCCACCTGGCCTTCATCTCCTTTATAACGGCTCCGCAGGGAAACGAGATTTTCTTCCTGCTCTTTCTGGCCGACGATCAGCATATATGGAACCTTTTTGAGTCTCGCCTCCCGGATCTTAAACCCGATCTTTTCCGAGCGGTTATCCACTGTGGCGTCCACACCATTCTTATCCAGTTCTGCCTTTACCTGCTCTGCATATTCCTGATATTTCTCAGATATAGGAAGGACACGGACCTGCTC
>CAMTDY010000254.1 GCA_947070915.1 uncultured Roseburia sp.
AGATGTAGCTCCGTCTCGTGGGCTCGGAGATGTGTATAAGAGACAGTTACTGTCTTTTCTGTTGTCATTCATAGTATTTCACTCCAAAAACAAAAGACTCAAGGCCCACATCAATGAGCCGAGAGTCCGATTTAATACTGTGTTATACACTCTGTAACAATTCCTGCCTCATTTTCTCTACATCTTCAACCGATAAGGAAGGAACATACTGTACAATTTCTTCGACCGATAGTTTACCCGTTTTCAACATCTTAATTGCTGTTCTTTTATCGGCTTTTCTTTCTCCTTCCCTTGCCGCCTCATATTTCTCACTCCTGATATAGTCCAACAGAATTTCTTCCTCGTCATACATTGCTAACATAATAGCCTCAACCTCCTTTTCTCGTTCCAACAAATACTCTGTTAATACATTTTTATCCTTGCAGATACGAATGGTTTCCAAAATTGCCGTCCGAGTTCTGCCATATTTCTTTCTCTGCTCATCATAAACTTTTGTGAACGTCACATACTGGCTGATGATATCATCTTTACCACTGCCGTAAAGAACTTTTACACGTACCTCCAAAAAGCATTCCTCTCCATCGAAAAACTCTTCTGAAAGACTCATATATTCTGGATGTTCCGAATTTTCTCCAGTAAATATCACATATAATTCCGGTTTAGGAAATGTGACTTTTGCTTTCTTATAAATATTTTGATTTGTCTTTCTGAAGTAGTCCTGATAAGTGGTCATCAGATACATCAGACTGCGAATAATAATGTTTTCCGTCCATGTCGCCTGGGCCTCCACAAGAATAAGCAGGCGGTTTCCACGTCGGAAACCGAGGTCATTATAGATACCATCTGTCATAATATTATGAATCGTAATATCTGACAATTCATCCTCCGTTACCTCTGCATCCTCCGGATGTAATGACTTATACAACTGAAGCAGATACTTTTTTTCCTTAAAGAGATTCGTGAAAACACTATCCTTGATGGTATGTTTTGCAACCTCCTCATCCTTTATTCTGTTTTCTACTGCATTTATTTCATTTTCTTTTTTCATTTTGTCACCTCATAACCAGAGTCAGGAACCAGGTACGATTCCCTTCTCTCATTTCATTATACAAAAGGTTTTCAGATACTTCAAGAACTATTTGCCCTGCAAAAGCGTAATGAACTGCCTCCTGACATCTTTTTAAACACAAAAAGCCAATACATCTATTTTCATAGATATATTGACCTCTTATGCCTTATTTGCATTCATGCGTTTCTGCATGAACTTACTGCTTACTCAGCCTGTGCAAGAATCTCTTTCTTGTTATAGCTGCCGCAATTTTTACAAACTCTGTGTGGAACCATCAACTCTCCGCATTTGCTGCACTTTACCAATGTAGGAGCTGTCATTTTCCAGTTTGCTCTACGTTTGTCTCTTCTTGACTTTGAAGATTTATTCTTAGGACAGATTGACATGTCATTACACCTCCTTAATATCTGAAAACACTTCTACCATTATATCCGTAAGACCATAGTTTGTCAACACTTTTTTACTTTTCTGACAATATTTTGGTTTATCCGATCAATTCCACGGTTTCTCTGGCAATGGCAAGCTCTTCGTTGGTCGGAACTACCATCACTTTCACCTTACTGTCCGCGGTAGATACCACCTTTTCCTCACTGCGGATGGCATTTTCTTTCTGATCGATCTTCACACCGAGATATCCGAGATAACTGCAGATATATTCCCGCATAATATTATTGTTTTCGCCAAGACCGGCGGTAAACACGATAGCGTCCACCCCGTTCATGGCAGCGGTATAAGCACCGATATATTTGGCCACACGGTAGCCAAAGACATCCTGCGCCAGCTGTGCCCTCTCATTGCCCTCTTCTGCCGCCTTCTCCAGATCACGGAAATCACTGGAGATACCGGAGAGACCATAGACGCCGGATTCTTTATTCAGCAGATTCATAACCTCTTCTAAGGATTTTCCCATATTGTGAGCGAGGTACTCGATGATCGCCGGGTCGATGTCACCACTTCTGGTTCCCATTACAAGCCCTTCCAGAGGCGTCAGTCCCATACTGGTGTCCACAGACTTACCATTTTTTACTGCGGAAATGCTGGCACCGTTCCCCAGATGGCAGACAATAACCTTGGAATTGTCTGGATCCAGCCCCAGCAGCTCAATGGCGCGTGCAGACACAAAACTATGGCTGGTACCATGGAATCCATAACGGCGCACTTTATATTTTTCATAACAATCATAGGGAAGACCATACAAAAATGCCACTGGATCCATGGTCTGGTGAAATGCCGTGTCGAAAACAGCCGTATTCGGCACTCCCGGCATGATCGCCTGGCAGGCACGGATCCCGATGAGGTTCGCCGGATTATGTAACGGTGCCAGGGGATTGCACTCCTCGATCGCCGCCATCACATCATCATCTATGACTACGGAAGAAGCAAATTTTTCTCCTCCATGCACCACACGGTGTCCGATGGCATCAATTTCAGACAGGTCTCCAATGACTCCATAAGTTTTATCCGTAAGCTCCTCTAGAACTAATTTCACCGCCACTTCGTGATCCGGCATGTCTTTGTTGATCACGACTTTTTCGCCACCTGCCGGTTTGTGGTTCAGGCGTCCATCTATTCCAATCCTCTCACAGATCCCAACGGCAAGCGCCTGTTCTGTCTCGGAATCGATCAGCTGGTATTTGAGGGAAGAACTTCCACAATTGATCACTAATACTTTCATTCCATTTCCTTCTTTCTGGTTTATAACCCAAAATTCATACTTTTTTATTATACAACTGTGATTTTTAAATTTCAATAGGAAATGAAAAAAATCCCAATAGAACCTGGTCCCGTGTGAACTCCGATCACCGGGTCCAGCGTCTGGATGATGATTTTC
>CAMTDY010000255.1 GCA_947070915.1 uncultured Roseburia sp.
GTATATATTTGTTTTGATAAAAGAAAAGTCCATAATCAGGATTGATAAAGATACAAATGAAAGGATCTGCATTGTAAAAGCCTGGAAGGAAGGGGATATTAATTTTCTTTGTGTCTATAAAGAAGAGCTGTACTATGTGATGAATTTACGGGAACTATATCGGTATGATCTGGTGGCAGAAGAGACAAAACAAATTTATGCCGTGAAAGATTATACGGGCGTGGATGATATATTTGGAATACAGATATATAAAGATAATATTTATCTGTATGAATCCGGCCTTGGTATAAGCAGATTGGATCTGGAAACAAATAAGAAAAAGAAACTTGTGGGAGATAATGTAAGCCATGGGGTTTTTTATAATAACAAATTGTATTATATAAGAAGAAGGGAAGAGGAAGCGATCCGCTGTCTGGATCTGGATTTGGGAAAAGATGAGATTGTGCGGAAATCAGAAGATGAGGAGAAAACGTCATATATCGAACTCTTCACATACAGGGATCAACTATGTTACGTAATGGCAGGGCAGCAACAGCAGATCTGCATATTAGGAGAAAAAGGAGAGGATTCACTGCTGCTTTCCCTGGAAAAGGATCAGGTATGGTGTGGGCGCATTATTAACTATGATGAAAACCTTCTGCATTATGTATATATCAGGGGGGATCGATCATGGCTGTGCTGTTATGATGACGGGAAGAAATTTGAGATGAAGCTGCCTGAAGATTACCGGGAGGGCGGTTATGTGTGTGATGGATATTTCTTTTATAGTACAAGTGAATCGGAAGACTATGTCAGTAAATGTGTACCGTTAGAATAGCCGGATGAAGAAAAGAAGGCTTTTTGTGAAGATATTTATAGAAGCAGTACTTGAAACAGTACTTGTAATTCGCAGACAGGAGGCAGATGCTTTGAAGACGATCGCAGAACAGATCAAATCCGGTGATTTGTCCCGGTTTCATTTGATCTATGGTGAAGAGCCCTACATGGTTCGGTATTATAAAAATAAATTGAAAAAGCTGCTGTCCCAGGAGGGGGATGACATGAATGTCTCATCTTTTGAGGGAAATGGAATTTCCCTGGAGGAAGTTGGCTCTCTCGGCACCACGCTGCCCTTTTTTGCCGAAAAGCGTCTGATACTTATGGAAAATACGGAATTGTTTAAATCTTCCAGTGACATGGCGGATCTGCTGGAGGGGTTTCCAGATACTACATATGTAGTGTTTGTGGAAAAAAAGGTGGATAAGAGAAACCGTCTCTATAAATGGATACAGAAAAATGGCTGTGTGACAGAGTGCGCTCTCCAGCAGGAAAGAGAGCTGCTTCCCTGGATGGCGCGCTATCTTAAAAGCAATGGAAAGAGTATCTCCAAAAGAACGGCGGAGTATCTGATCTCAAAAATCGGTTTTCAGATGGATGGCATCGTGAACGAACTGGACAAGCTGATCGGATATGTGGGAGACCGGGAGGAAATAACGGCTGCCGATGTGGATGCGATCTGTTCTGGCCAGGTGGTGGGAAAGATTTTTGATATGATCGATTCGGTGATCGCCGGGGAGCAGGAAAAGGTATTCCGGCTGTACGGCGACCTGCTGGAATTGAGGGAGCCACCTCTTGTCATTCTGCATCTGCTGGGAAGGCATATTAACATACTGATCCAGATGAAAGAGATCGGAGGGAGCCTGCCCGACAGGGATATTGCAAAAAAGGCGGGGATTCCCTATTTTACTGTGAAAAAATATAAGAGCCAGGCAAAACATTTTTCTAAAAAAACGCTGCACCAGTTGCTGGAAGAGCGGGCGGACTATGAAGAACGGTTTAAAACCGGCAGGCTGGGGGAGCGGCTGGTGGCAGAATTCTTTCTTGTAAAAGCATTGACAAAAGCGTGAAAAAATGGTAAAAATATATAGGTGCTGTTAGGCATCATCAAAGTTCGATGGTATCGGGCTGGACTGGAGACGTATCGAAGTGGTCATAACGAGAACGACTCGAAATCGTTTTGCCTTCACGGGCACGTGGGTTCGAATCCCACCGTCTCCGCTTACAAAGGGCGACATGGTTCCCTAATAACTGCTGACATTTGTTTATTACAGATGTCAGTTTTTCTTTAGGGAGGAATTTTCATTATGCCAGCCTTGCGCAAAGATAGTAGGTGTAGTATAATTTGCATGAAAAGGGGGATTTTTTGTATGAATATAAGGATAGAGAATATAGCACTTATAAAAAAAGCAGAGATAGACTTGAATGGTATAACGGTTGTTGCTGGACTCAATAAAACCGGAAAGACCACTATAGGTAAAGCTTTGTATGCAATTATTAGTGCGTATCAGAATTTACCCCGTAAAGTTTCAGATTCTAAAAGAGATGGTATAAGTAATGCATTTGTTACCATTATACGAAAAAATAGGGAGTTGTTAGAAAATACATCTCTTTGGATGGTAGAATTAGAAGAAGATTTTGTTGATTCGATCAGAGAAAAGGATTTATTGATTTGGTCTTCAGAAGAAGGGCGTAAAGATGTAAGTGGTTATATTGATCAGTGGGTTCATTCCAAAAAAGAATATGAAGAATATATTCGAGAAGAAGAAATGGATGCTCTTTATAAAGAAATTTGTGCTGTGTTGGAACGTTCAGACGAAGAATATGAGGAATTTTTGATTGAGTCCTTTGTAAGAAATGTTTTTAAGAAACAGGTTAGTTGTTTTTATAATAATGAGAATGGAAAAATAATTTTTTCTTTCCCAGATAATGAGTTAAAAGTAGAATTTGCAGGAAATGAATTGACTTATTTTAATCAGAATATTGTTTCTGATACATGTGCGGTTTATATGCTGTCTCTTATACACATCTCCGAGCCCACGAGACGGAGCTACATC
>CAMTDY010000256.1 GCA_947070915.1 uncultured Roseburia sp.
AGCTTTTGCAGGGGCTTATCACGCTGGCGCTGATGGCGGCGGCGGTTCCCTGCCTGGCGGCGTGCATTTATTGGTTTTCCAGAATATACCGTAAAACGGGGGATTGAAAATTGGTTTTACATAATCTTGCAAAAATGTCGGAGTTCTTGTATAATATACGGTGGAAGCATGGCGGTGGCGTCATGCGAAACCAATGGAGGTGAAGATGTGGCACTTACAGTCAATGATATATCGGCGGTGGATGGACAGAATCAAATGTATGCCAACAGGGCAGGAAGCAGAAAAACAACCATCACCCCCTTTTCTGAGGTTTTAAAACAACAGGAAAAAAGTTTAGCCGCTTCTGAGGCGGCCGGCACGGCATCAGCGAAAGAGAATAGTTCTTCCCAGAAGGCAGAACATATCCCGGCAGGAAATATTTCTGCGGGAAATGTGGCAGAGACAAAGGGAACTACCGGGACGAGGAATCAGGATGGTACGCTGACGACGACGCTTGCAGATATCTTCCGCCGCGCTTCGGAAAAATATGGCGTCTCTTATGATTTTTTGACAGCAGTGGCAAAGGCAGAATCGGATTTCAATCCCAACTGTGTTTCCTCTGCCGGAGCAAAGGGGATCATGCAGATCATGCCAGAGGAGGCTAAAGGCCTTGGCATTCAGGATATTTTTGATGTGGAACAGAATATCATGGGGTCGGCGAAGCTGCTTGCGGCACATCTGGAAAAATTTAATGGGGATACGACCCTGGCAGCGGCAGCCTATAATGCCGGCAGCGGCAGGGTGAAACAGTACGGCGGTGTCCCCCCCTTTAAAGAGACACAAAATTATGTGAAAAAGATTGCCGCCTATATGAAAGAAGGCGTGACTGTTCCGGATAAAACCGTTACCGTCAGCCCCAACAAACTGAGCGGGGATGTGACAAAGAGCCAGAAAAAGGAAGGCAGTACATCATATCAGACAGGAACCAGTGGATTAAATGCGGTGGCAGCCACGGAAGAAGAACTGAATCAGAGTATGGTGGTAGTGGGCTCCGGAGACAGTGCCGTTACAATGACCTATGGAGCGTACCAGAGATACCTTGAACTTGGAAGCCTGGGGGTTGGCTGAAAAAGCGGCTTCCGGCATTGATATATAGAATAATATGAGTGAATATAAAGGAGATTAGAACATGAGTAAGAAACCTACAGTATTGATGATTCTGGATGGATATGGACTGAATGATAAGACCGAGGGCAATGCCGTTGCCGAAGGAAAGACGCCGGTCATGGACAGATTGATGGCAGAGTGTCCATTTGTCAAAGGAAATGCCAGCGGTATGGCAGTTGGCCTGCCGGAGGGACAGATGGGAAATTCCGAGGTTGGACACCTGAATATGGGAGCAGGGCGTATCGTGTACCAGGAGCTCACAAGGATCACCAAGGAAATTGAGGACGGGGTTTTCTTTGAGAATGAGGCGCTGCTCCAGGCGATAGATAACTGCAAGAAGCATAATTCTGACCTTCACCTCTTCGGGCTTTTGTCCGACGGCGGTGTGCACAGCCACAACACGCATATGTATGCGCTGTTAGAGCTGGCAAAGAGAAATGGGATTGAAAATGTGTATCTTCATGCCTTTCTGGATGGAAGGGATACGCCGCCGGCCTCGGGAAAGGATTTTGTAAAGGCGGCGATGGACAAGATGGATGAGATCGGTGTGGGACAGGTAGCCACCGTGATGGGACGTTATTACGTGATGGACCGTGATAACCGCTGGGACCGTGTCCAGAAGGCATATGAAGCACTGGTTCTTGGAAAGGGAGAGACCGCTGAATGCGGACTGTGCGCCGTACAGCAGTCTTATGATAAAGAGGAGACCGACGAGTTCGTTCTTCCCACCGTGATCGTAAAAGATGGTGCGCCGGTGGCTACGGTGAAAGAAAATGATTCTGTTATTTTTTACAATTTCCGTCCGGACCGCGCAAGGGAGATCACGAGAGCGTTCTGTGATGATAAATTCGAGGGATTTGAGCGCGCCAATGGATATTTCCCATTGACATTTGTAGTATTTACCGAGTATGATGTGACGATCCCGAATAAAATTGTAGCGTTTCATAAGGTGGAGATCAACAATACCTTCGGTGAGTTTCTGGCGAAAAATGGACTGAAGCAGCTTCGTACTGCCGAGACGGAGAAGTATGCCCACGTCACATTTTTCTTCAACGGAGGCGTGGAGGAGCCAAACGAGGGAGAGGACAGACTGTTAGTTAATTCCCCGAAAGTGGCGACCTATGACCTGCAGCCGGAAATGAGTGCTTATAAAGTGTGTGAGGGCCTGGTGGATGCCATCAAGTCAGACAAGTATGATGTGATCATCGTCAATTTTGCCAATCCGGATATGGTGGGCCATACCGGTGTGGAAGCAGCGGCGATCCAGGCCATCGAGGCAGTGGATGAATGCGTCGGCAAGGTGGTGGATGCCATCAAGGAAGTGGATGGACAGATGTTCATCTGTGCGGATCATGGAAATGCAGAGCAGCTCATTGATTATGAGACGAAGCAGCCATTTACCGCACATACCATTAATCCGGTACCGTTTATCCTGGTAAATTATGAGGATGGGTACACACTGAGGGAAGGCGGCTGTCTGGCAGATATCGCACCTACACTGATTGAGATGATGGGAATGACCCAGCCGGAGGAAATGACTGGAAAGTCATTGTTAATAAAAAAATAGTAAAAGAAGTTTGCGCGGCCACGCCCAAACTTGGTAAGAACGATTTGTTCTTTGACACAGAAGGAGGAGAAAAATGGAAAGAACAGGAAGAGTAAACTGGATAACAGGTATTGTCGGCGCATTGGTAGGTGTGGCCATTGGAGT
>CAMTDY010000257.1 GCA_947070915.1 uncultured Roseburia sp.
GTTCTGGCATCCAAACTTGCGCCTTATACAGAGAAATGTACCGTAAGTTTTATTGATATGTATAAAAAAACCGAACATAATATGAAATTGTATAATATGCAGACAGTTACATCAGACCAGCAGCTAGAACTGCTGCAAAGATTTGTTGAGACGGCAAAAAAATATAATATTTATATAGATACCTGTGCAGAGGTTTGTGATTTTACTGGTATCGGAGTTTTTTCCGCCCATTGTATCGATAAAGAGCGTTTTGAGAAAATCGCTAACTACAGATTAGCAGCAGGAAAGGACAGAAATCAGAGAAGAGAATGTGGCTGCATGGAGAGTATCGATATTGGGGCCTACGATACGTGTCAGAATGGCTGTTTATATTGTTATGCGAATAGCAGCAAGTCAAGGGTAAATAATAATTGCGAACAGCATGATCGTCAATCACCATTACTATTTGGGAGACTTGATGAAAAAGATATCGTGAAAGAACGAAGTGTGGGATCATTTGCTGACAGGCAGATGACTTTGTTTGACGATTGATCAAACTGACTCAGAATGGCATAATTAGAGATGAATTCTGGAATCTCCATCCGACCAAGAGAGAGATTAACAGTAGTAAAAGCAATAATCTTCCGGATTGGGATATGTATTTTTCCAAGCTGTGCCGTTTGGAATATTATTCCTACGAAATGATGAATTCTTTTGAAAATGTTATGGAAGCTTTTGAAATATGTGCCGGAGAACATTTAAATAATAATGAGCTGAGAGGGCGTATTTACAGAAAAGGACTGTCCCTGCAGGAGTTTTCAGGAGCACTGGAAGAAGTGATTCAGCCCGTTTACCAGTCAGCGAAAAACTGCGGGTTTCAAAACTGGATCTACACAGGGGGATAATAGTATATAAAACGAATACAATGGTGTTAATTCAAACATTGCCTCTCTCTCATTATTCAATAAAGAAAGGAACGATCTTATGCCAGTTCTATCACTTCCCATTTTTTCATCCCTGAATTCTGCCATTGCTTCAATCTTTGGAGATAATAACCGGATTCTGCATGCCAGCCCTGTCGCCGGGGGAGATATCAATGAAGCCTGCCGGCTGGAATTAACCGACGGCGCCTGGGTTTTTATGAAAGCGAACAAGAAGGAAAATTTGTCATTTTTTACTGCAGAGGCGACAGGATTAGAAGCGATTGCGCGCACAGGAGAGATTGGGACACCGGAGCTGTTCTGCTATGGGACGGACGAAAAAAGAGGTGGATTTTCCTTTCTTCTTATGGAGTGGATCCGGGGGGAGCGACGGATATCACATTACTGGGAAACATTTGCACATCAGCTGGCCGCCCTTCACCAGTCTCCGTCGCAGGCGTTTGTCACTGGGGGAAAATATGGTTTTTGCCAGGATAATTACATCGGTGCCAGATCACAGAAAAATGTGGCAAATGAAAGCTGGGCGGCGTTTTTCCGGGATTGTCGTCTGGAACCACAGATCCGGTCAGCAGAGCATTATTTGGGAACAGGGGATTTAAAAAAGGCTGGAAGACTGCTGGATCATCTTGGGGATTTTCTCGTGGAACCAGAAAATCCATCTTTGCTTCATGGTGATCTGTGGTCGGGAAACGTCATTGCAGGAAATGATGGGAAAGCGTGGCTGATCGATCCGGCAGTTTATGTGGGACACGCCGAAGCAGATATAGCGATGACAGAACTTTTTGGCGGATTTCCGCAGGAATTTTATTCGGCGTACCGGGAGAGTGGTCTTTTGCAGCCGGGCTATGAGGAGCGGTGCGATCTTTATAATCTGTATCAGCTGCTGAACCATCTGAACCTGTTTGGGCGCAGCTACCTCTCATCAGTGCGGCGGATTCTGGACCAATATGACAGGTAATTCATTCTATTCATGATTATAAAAAAAGCGAGGTGCTATATGCAGAAAAAACATGAGATATGGAAAAATAGAATTCTGCTTGACAAGGGAGATATCACCCGGCTGGACTGCCAGTGCATCGTCAACGCTGCGAACCGCAGCCTTCTTGGCGGAGGCGGAGTGGACGGCGCTATCCACCGCGCTGCGGGGAGAGGGCTTCTGGAAGAGTGCAGAACATTGAATGGCTGCAATACCGGGGAGGCAAAAATCACGAAAGGATATGAGCTGAAAGCAGAGTACGTGATCCATACGGTGGGGCCTGTTTATTCTGGCAGTCCCTCTGATGAAAAACTGCTGTCGGACTGTTATTGGAATTCATTGGAATTAGCGAAAGAATATGGGATACACAGCATTGCTTTTCCGGCGATATCTACTGGAGTATACGGTTATCCGCTGGAAAAAGCAACGCCGGTTGCCCTGGATACGATCATTCGGTGGTTTGGGGACAATAAAGATTATGAGATTACCGTGATCCTGTCCTGCTTTGACTCAAGAACCTTCGATATGTATGAGCGTCTCTTATAAGAGACACAATAATAAATTTGTATTGCCAGCCAACATACCATTTGATATAATAATACTGAATGTTCAACTTATTCGGAGGAAAGGATTTCATGATAGGAGGTTCAGAAAATCATGGTGAAGGAACTGCAGAATAGAATGAAAAATTCCAGGGGACGCTCCATTTTCTGGGTTGTGCTGGGGCTGTTAATCTTGATTGTCGTTCTGATGGTTTCCAGCTTCTGGTTCCTCACAACTGCCCAGAAAGCTACAGAAGACTCCGTTTATGATGTAAGCGAAGTGTATTTGCAGGAATTGACCAGAC
>CAMTDY010000258.1 GCA_947070915.1 uncultured Roseburia sp.
GATCGGTGAGAGCCTGAGTGATCCCATTAAGATGTATCTGGGAGACATTTATACCATCTCTGTTAATCTGGCAGGACTTCCTGGAATCAGCCTTCCCTGTGGAAAAGACGATAAAGGACTTCCCATCGGAATGCAGCTCATCGGGGACTGTTTTCAGGAGAAAAAGATCATTCGCGCAGCTTATACCTTTGAGCAGAGCCGCTCACAGGAACAATAAAAGGAGGGGATATCATGGCAAAACAATATGAAACAGTGATCGGACTGGAAGTTCATGTAGAACTTGCGACAAAGACAAAGATATTCTGTGGCTGCACCACGGAGTTTGGCGGTGCGCCCAATACACACACCTGTCCCGTCTGCACCGGCATGCCGGGATCCCTTCCTGTATTAAATAAGCAGGTGGTGGAATATGCCATGGCAGTGGGACTTGCCACCAACTGTAAGATCACCCAGTACTGCAAATTTGACCGGAAAAATTATTTTTACCCGGATAACCCACAGAACTATCAGATCTCCCAGCTGTATCTGCCGATCTGCCGGGACGGCCATGTGGATATTGAGACGCCGGCAGGAAAAAAATCCATTGGGATCCATGAGATCCATATGGAAGAGGATGCTGGAAAACTGGTGCATGACGACTGGGAAGATTGTTCATTGGTAGACTTTAACCGTTCCGGGGTGCCGTTGATCGAGATCGTGTCGGAACCGGATATGAGAAGCGCCGAAGAGGTCATCGCTTATCTGGAAAAACTCCGTATGACCATTCAGTATCTGGGGGCCTCGGACTGCAAGCTCAACGAGGGCTCCATGAGGGCGGATGTCAACCTTTCTGTCCGTGAGGTGGGAGCCGCCGAATTTGGGACCCGTACCGAGATGAAGAACCTGAACTCCTTTAAGGCGATCTCCAGAGCCATCGAGGGAGAGCGGGCGCGCCAGATCGAACTGATCGAGGAGGGCAAAAAGGTCATCCAGGAGACAAGGCGCTGGGATGATAATAAGGAATATTCCTATGCGATGCGCTCCAAAGAGGATGCCCAGGACTACCGCTATTTTCCTGATCCGGATCTGGTGCCTGTCAGCATCAGCGATGAGTGGATCTCGGAGGTGAAGGCGCGGCAGCCGGAGCTTCAGGAGGAAAAGGCGGCACGGTATAAGAAAGAGTTTGACATACCCGAATACGATATCAATATTATTACCAGCTCCAAGAGTCTGGCGGATATGTTTGAGGCGGCCACGGCGATCTGCCACAATGCAAAAAAAGTATCCAACTGGCTTATGGTGGAGACCATGCGTCTCTTAAAAGAGAAGGAAATGGAGCCGGAGGATATCACTTTTACGCCGGAGAACCTGGCGGCGCTCATCCAGCTGACCGATGAGAATGCCATCAACTCTACGGTGGCGAAGGAAGTATTTGAAAAAATGTTTTCTGAGGATATCGATGTGGAGCAGTATGTGGAGGAGAACGGACTGAGGACAGTCAACGATGCGGGAGCGCTTCGGGAGACGATAGAGAAAGTCATCGCGGAAAACCCACAATCGGTTTCAGATTATCAGGCAGGAAAGACCAAAGCCATCGGTTTCCTGGTAGGCCAGACCATGAAAGCCATGAAGGGCAAGGCGGACCCTGGAATGGTAAACCAGATTCTCAAAGAATTGCTGAATTAGTTGTTAATAGTCTTCAGATTCTTTAAGAAAGTGGTTGACGGCAAGCGTTTTCTAAGAGATAATAAGAGTAACAGCTGGTGGCAAAGGGGGGCTATTTATGATTGAGATGAGAAAAGAAAAGAGATGGCCGGCAAAGCTGGAACTGGAGATCTCTTCATTATTTAAACAGGATAATGTAAAAGTAGAAAATATCAATGCGCCCATCGAGGTGTTTGATGTCTCCAAGGTGGGGATTGGCTTTAAGACCAAGAGCGTTCTGCCAGTGGGATATTATTTTAATGCAAGGCTTGTCCTCAGTGACAGCGGTGCGCTAAATTGTGTGGTTCGTATCGTGCGCCATCAGGAGACGCAGGACGGTAATATCTATGGCTGTGAGATCGTGGGAACGGCCTCCATTATGGATTATGTCTTTAATGACTATGCGGCTACGCTGAGTTAGCAGGATGGTGCTGGTGTGCTGACACGTTAATATCTGATGAATAAAAACATGGGAGTTCCGGCAGTGTCGGGAGTCCATGTTTTGTCAGAGACAGTAAATCTTCTGAATGGGAATTGAAATCCTGCGGGTACGCTTAAGCGATTTTTATTATTACATATATGCTTTTTTTAGAAATATAATATGTTATTGAGGAAGAGATGGTTGACGTTGGCCATCTTTTTTTCTTGTTTAAGAATATGCAGGAAGCACGTGACTTAAAAGGGTACATACTTCTGTCGAATTTTGTCGATATATGTCGAACATTTGTTCTTGTTGTATTATATCAGATTATGTATAATGTAAATAACAACTATAATGCCAATGCAAAAATACAGAAGAAGTTGTAAATAACCAGCAGAAAGGAAAAGGTGAAATATGAAAAGAGCTTTAGCAATATTATTATTTATTGGAATGCTACTGACAGGGGTATGCCAGCCATTCAACAAAACAACCTGCCATGCAGGAACAGACCAGCAGACCACCAGCTATTCAGGAGAAAATTTCAGGATCGAGTATCAGATCGTATCCCAGTGGAACCAGGGCTA
>CAMTDY010000259.1 GCA_947070915.1 uncultured Roseburia sp.
ATACTATACAGTACACATTTGTGACTGTCAAGTGTTTTTCAAAAATTTTTATACACAAATGTGTCCAACTGTGGTATGATGTATTTGGAACACTTCTGTGTACCCTGTTATATCGTAACGAATCAACCAAAAACGCAAAAAGGAGTGCAGCTATGACCGTTAGCGAAAAAATAAAATACTACCGCAATATGCGTGGCATCTCACAGGAAATGCTCGGAGAACTCTCCGGCATCAATTCCGCAACCATCAAAAAATATGAATACGGAATCCGTAACCCAAAGCCAGACCAGTTATTAAAGATAGCTGGGGCATTGGGAATCAGTATTTATCAGTTTATGGATTTCGACATCGAGACCACGTCCGATGTGCTGACCCTGCTCTTCCAGTTAGACGAGCAGATTGATATGAATTTTGAAATGAAAAAAGACAGAAAAGGAAACCCGGTTCCTTCTTCCATAAAGATTTCTTTTGACAATGTGGATATCAACGAACGCCTTGCCAAGTATATAAAGGCAAAAGGATTATGCGATTCCGTCATTGCGGATACCGAAGGTTATGCTTCTGCCAAAGAACATGAAGCAGCCATTGCTGAAATACAGGCTGATGTGGCAGAAATCAAACACCATCTCATTGACAGCAACCGCATTGTCAAGAAAGGTACACATGGAAATGTATTCAAGCTAAATACTGATGCGAAAGAATAACATATCCAGTGGCTCTATCCTCCACTCTGTTTGAAACAGGATTTTTCTGATAGAGCCAAAGTAGAGCCAAACGGCATAAAGAAAGCCCGGAAACCCTTGAAAAATGGGTATCCGAGCTTTTTCATCCGTTACTCGAACTCTATCGTCCCCGGCGGTTTACTGGTGAGATCATACATCACCCGGTTGACCCCCTTGACCTCATTGATAATTCGGTTCATCACCTTCTGCAGTACCTCAAAGGGAATCTCCGAGCACTCTGCTGTCATAAAATCCGTCGTATTAACTGCTCTCAATGCCACCGCATAATCATAGGTTCTCTCATCACCCATCACCCCTACCGAGCGCATATTGGTAAGGGCTGCAAAATACTGTCCAAGTCCCTCGATTCCAGCATTAGCGATCTCCTCACGGTAGATCGCATCGGCGTCCTGGACGATACGTACTTTCTCTTCGGTAACTTCACCGACGATACGGATCCCCAGGCCTGGGCCAGGGAATGGCTGGCGGCTCACAAGATATTCCGGAATACCAAGTTCTCTGCCAGCATTTCTCACCTCATCTTTAAAAAGAAGACGAAGAGGTTCGATAATCTCCTTAAAATCCACGCAGTCAGGAAGTCCTCCCACATTGTGATGGGACTTGATCACCGCTGATTTGCCCAGACCGGACTCGATCACGTCCGGATAGATTGTTCCCTGCACGAGAAAATCCACAGCTCCGATCTTCTTTGCCTCTTCCTCAAATACGCGGATAAATTCTTCCCCGATGATCTTACGTTTTTTCTCTGGCTCGGTGACGCCGGCAAGCTTTTTATAAAAGCGTTGCTGACAGTTCACCCGGATAAAATTCAGGTCATAAGGACCATCCGGACCAAATACTGACTCGACCTCATCGCCTTCATTCTTGCGCAGAAGCCCCTGGTCCACAAAGACACAGGTCAGCTGTTTTCCGATGGCCTTTGACAAGAGAACAGCTGCCACGGAAGAATCCACGCCGCCAGAGAGGGCGCAAAGTACTTTTCCACTGCCGACTTTCTCACGCACCGACTTGATCGTATCCTCCACGAAAGAAGACATTTTCCAGTCGCCGCTGCAGTTACATACCTTATATACAAAATTGGATAGCATTTTCATTCCTTCCTGAGTGTGCATAACCTCCGGATGGAACTGGGTCGCATAGAGATTCTTCTCCGGCAGCTCCATTGCCGCCACTGGACAGACCGGCGTCGTGGCGCTGACAGTAAAACCAGCGGGAGCCTCTGCGATATAATCCGTATGGCTCATCCAGCAGATCGTGCTCTCGCTGACGTCGCCAAAAAGCAGAGAAGACTTATTTACCTTTACCTCGGTTTTGCCATACTCGCTGACAGGGGCAGTCTCTACTTTTCCACCGAGCAGGTGGGCCATCAGCTGAGAACCATAGCAGATGCCGAGGATAGGAATACCGAGCTCAAAGATTTTCTTGTCATAACTCGGTGAGTCCTCTCCATATGCACTGTTTGGTCCCCCGGTAAAAATGATCCCCTTTGGGTTCATCTCCTTGATCTTTTCCAGGCTCAGTGTATGAGGATGCACTTCACAATACACGTTGCATTCCCTGACACGTCTGGCGATCAGTTGATTATACTGTCCACCAAAATCCAATACGATGACAAGTTCCTTTTCCAATGCTGTCTCCTCCTTCTCGTTGTATCAGCCGGACAAAGCGCCAGCCAGATGATAACATTCTATATTTTACAATCCTACACTATATTTTCCTGCAAAACTGTTTTTTCAGATTTTGTAAGACCTTGAAAAACATAGTTAACATAAGATAACTCCATTTTTGTTATACTAGTGTGCTGAAAATCATTTTCAGACACGCTCTAGTATAACAAGAAATCAGGGATTTGGCAAGCACCACCATCCTTGAGTTTCCGCAAAAATTCCCACAAACACGTCCTTTTTTTCCAAAACTTATCC
>CAMTDY010000260.1 GCA_947070915.1 uncultured Roseburia sp.
GTCAATACCAGTTCAGCCTCTTCCTCCGACATACCAAACCCATTATCTGCTACAGAGAGAATGATCCTCTCCTCCTGTTTCCGTGCCACTATCCGGATCTCCCCGGTATCGTCCATACCGCCCACCCCATAGCTGATCGCATTTTCCAATAAAGGCTGCAGTACCAGCTTTACACTGCAATAGGTATAGACTTCCGGATCTACATCAAAGATTACATGAAACGCATTCTTATACCGGATCTTCTGGATATTCATATAACTTTTTGCATGCTGCAACTCATCCTGCACACAGATCACGGTCTGACCTCTGGAGAGACTTATGCGAAAGAGCTTTGCCAGTTCGGAGATCATAAAAACCGCATCATCGTTGCGCTCCCCCTCGATCATCCATGTGATGGAGTCCAGCGCATTATAAAGAAAATGTGGATTGATCTGGCTCTGCAGTGCATCCAGCTCACTCCTCCTTCGCTCATTCTGCTCCTTGACGATTTCCTGCATCAACTCGTCAATCTGCTCATAAGATCTCTGGATCGAATTTCCAAGATGACGGATCTCCCGGGAACCGCCAATATAGATCTCCGGCTTTTCTCCTGCTTCATATTCCCTGACGGAGGCATCCAGCTTTAAGATCGGACTGGAGATCTTCGCAGAAACCACACGGTTGATCACAGCAAGCATCATTGCCATCAGAAGGATGATCATAATGATAAAATACCGCATATCAAACATCCCCTGTGTAAATGTGGACTCCGGGATCACGCCCACCAGCTTCCACCCCGTAAGTCCCACCGTCTTAATGATCAGCTTCCGGTGCTCTCCCTCGAATTCTTCCCCGTGAACACCATCCTTATATGTGGCTGCCGCATCACTTTCCCGAAAACTTCCACTGTTGATCTCTCTCCGCTTTCTATGGTAGATGATCTCTCCATTACTGTCACACAAATAGTAATACTGCCCCGTATCCATAGTGTTGGAGTTGATGCGCTGCAGCATCCGTGAGACACCTGAGAAATCCATATCTACCAGCAAAACCCCGGTTACAGGAGCTCCCTTATCCGTAAGTTCCACCACTCGGCTCAAAGAGATCACCCAGTTATTCTGCCTGGCGCCATCTTTAAACAAATTCTGGATATGAGGCTTGGAAAAATGCATATTTTCCATGTCCTCCAGAGCCTTTTGAAACCAGGACTGATGAGTCAGATCCTTATTTTCCCTCTGGGAAACCACCGGTTCCGCCGCCATCAGATTTCCAGATTCACTATATACCGCAATGCTGCGCAGATGGTTCCGGTTTGCCTCGTATACGATATTCATTCCCCGTTGTATTTTACTTTCCTGGAAGGAGAGATCATTTTCTCCGATCACGTTATTATAAACCGTATCGGATATCTGACGCATGGCAGCCAGGTATTCCTCCAGCCTCTGCCTGGTCTGATCCACCAGCGTCTCTGTATCCTGAATCATCTCCCGCTGGGACAGGGAAGAGAATTTCATGTACATCACAATCCCCAGAATCAGCATAATGGAAACCGAAATCAGGGAAAAAGCCCGCGTAACTGTGGACTGCATTCCCTCCGGTTTCCATCTTCTCATATATTTCTGAAATTTATTCTTCACCCTCTATATGCTCCCTTCTGTATTTTGAAGGAGACACGCCAAACTTACGCTTAAACACATAACTAAAATAATTCGGGTCTGTGTACCCGACATTTTTTGCAATGATATAACTTTTCTCATTTGTCCCGATCAGCTGCTGCGACGCCCGTTCCATCCGATAATCCGTCAGATACCGGATAAAGGAGTTCCCTGTCTCTTTCTTGAAAACACTGGAAAAATAAGAATTTGACACGCCCAGTACTTCACAGACACGATCCAGGGAAAGGTAATTGGTCAATTCTACTAAATTCACGGGCTTTAGAATATATTCCTCCACCTCCAGCTGCACCGCCCCTTTGGCATACTCAAATTCATCGAATCCGGTAAAAAACAGGATTTTTGTGGCAGGATATTCTGCCTTGATGCGGCGTGACAGTTCCATGCCGTCCATAAACGGCATCCGGATATCTGTCATCACCACATCTGGCTGGAATTCCTCCACCATCTCTAAGGCCTTTGCCCCGTTATTGGCATGTCCTGCCACAGAAAATCCCAGTCCCTCCCAATTGATCTTCCGCATTATGACATGGATCACTTCTTCTTCATCGTCCACCAGAAGCACTGAATAATTATCCATATAGCCTCCCATACAGTATTTTGTACACCAGCTGTTCCTATCTTGCTATTTTTTCTGTACATATTTCAGACAATCCAGTGTAACTGCCACAAGGATAATGATTCCAGAGAATACAAACTGCAGATTTGTATCGATTCCAAGAATCGTCAGGGAATAGGTCAGCGCTGTAAATATGATCACACCTACCACAACGCCAGAGATCTTACCAATACCACCGGTAAAAGATACGCCTCCTACCACGCAGGCGGCGATGGCATCCATCTCCCAGCCCTGGCCATAGGCGGCAGAACCGGAGCCTACCATTCTCGCACATTCCAGCCAGGAACCAAAACCATACAGAATACCCGCCATAATGAAGGCGCCTACGGTCACTTTAAATACCGAAATACCCGAAACAGAAGCTGCTTCCGGGTTTCCACCCACCGC
>CAMTDY010000261.1 GCA_947070915.1 uncultured Roseburia sp.
GAGATGTAGCTCCGTCTCGTGGGCTCGGAGATGTGTATAAGAGACAGGCAATCGTAGAAATAAATTTTTATATTAATTCAGAAAAGGGGCAATTTGGATATACATTATGTACGGAACAGCTTAGTAAGATTAGTTCATTTGGAATAAATATTAATTTTCATATATTATCTTTTGGAAGTGTATAAAAAGACAATTATGAAGCGTGGTGGACTATAGTCAAGTAAGTAGACACAATTTCCAGGTTTTTCTGGAGGGGGGAAGGAAAGCGAAATTTTTACAACCTCTAATTATGGACAAGGATTTTCAAGTAAAGGTTATAATCCCCAAACAGGGGAAAGAACTATTTCACTATTTCAGGTTATGTAAAATATAATGCTAGTGTACTGTCTCGTTGATATTTAACATAACATCTGACTGAATCACTGGTCAGATGTTATGTATACAGGATATAATGATATAAGCTTTTCGCGGGCATCTCCTGTTTGAAAATGCCACTGGATTTTTGCTTCATCATGATTGCGTTCTGTTTCCCATGCTGACAGTTCACTCCGCAGAAGACTGATATCTTCAATGCGTCTGGCAAGGCACTGGCGTGTCATGACATTTAACTCGATTTCTGCCATATCAAGCCAGCTTCCATGCCTGGGCGTATAATGGATTTCCAAACGTCTGATTATCCGCCTGGCCTCTGCGGGAGGGAATGCCCTGTACAGGGACGCCGGCTTATGTGTGTTAAGGTTATCCATAACCAGAATGATTTTTTCGGCATCCGGATACATGACATCTGATAAATATTTGATTTCATGTGCCCAGTCAACCGCAGTCCGCTGTTCATGGACACTCGTATGGTGCCTTCCCCCAAGCGGCTCAACGAAGGCAAATATGCTGCATGTCCCACTACGTTTGTATTCCGAATCCGTTTTCCGGTCATCACCTGGACGCATTGGCAGCGGTTCCCGGACATCCGCTAACAACTGGTATGGTTTTTCATCCATGCACACAACCGGGCGTCTGGGATTGTACGGCATTTCATATACGTCAAGGACATCTTCCATACATGCTACAAATTCTGCGTCTTCCTTTTTGGGGATGCACCAGTAACTGTTTTTGTGAGGTCTAAGCCGGTTTTTTTTAACGCCCTGCCTATGGTATCCTTGCTTACAGGAGTATCAAGTTCTATCCTGGCTTTTTCCTCCAGAAGCCGGAGTGTCCACCTGGCATGTCCTTCCGGGGCGGGACCGCAGGCTATTTCAATAATGCGGGCTTCTGCCCTTCCATCCAGCTTACGACGTGCATGATCTGAATTCACGCTGCGTTTCAGATGGGTAATGCCGTTAATGCCTTCCCTGGTAAACAGTTTCACAGTATTTGTGACTGTAGCCGGGCAGACACCGTTGGATTTGGCAGACTGTTCATGGGTAAGAACCTTCCCATGTGCTTCATCCAGATTATCACTATTAATACAAATTATTTGCAAGAAATGTATTATAATCAGCATTTGGACAACATTGGCCCCGCATATTGTTCTTCTCTTGAGGTATTAGAAAAAGCAATTAAATCAATAAGGGGGGTGAAGTAATGAATAAAGATTTTATTTCCCAGATTGTTTGGGTATCTTATGAAGAGGGAGGAAGAAAGAAGATACCTTCAGAGGGAGTACGATATTGTCCATTGATACGTATTAATGGAGCAATTGGTTATGATGATTGGAGTATTGATTTTATTTGTCCAAATTTTGATGAAACAAATTTAATTAAATTTCATTTTTTAGTTGATGATGCACCATGTGAATTACTTGAGGAAAATATGAGTTATAATATTTATGAAGGAAATAGAAAAGTAGCCGAGTTAAAAATTATTAAATGTAATGGCAGTAAATAAAAATATGAGAAAGAAGGTCAAAGTTATCCGGCAAATTAATTGCTCTTATAATGGCATTGATATTATGTTTACATATTTAAAACGGAGTTAGGGTAATGTGCGCTTAATCGCCTCCTGGTGCAGAAAACTATTGATAGCACCAGGGCGCTTATCGCACAATATCAATATACCGCACCCGAAAGAACAGGGAGCTGACAAAGGTTCTGGAAGAAGGGCTCTCCGGAAAGAAAGAGACAGAATACGACCACGACGGGGCCGAAAGACTGATAGGGGAGATGCAACATTCACGGCTGTGTGCGGAGGAAGTGCGATCAACGTACTAGCCATAGCAGAAGCAGGAGCTTTTCTGGCAGCTACAGCCTTTGGTGCATCCCTGACAAATGTGGTGCTGCTGAGTGTACTGACCGTATACAGTGTGGCCAGTGGGAATGAGCAGAAACTGATGACCTATGTCAGCCTGCTGTCAACAGCTCTTATGGGGCTCTGTGTGACCTACGGAGCTTATGGGGAGGTCACTGTCAGCGGTGATAAGGGCAGTAAGACGATTTCGACAGAGGATGTAAGCAAAAGTAGTACAGGAAAAAATACATACTATCATGTGACTTCAAAGGAAAATGCAGATCAAATAGTAGTTGAAAAGAAGTTGTATGGAAAAGAATTTCGTGAGGTATATGCATGGACGAGAAAACCCACATTAGAAGAGGCTCAAAATTCTGGAGCAAGAAATTTTGAAACAGTGGTAAGATT
>CAMTDY010000262.1 GCA_947070915.1 uncultured Roseburia sp.
TACACGAGCCTTATCGTCGGCAGCGTCAGATGTGTATAAGAGACAGATTTAATACAGTTCCATGTACTTTAGATATTTTTTGATCGTAAGAATACCAACATCTTATTTACCTCCTCCAAATTGAGCCTTTCTATTTATTTTAACATATTAAGTGTAGATATTCTATCACTATTATCTTTTTATGAAATTCCCAATCATCCAAATTCCCAATCGCTTCCACTCGCTTTTTAAATAATTTTTTAAAACTCAGTAGAATTACAACATTTCCCTTGACTTTCCCCTGCAAACTGTGGTATCCTATTCTAGCGATGAAATGGAACGAAACGTTCCCTAGGTCTTTTTTTTATGCCTAAATTTTAATCCGAATAAAACAAAAATCACGGAGGTGACGTAATGCGTACTAAAATTACTTTGGAATGTACAGAATGCAAACAGCGCAACTACAACATGACCAAAGACAAGAAGAACCATCCGGACAGAATGGAGACAAAAAAATATTGTAGATTTTGTAAAACACACACATTGCACAAAGAGACGAAATAATTGTTTCGTGTGATGTTATGGAAAGGATGTGTGTCGCATGAGCGAAGCAGAAAAGACTTCGAAAAAGGGCAGCTTCTTCAAACATGTCAAAGCAGAGTTTAAGAGATGTACATGGCCCAAAAGAGATGAACTTATTCGCCAGACTTCATTAGTGATCGTGGTTTCAGTAGTTCTCGGAGGTGTGATCGCGGGGATCGACTGGCTGATTCGTATGGGGATGCAGGTCATTGGACTTTGATTAGATGGAGGGTGCTATGACGGAAGAGGCAAAATGGTATGTAGTGCATACTTATTCCGGTTACGAGAATAAGGTAAAGGTTGATATTGAGAAAACGATTGAGAATCGGAATCTCCAGGATCAGATCCTTGAGGTTATGGTGCCGATGCAGACGGTCGTGGAGGAGAAAAACGGTGAGAAGAAACAGGTTCAGAAGAAAATGTTTCCCGCATACGTTCTGCTCAATATGATCATGAATGACGAGACCTGGTATGTAGTCCGCAACACAAGAGGTGTGACAGGATTTGTCGGTCCGGGGTCCAAACCGGTACCGCTGACGGAAGAAGAGATCGCCAATATGGGATTTCTGGCACAGGCAGAGGAGGCACCATACAGCATTGGGGACCATGTTGTGGTTACCAAAGGTGTGTGGCAGGATACCCACGGCGTTGTTCAGGAGGTACACCCGGCAAAACAGATGGTCGTTATCGAGATCGATATGTTTGGCCGTGGAACACCAGTAGAAATCGATTTCTCAGAATTAGAAAAGCTATAAAACAGGAGGAAACTTGAAATGGCTAAGAAAGTTGAAGGATATATTAAATTACAGATCCCGGCTGGAAAAGCAACACCGGCACCACCGGTTGGTCCGGCACTTGGACAGCATGGAGTAAATATCGTGGAGTTTACGAAGCAGTTTAATGCTAAGACAGCAGGACAGGAAGGAATGATCATTCCGGTTGTCATCACTGTATATGCAGACAGAAGTTTCAGCTTCATCACAAAAACTCCGCCGGCAGCAGTTCTTCTTAAGAAGGCGTGCAAAATTGATTCCGGTTCCGGAGTACCGAATAAGCAGAAAGTGGCTTCTATCTCCAAGGAAGAGGTTCAGAAGATTGCTGAGCTTAAGATGCCGGATCTGAATGCTGGCAGCCTGGAAGCTGCCATGAGCATGATTGCCGGAACAGCAAGAAGTATGGGAATCACAGTAGAAGAATAAAACAGATATAAAATTTAGACATCGCAAAAGACTTATGTCATTTGAACGTTGTGGGAGATTTGTTCGCTAATACCACCAGGAGGTTTTTATCATGAAAAGAGGTAAAAAGTATTTAGAAGCTGCGAAGTTGATCGACAGAACTACGCAGTATGAGCCAGAAGAGGCTATTGACCTTGTAAAGAAAACAGCAGTTGCAAAATTCGATGAAACGATTGAAGCGCATATTCGTCTCGGTGTAGACGGACGTCATGCAGACCAGCAGGTCCGTGGTGCGGTAGTACTGCCACACGGAACCGGTAAAAAGGTCCGCGTTCTTGTATTTGCCAAGGGTGATAAGCTGTCAGAGGCAGAAGCAGCAGGAGCTGATTTTGTCGGTGGCGAGGAGCTTATTCCGAAGATCCAGAACGACGGATGGCTGGAGTTTGATGTTGTAGTAGCTACGCCGGATATGATGGGTGTTGTTGGCCGTCTGGGACGTGTCCTTGGACCCAAGGGCCTGATGCCAAACCCCAAAGCAGGAACCGTTACAATGGATGTTACAAAGGCTGTTAACGATATCAAAGCAGGTAAGATCGAGTATCGTCTGGATAAAGCAAATATTATCCATGTTCCAGTGGGAAAGGCTTCCTTTACCGCGGAGCAGCTGAACGACAACTTCAATACGCTGATGGATGCGATCATCAAGGCGAAACCTTCCAGCGCGAAGGGACAGTACCTGAGAAGCGTAACCGTGACCAGCACAATGGGCCCCGGTGTGAAGGTAAATACCGCAAAGCTTGCATAATTCGGACGGATTAAATTAGCTATAAAGTCGGGAAAAAGAATTTAATTCCTGAAGGAAAGAGA
>CAMTDY010000263.1 GCA_947070915.1 uncultured Roseburia sp.
ATGCTTATGACATTAAATGAGTCATCTGAAAATTATCTGGAAACAATACTTATGCTGAGCAGGAAACTTCCTGTAGTCCGCTCAGTGGATATCGCAGAGGATATGGGATTTAAAAAATCCAGCGTCAGCGTAGCCATGAAGCAGCTGCGCGAAAATGATTATATAACGGTGACAAAAGCGGGATTTATTTACCTTACAGAAAAAGGAAAAGAAGTGGCAGAAATGATTTACGAACGCCATGAATTTTTGTCCTCCTGGCTGACTGAGCTGGGGGTGGATGCCAAAACCGCCGCCGAAGATGCCTGCCGAATGGAACATTATATCAGCAAAGAGAGTTTTCAAGCGATGAAAGACTATATCGCCGGACGAAAGGGCACAAAATAATACATAATGTGTTAAAGTATTTAGCAGTAGAGCCGCCCAATCCCCGGACGGCTCTTCTCACATCTAATTTATCTTCATTTACTTAAAGGAACGTTCCCACAGCCCATGCTCATTACAGTATGCATATACAGCTGAAATCGTCTCATCCTCCTCCAGCAGAAACTTCGTCTCCGGCTCTCTTCCTGCCTCAAAATTCCTGCGGTACATACCATGATTAGTGTGTACTGCCACCCAGCCGATATAGTGCTCTTTCACCATCGGGTGAAGAACACTGCCCACTCTGACAGTCACAGCATTTCCCTGAACCTCTACTTCCGGAATATGTTTTTCTCCGGCACCTTCACTGGTGTTCGGATGGATCTCTTTGAGTTTCACATCACAACAGTCACCAGCGCCCTTTCCTTCAACCAGCTCCATAATGGAACTGCAGCCCTCGCACATATAAAATTTTGCTTCCTTATGCATCGATTTCCCTCCTTGCGTTTTCTCTGCCCTTCCTGCACCAGGCGGCAGAATTTAACTATAGTTTCTACGCATTTAGGAAAATTATACATGGCAGCAGACCGCAAACTGATTCAGGAGGATCACTTGTCCCGCCTTACGTCTCCTCTCGCCTCCACCACCCGGTATCCGGCAGATGCCACCCTTTTTTTCAAAAGATTAACGCTCTCGGCCGCCTCCTCACCAGTGGATATCTTATTCTCATAGAGATCATAAAGTTTCCGCACTCTCATGGGAGACAGGTTTGGCATAACCACATTTGCCCCTGCCTGTAGTCCCAATTCACGCCCCCTGGGGTGGATCGTTCCCAAAGCTGTCGTAGCGGGGATCAGTGCATAGGGAAACATCAATCTCAAGATAGAGACCAGACGAAGGGTCTGGGAAAGCGTTCCGTTTTCACAGCCGGCAAAGGGCGTCTCGCCATGGCTGATATAAGGACCGATGCCGATCATATCCGGCTCCAGTTTCTGCAGAAAACGCAGATCCTGGATGAGATGTTGTGTAGTCTGATAAGGCGATCCCACCATAAATCCAGACCCCACCTGATAACCAATCTCTTTCAGATCAATTAAACAATGCTTCCGGTTAGAAGCACTCATTTCCTTTGGATGGAGCTTCTGGTAATGTTCTTCCGAAGCAGTCTCATGCCGGAGCAGATACCGGCTGGCACCGGCATCAAAGTATGCCTGATAACTCTCCCTGGGCTTCTCGCCAATGGACAAGGTGATGGCGCAGTCTGGGTGCTCATGCCGGATCGCCGCCACGATCTCACATATTTTATCATCAGAAAAATAGGGATCCTCTCCACTCTGCAGCACAAAGGTCCGGAATCCCAGACCATATCCTTCCTGACAGCAGGACAGAATCTCTTCTTTCGTAAGACGATACCGCACAGCCCCAGCATTGCCTCTGCGGATCCCACAGTAATAACAGTTATTTTTACAGTAATTAGAAAACTCAATCAAACCCCGGATATACACCTCGTCGCCATAATACTGGCGGCGGAGGGCATCAGCTTCCTCTGCCAATTCAGAAGCGGTCTCCGGGGAATCATCTTCCAACAACTCTTTTAATTCATTATCTGAAAAATCTCTCATTGCTGACCAGACCTCACTTCCCATACCTATTGTACTATATCCGGACAAAAAACGCCAGTGCGCTGATCCGCTGTTTTATTGAGTAGGTTTATCCCTGCTTCCACAGCCTGCCAGACACACTCCTAAAACTAACACGGCTGCTATGACTATAAATGTTTTTCCAACTGCTGGTTGTTTTCTGTTTGTTGAATTTCCTCATAAGACACTTTATTCACACATTTATGAAAATCTATATGAGACAATAATTTTACAGTGTATGGACGTTTATTATCAAGAAAAGCAATAGACAACAAAAAATTTTGTACTGTTGCACTATTGAGCAAAAGCATCATACAATACGCTGTATCATAATCATCAAACGCTAAAAAGCATGCTGTATCATCCGTCATTACAGGCTTCTCCGAATATAATAATGAAAATAGAGGTTTTTTGTAAAAGCCTGATAAACCTACCTTGTACGGAGAAAAACTATAATCACCAATACCAAATATAGAAAAAGGAGGCGAGTTTTTGTAAATAATACTTCTGTCTCTTATACACATCTGACGCTGCCGACGATAAGGCTCGTGGGG